>NZ_JAMPOG010000012.1:0-175142 GCF_028480065.1 Providencia sp. PROV189
CGACTCTATTCCTTATGGAGTTCCTTCTTCACTGTGAAGAAGGAACTTAATTAAAGTAGTTAAATCGATTAAAACCGATTATTTAGCGTTACGAGCTTCGATAACAGCTTGTGCAACGTTGTTTGGTGCTTCATTGTACTTCAAGAACTCCATTGAGTATGAAGCACGACCTTGCGTTTGTGAACGCAGGTCAGTCGCGTAGCCAAACATTTCTGACAATGGTACTTGTGCACGGACAATTTTACCAGTTGCCATGTCATCCATACCTTCAATCAGACCACGGCGACGGTTCAAGTCACCAATTACGTCACCCATGTAGTCTTCTGGTGTTTCCACCTCAACTTTCATGATTGGCTCAAGCAGAACAGGTTTCGCTTTTTTGAAGCCATCTTTAAACGCGATTGATGCCGCCAGTTTAAATGCCAGTTCAGATGAGTCAACATCATGGTAAGAACCAAAGTGCAGACGAATACCCATGTTAACAACAGGGTAACCAGCCAGTGGGCCAGATTTCAACTGCTCTTGGATACCTTTATCAACGGCAGGGATGTATTCACCAGGGATAACACCACCTTTGATTTCGTTGATAAATTCGTAATCCATTGGAACGCCGTCTTTATCATTTTTGTCAAGTGGGTACATATCGATAACCACGTGACCGTACTGACCACGACCACCAGACTGTTTCGCGTGTTTACCTTCGATATCAGTAACTTTCGCAGTGATAGCTTCACGGTAAGCAACTTGTGGTTTACCAACGTTCGCTTCAACTTTAAATTCACGACGCATACGGTCAACCAGAACGTCCAAGTGCAATTCACCCATACCAGCGATGATAGTTTGACCTGTTTCTTCATCACTTGATACGCGGAATGATGGGTCTTCCTGAGCCAGACGGCCCAATGCGATACCCATTTTTTCTTGGTCAGCTTTAGTTTTTGGTTCAATTGCAACAGAGATTACTGGCTCTGGGAATTCCATACGTTCTAGGATGATTGGTGCATCAACCGCACACAGAGTATCACCTGTAGTAACGTCTTTCAGACCGATAGCAGCCGCGATGTCACCAGCGCGAACTTCTTTAATCTCTTCACGCTTGTTAGCGTGCATCTGAACGATACGACCAAAACGTTCTTTTTTAGCTTTAACTGGGTTCAGTACAGTGTCACCTGAGTTAACAAAACCAGAGTAAACACGGAAGAACGTCAGGTTACCAACGAACGGGTCAGTTGCAATTTTAAATGCTAAAGATGAGAACGGCTCATCGTCACTTGCGTGACGTTCCGCTGGAGTATCTTTACCGTCATCCAGAATACCGTTGATTGCAGGTACATCTGTCGGAGATGGTAAGTACTCAATAACTGCATCCAGCATTGCCTGAACACCTTTGTTCTTAAATGCAGAACCACAGGTAACCAGGATAATTTCGCTTGCAAGAACGCGTTGGCGAAGAGCCGCTTTGATCTCTTCTTCAGACAGTTCATCACCGCCCAAATATTTTTCCATCAGTTCTTCTGATGCTTCAGCAGCAGATTCAACGAGGAAGTTATGCCATTCTTCAGCTTGTTCTTGCATGTTTGCAGGGATATCTTCGTATTCGAAGGTAACGCCCTGATCTTCATCGCTCCACTTGATCGCTTTCATTTTGATCAAGTCAACAACGCCGGTGAAGCCTTCTTCAGCACCAACTGGCAGTTGAAGTGGAACTGGGTTTGCAGCCAAACGTGTTTTTAATTGATCAACAACACGCAGGAAGTTTGCACCCATACGGTCCATTTTGTTAACGAACGCGATACGTGGAACTTTATATTTGTTAGCCTGACGCCATACTGTTTCAGACTGTGGCTGAACACCACCAACTGCACAGTAAACCATGACCGCACCATCAAGAACACGCATAGAACGTTCTACTTCGATTGTGAAGTCAACGTGTCCTGGGGTGTCGATAATGTTAATACGGTGTGGTTCGAATTGTTTTGCCATACCAGACCAGAATGCAGTAGTCGCTGCAGACGTGATAGTAATACCACGTTCTTGCTCCTGCTCCATCCAGTCCATTGTTGCAGAACCTTCGTGAGTTTCACCAATTTTATGGTTTACACCTGTATAAAACAGAATACGTTCAGAAGTTGTTGTTTTACCGGCGTCGATGTGTGCACTGATACCGATGTTACGATAGCGTGATATGGGCGTTTGACGAGCCATTTTTTCCTCTCTCGTGGGCGTTCAATTCATCATTTAAAGGGTAGCAGAAAGCTACCCTCAGAAACACTAACGTGGTGAAATTACCAACGGTAGTGAGCGAACGCCTTGTTAGCTTCTGCCATACGGTGAACGTCTTCACGTTTCTTAACAGCAGAACCTTTGTTTTCAGCTGCATCCGATAATTCGTTTGCCAGGCGCAGAGCCATTGACTTATCACCGCGTTTACGAGCAGCATCAACGATCCAACGCATTGCCAGTGCATTACGACGAACCGGACGAACTTCTACAGGAACTTGGTAAGTTGAACCACCAACACGGCGGGATTTAACTTCCACAGTCGGACGCACGTTGTCTAGTGCAAGTTCGAATGCATCAAGTTCACTCTTACCAGAACGCTGAGCCAGGGTCTCAAGCGCGTTATATACGATTGCTTCAGCAGTAGATTTTTTCCCGTCTACCATCAGGATGTTCACAAATTTGGCCAGTAATTCTGATCCGAACTTAGGATCTGGAAGAATTTTACGTTGACCAATTACGCGACGACGTGGCATGGATATTACTCCGTTTTTAATTCAGGTTTGCCCAAAACTCGATTCGAGTATTTTGACATTAAGTTTAAAAATGTTTGGCCTTACTTAACGGAGAACCATTAAGCCTTAGGTTTCTTAGCACCGTATTTAGAACGGGCTTGTTTGCGGTCTTTAACACCAGAGCAGTCCAGTGCACCGCGAACGGTGTGATAACGCACACCTGGCAAGTCTTTAACACGACCGCCACGGATCAGGATTACGGAGTGTTCCTGCAAGTTGTGGCCTTCACCACCGATGTAGGAAGAAACTTCATAACCATTAGTTAAACGAACACGGCATACTTTACGTAGTGCTGAGTTTGGTTTTTTAGGAGTGGTGGTATATACACGAGTACATACGCCACGTTTTTGCGGGCAAGCTTCCAGTGCTGGAACGTTGCTTTTAACAACTTTCGAGCTACGTGATTTGCGTACCAGCTGATTAATAGTTGCCATTATTAAAAAAGCTCCTGGTTTTTTTGCTTCGTAAACACGGATTTTCGACCTCGTTCGCCAACATGACGATACACGAGGACGCGAAATTTTATTGCTGACTGACTCAGGTGTCAAGAAATATACAACTTTTAACCCTTTTATAGGGCAAAATGTTGTTTATGACTCACTGTGAGCTGTACAAAATCTCGATATGAGGCTAAAGACACCTGCTCTGAAATCATATTCTGCAAGCCGCGGGCATTAACATCTGCATCTAATGCGTAGACTCGCGCACCTTTTTGTTGCAGTTCACGTAAATGAGTCGATTGACTTACCGCGGCAATCACACCGTCTTGTATCAGTAATACCGCATCATCTGGCGCAATCAGCCGCAAAATGGCCGTGAAATCACAATGAAAAGGTGAAGTTGCTATAGTATAAAGCATAGAAAAGATCCTACAACAGATCAAAATTTAAGCACAACATCACATTTGGATAATTTATCGCGAATTTGTGTCGAATTGATGACACTCGCGTCCACAATCCATCGACTCTCTTCGCAAATTCCTCTTTCCTTTAAAGAATCAGAGCAAATGTAAATATTGTCGATATCGTAAAGCGGCAAAATTTTAAAGGTAGAAATATAGTCCCGCGCTAAAATTTCAGTGGGATTTTGATTTGCCAGTAACTGGCACACACCATCCGACAAGAAAAACACGGAAATATCCTCCGTCAGTGCTGATGTCGCCAATAAGGCATCTAACCCTTCTCGGCCACTGGCATTTCCATGAGGCATTGATGTAAAAACAAAAGCGAATTTTTTCATATCTGCTCTAAATAATTCGAAATGCGGCTAGGAATTGAGGTAACGGCATCATTCGCACGGATCCCCCACGAACGTCACCATTTCTACTGCAATATCATGCTAGTTTTACAGTAGAACGAGGAAGCCCTAAAAACGGATTGTACGATCTGCCGTCATCATTGCTTCTGCCAAACTGCCTAATCCGCTCATGATAAAGCCATCACCGAGGTTACTGACAGCAAGGGAGAGTAGCTCAGCTTGTTCTTTATCGACCACACCACGGCGCAATGCAGCAGACACACAGATATGCATTTCACAACCCGACTTTTGAGCAAGCTGTTGCCATGCTTTCACTAAATTAAATTCATCATTGGCAGGTGAAGTGAGCGCATTCGCATTTGTAACACCTTCACTGTAAAAAAACAGTGTTTTTAAACAATGCCCTTCTTCAAGAAGGGCATGAGCAAATTGGTAAGCACTCGCGGCTTGCTGAGTACCATAAGCAGGCCCGGTCACCAGCAAACAGTATGTTAGAGGTTGTGTGTTCATTCCCCACTCTTAAACTGGCGAATATAGAGATAAACAGTATGTTTAGAGATATTTAGGCGATCTGCAACTTGGTTTATCGCATCTTTGATATCAAAAATCCCTTTTTCATAAAGATTCAGGACAACCTGTTTATTTTTCGCATTATTTGACACATTACGATCAGAGCTAACTTCTTCAATCGTATATTCTAATGTTTGTGCAACCAAATCATCGACTGAGGAGGCAAAGTTAACGTCTGAAGTCACATCTTGCTTCTCTTCAGGGACAAAACTTTTGATGATTTCTGAGAATGGTACATCAAGGTTCATGTTAATACACAGTAAGCCAATGACACGCTGATTGCGGTTACGAATGGCAATCGTGACCGATTTCATTAAATCGCCGCTTTTAGCCTTGGTGAAATAGGCTTTTGATACATTAGATTCTTCATCAGCCATGTCATGCAGCATACGCAATGCAAGATCCGTGATTGGTGAACCAATTTTACGCCCTGTATGTTGCCCGTTGGCTATTCTGACGGCTGAACATTTTAAATCTTCCAGAGAATGAAGGACAATTTCACAATGTGCACCTATCAACATAGCTAAGCCATCAACGGCCGCTTCATACGATTTTAGAATTTCATGATCGGTTTGGGTGAAAGGCTCATTATTAAGTAAATTAATATCACTGTGATCATTTGAAAGTACTGAGTTAGACATTTTTAAACACCATCCTTCAAGTGTACGAAAATTCACCAATCTGACTAATGAGGCGTTAATTGTTAGAGGCTTTTGCCTGCATTTCATTATAAAGCGTCAGTAAATAAGGCGAAAAAATAATAAAACGTTATATAGTGAAGTTAAAACTACGGGGCGCTGCCGTCAAGCGATTGCATGCAAGACAGTTTGTTTTATCACAAGTTTTAAACAAAATAAGCATTATTTTTAGCAAATAATCAATAAACTTATTCGAAATCAAATTCCAGATGGCTTTTCTTAAATATGTCAGCATAATCAACTAATTATTTATTATATCTTGTTTAACTTTTTCTTCGCAAAAAATAAGTTGATCCCGCCTTAACGTAAAAAACCCAGACAATGCTGGGTTTTTTAAACTACTGCTTAAAAGTTATTTGCCTGTTGGCTTGATATCTAACAATTCAACATCAAACACCAGTGTGGAGTTAGCAGGAATACCTGGAACACCATTTTCACCGTACGCCAATTCTGCAGGGATCACTAACTGGATTTTCCCGCCTTTTTTCACGTTAACTAGACCTTCGGTCCAACCTTTAATCACTGAATTCAGTGGGATTGTCAGAGGTTCATTGCGTGAATATGAGCTATCGAACTCAGTACCGTCAACTAATGTACCTTTATAATGAACAACAACGGTATCATCTGCTTTAGGTTTAGCGCCAGTACCTTCTTTTTCAATTTTGTATAACAGACCAGATTTCGTTTTCACTACGCCTTTTTCTTTCGCGTATTTTTCACGATATTCAGCACCTGCTTTTTCGTTAGCCGCTGACTCATCTTTCATTTTTTTTTCAGCTGCTTCTTTCACTTGGCCTTCAAACTGACGCAAAGTTTCTTCAACTTCTGCATCCGTCATTTTACTTTTGTTGTTAAACGCATCTTGAACGCCTGCAAGCAGTTGCGCTTTATCTAAATTGATACCAATATTTTTCTGCTCATCCAGTGAGTTTTGCATATAGCGGCCTAAAGATGCCCCTAACGCATAGGCATTACGCTCTTCGGCTGATTTAAATGCGCTACTTGTTGGCGCTTTCGTTGTCGTTTCAGCGGCCATAACTTGTGGTGCTCCGAAAGCTAGCGCCAATGTCGTTGCCAGAAGACTTGCCTTAAACAGTGATTTCATCCTAATCTCCGATATCTATTATAAGTATGCGTTGTTACTTACTTCATAATCTTTAGTATAGAATAGTAAGCAACAGAATTGACTACTTAGACAACATTAACAAAAAGAGGTTTCAACGCCTATCCTTTTAACTAAAACTTATCTATTGATTTGTAATGTTCAGTTATTATGATGATTTTTTTATGATGAAAAACCATAAGGAGCCACTAAATGGATTCATCGGACGCTTTTGAACAACGCCTTGAGCTTTTGGAAAGCAAAGTTGCTTTTCAAGAGGTAACGATAGAACAGCTCAACCAAGTCATTACGGACCAACAAATGCAACTGTCTAAATTACAAGAGCATATCCGTATTGTGGCTGAAAGACTAAAATCATCACAATCCTCGCATCTTGCGAGGCCTGAAGAAGAAACACCACCGCCACACTATTAAGTTTTCACCCATTATAAAAACAAAAAAGGAAAGCTATTTCAATGCTTTCCTTTTTTTAATATTGATTAATTAGTGGCAGCCACAACCGCCGTGTTTGTGACCATGTCCGTGACCTTCGCCACCACCACAGCAACCACCTTCTTCGCCATGGCTATGACCGTGACCACCGCCACAGCAACCCCCTTCATGGTCATGATCATGACCGTGAGCGCCATGTGCGTGACCATGAGCTAATTCTTCTTCTGTTGCTTCACGAATTGCGATGATCTCAACATTGAATTTTAGGTTTTGGCCAGCCAACATGTGGTTACCATCAACGATCACTTCATCACCTTCAATACCGGTAATTTCAACTGGCACTGGTCCCATATCTGTATCAGCCAAGAAGCGCATACCAACTTGTAGTTCTTCAACGCCCATAAACACATCTTTTGGAACACGCTGAACTAAATTTTCATCGTATTGACCATATGCGTCGTCTGATGCCACTTCAACGTCAAAGTGATCACCCACCGCACGGCCTTCTAGCGCTTTTTCCAAACCTGAAATTAAAGAACCACGGCCATGTAGATAGTCGAGTGGCGCATTTGCCGGGGACTCATCAACTAAAACACCGTCTTCTGTTCTTACTTGATAAGCCAAGCTGACTACCAAATCGTTTGCTACTTTCATGACATCTCCTACTACCCATAGAGGGGGAAAAAATTTTGCTAATTGTACCGGAAAACAAGACGGCTGTATTGAGAATTGACAAAATTCTCTTACTCAGGTGTAAAAATTCCGATAACTTGTTCCTGCTTGCGTACATGAGGCGTTGCACTATCGTCAACTTGGCGCTGCTGATCCCCACAATTCACACATTCGACGACATCAATTTTATCTTCACGCCACATCATAAGAGTGTCTTGTGACTGACATTTAGGGCATGTTGCCCCTGCAATAAATCGCTTACGTGTTGACGACATTGTCCTATCCTTTATTCATCGTGATTCCAGCTATGAGGCTGGCGGTGCTCTCTAAGCATCTCTTTTTCGAACAGCTCATTTAATTCTCTACGAGCCTCTTTCACACGGGAAATTTGACCACTATCCCCTTCATTTTCAGGGATAATCTCTCTTAATACCCGCATATCTAAGCGCCTAAAATGCTGTTTTGCACGATAGGCTTTATGAGGGTGCATTCCCGTACTGATTAACGCCTTGCTGCCAAGCTCTAGCGCACTGGAGAACGTTTCACGGCTGAAATCTTTAACGCCGCTTTGCAATAATTCATGGGCTTCAACGCGCCCTTTCGCCCTAGCAATAATATGCAGGTTAGGGAAATTTTCTTGGCATAAATGAACAATTTCCATGACCTCTTCGGGAACATCGCTCGTGATCACAATCGCCTTCGCTTTATCTGCCCCAGCAGAGCGTAGCAGTTGTAATTCGCGCGCATCCCCATAATACACCGTATAACCATAACGGCGCATGGTACTAATTGCCGTGACATCCTGCTCAAGTACCGTAATTTTAACTTTGTTCGCCATCAATAAACGCCCGACGACTTGCCCCATCCGCCCAAAGCCAACCAAAATAACGTGTGGGTCGTTATCTTCCACAAAGGGCTTCTCCGTGGACGTTGGCTGGCGATTATAACGGTAGTTGAGGTAGGCATCTATCAACTGCATCACAAGTGGCGTCGTCATCATAGATAAGGTGACGACGACTAACAGTAAATCCATTTGCCTTTCATCAATCACGCTTGCCCCAGAGGCGGTCGCAAAAATAACAAAAGCAAATTCACCACCTTGGCTTAATACCCCTGAAAACTGAGCTCTCGCGCCACCGCGTAATCTTGCTATCCAACTTAAGATATATAAAACCAATGCTTTAACCGTGACTAAAGCCAACACCCCAAGCAAAACTTGCGGTAGGTATGACCAAAGGACTTGTAAATTTAACGACATCCCTACTGAGATAAAAAATAGCCCCAATAATAGCCCTTTAAATGGCTCTATATTGATCTCTAATTCATGACGAAATTCCGTTTCCGCCAGCATTACACCAGCCATAAACGTACCTAATGCCATAGAGAAGCCAAGGCTTTCCATAATCAGTGCAGAGCCAAGCACCACGAGCAATGCCGCCGCGGTAAAAATTTCATGTACGCCAGATTTTGCAGCAAGACGGAACATTGGGCGTAACAGATAGCGTCCTACAACCCAAAGGCCAGCGAATGCCACCACTTTTATCCCTATACGATACCAATCATTACTTGCTGTATCGCCGGCTAACAGTGGGATCAACGCCATTATCGGGATCACCGCCATATCTTGGAATAGCAAAACCGAAAACCCTAGCTGCCCGCTCTCTTTGTTGGACATCCCTTTTTCGTTCATGAGTTGCAATGCCATTGCGGTTGATGACATCGCCATACCAAGACCACCCACAACGGCAGCTTGCCAAGAGAACTTAGCTAAAAAGAGTAAACCTGCCATTAAAGCAGCCGTCACAACGACTTGAGCCGTTCCTACCCCAAAAATTGAGCGGCGTAGCTCCCACAGTTTGGATGGTTTCAGTTCCAATCCAATCAGAAACATCAAAAAGACAACGCCCATTTCTGAGAAATGGAGAATATCGTCAACGTTATGGATAAAGCCAAATACGAATGGCCCGATCACAATCCCTGCGAGAAGGTAACCCAGTACCGCCCCTAAACGAATTTTTTGTGCGATGGGCACCATCACTACACCAGCACACAAGAAAATAATCACAGATTCAAAGATATCGAGTTGCCCCATTAGGATAGCCCCCCAATTTGTAGCGGCTGTTGAATCCATTCGCGATATCCCGCAATAATCTGTTGTAACTGTTTTTTATCTTGCCGACGTGCTGCATAAATCACACTTGGCTCTAACCATTGCATATCACACATCGCTGCCGTTAATTCAAAAGGCCGTAAAATATCGCTCAAAGGGTAATGGTTATACCCTCCGTATTGATAGGCCTCTTGAGGTTCCCCTGTAGTAATAATGGAACGCCAATATTTCCCTTTTAGCTTTTGATATCCCATATCCGTTGCGAAACGGCGAGTTAATACCCTATCAAACCACTCTTTTAATAAGGCCGGACAGCTATAGGTATAAAGTGGGTGTTGAAATACAATAATGTCGTGCTGGCATAACAATTTTTGCTCTGCCGTCACATCAATAAAATAGTCAGGATACGTCGCATACAGATCATGAATTGTGACATGTTCTAAATCCTCAACGGCTTTGAGTAAAGCTTTATTGGCGACGGATTCATCAGGATCTGGGTGTGCATAGAGCACCAGTATTTTCAATTTATTTGACATCTTTCCCTCCTCAAAGGCGTGTCAGACGGATAATTTTCCGTTACCATGCAGCTTTTGGTAAAGCGCTTTTATTTTTACGCCCCGTCATTTTCATATGGCCATACGCTTGTTGAAAATCTGAGGGTATTCATTATTTAATTTAACATATTTTCAACTGACGGCTGCTATGATTGTTTTCTCTTCCTTACAAATTCGCCGTGGCGTACGTGTTCTTCTGGACAATGCCACCGCTACAGTTAACCCCGGTCAAAAAGTTGGGCTCGTGGGGAAAAATGGCTGTGGCAAATCCACACTGCTTGCGTTACTCAAAGGTGAATTACAAGCAGAAGCAGGCTCAGCTACCTTTCCCAGCACATGGTCACTGGCATGGGTTAATCAAGAAACACCTGCGCTGGATGTTCCTGCTCTAGAATATGTCATTGATGGTGATCGCGAATTTCGTGCGCTTGAGCAACAGCTACAATTCGCCAACGAAAAAAATGATGGTAATGCAATCGCGGCCTTGCATGGTCAACTTGATGCAATTAATGCTTGGAGCATCCGCTCTCGCGCCTCTAGCCTATTACATGGCCTAGGTTTTAGCCAAAACCAGTTACAAGAGCCTGTAAAATCTTTTTCAGGTGGATGGCGTATGCGCCTTAACCTTGCTCAAGCGCTGCTATGTCGCTCAGACCTCTTGCTGTTGGACGAACCGACCAACCACCTTGATTTAGATGCTGTTATTTGGCTAGAAAAATGGCTCAAAAGCTATCCCGGCACATTAATATTAATTTCTCATGACCGAGACTTCCTCGATCCTATTATCGATAAAGTGCTGCATATTGAACAAGAAACAATGTTCGAATATACGGGCAACTACTCCTCATTTGAACGTCAACGCGCCACGAAACTCGCTCAGCAACAATCTCTCTATGAGAGTCAGCAGGCTAAAGCGGCTCACTTACAAAGTTATATCGACCGATTTAGAGCAAAAGCCACCAAAGCGAAACAAGCACAAAGCCGTATTAAGATGTTAGAGCGTATGGAAATGGTGGCACCTGCACATGTGGATAATCCGTTTCATTTTTCATTCCGCCAGCCAGAGAGTTTGCCAAATCCATTATTAAAAATGGAGAAAGTCAGCGCGGGTTATGGTGATAAAGTCATCCTAAACTCAATCAAATTGAATTTAGTACCAGGCTCTCGTATTGGTTTATTGGGCCGTAATGGCGCAGGTAAATCGACACTGATTAAACTACTTGCAGGTGATTTGCAGCCTCTGCAAGGCGTAGTATCGCTAGCGAAAGGGATTAAACTCGGCTATTTCGCACAGCATCAGCTTGAGTACTTGCATGCGGATGAATCCCCTTTACAGCACCTAGCACGAATTGCGCCACAAGAGACTGAACAACAGTTACGTGATTATTTGGGAGGGTTTGGTTTTAAAGGCGATCAAGTTACTGATCCTAGCGGGCGTTTTTCTGGAGGGGAAAAAGCACGCTTAGTGTTGGCATTGATTGTTTGGCAACGGCCTAATCTGTTACTACTCGATGAGCCAACCAACCATCTTGATTTAGATATGCGCCAAGCCTTAACAGAAGCTTTAATTGATTTTGAAGGTGCATTAGTTGTCGTTTCCCATGATAGGCACTTATTACGCTCAACAACGGATGATTTGTATCTCGTGCACGACGGTTTAGTAGAGCCTTTTGATGGTGATTTAGATGATTACCAGCAATGGCTAGCAGAGCAAAATAAACTGGAGTTGCAGCAGGTTCGTGAATTGCAAGAAAAAGAGCGACCAACCAATAACGCAACGGTCACTGCGCAAGATAGGAAAGATCAAAAGCGCCGAGAAGCAGAGTTTCGCCAACAAACTCAGCCTATCCGTAAAAAATTGATTGAGTTGGAAAAGAAAATGGAGAAACATTCAGCGCTGCTAGCAGAATTGGAAGCAACATTATCTGACGCTGCAATTTATGAGCAAGAGCGTAAAGCTGAATTGACCGAGTGCCTGAAAAAGCAAACGGAGCAAAAAAACGCATTAGAAGAGGTAGAAATGGCGTGGATGGAGTTGCAAGAGCAGCTTGAAACCATGACTAGCGAATTTGAGGCCAACGCATAATTGTTTGATTAAGATAGCCCATTTAATATCGGGCTATCTTTTATCGCTTATTCATCACATGTTTTCACACACATCACATAATATTGGCCATCAATAATTTCTGTTCCTTCTGTTTCATGCTCAAACCCGGGAAATTCACTATCCCATGCCTGTAAACTCCGTAGATAATGAATATGCGGGCTATTTTCATCACCAAAGTTCTCCCCCGATAAGAGCATCGGGATCCCCGGTGGATAAGGGATAATCGAGTTTGCAGCCACTCTCCCCGTGAGCTGATCAACGGGTACGGCTTCAACACGGTTAGCGACTATTTGTTGATAGGCATCGCGTGGGGTCATCATCACTTGAGGTAATTGCGAATAGGCCTGATTTAATCGTGCACCCGGATTATTTTTTTGTAGATAGGCAAACATTTTATCGCCGAGATCACGTAATCCCATTTCACCATAAATTTCAGGTGCTGACGCCACGACTTCGGGTAACACCTTTTTCAAGGCAGTGTTGTTATCATAATGGCGTTTAAAGGAAAGTAACGTATTAACTAATGTTCCCCATTTTCCTTTGGTGATGCCCATGGAGAATAAGAACATAATTTGGAAATCCGTCGTTCTTGTTGGCACAATGCCATAGTGATTCAGCCATGCTGTCACGAGAGCGGCAGGAACCCCTGTATCTAACAGCTTTCCATCGTCTCCCATACCGGGAGCAAGAATACTCACTTTAATGGGGTCTAGCATGGCCCAATTATCAGGAATATCATTAAAACCATGCCATTTATCTTCAGGGTGCATTACCCAACAACTCTGTTCCCTCATCAATAATTCAACAGGTGCATCTTCAAAGGCGTATCGTTTCCCTGTTGCGGGGTCTTTCACCATCTCCTGATTCCAAGGTTTGAAAAACCATTCATCATCATTGAGAAACTCTTTATATAGGTAGGCTAAAGATTGCCTAAAGTCGATAGATTCTCGGATCACTTCATCCGTCAGTGAACGTCCACTATTGCCGTCCATCATGTCGGCAGCAATATCATTAGATGCACAAATAGCATATAGCGGTGAGGTTGTTGAGTGCATTAGATAGGCTTGATTAAAACGATTAAAGTCAATGGCGTTACGCCCGTTACGCACATGAATAAACGATGCTTGAGACAGCGCATTGAGTAATTTATGGGTGGAATGGGTAGCGAAGATAGTCGGCTCGTTTTCTGTCCGCTCTTCGTCACGCATGGCAAAGTGGTTACGATAAAGCGGGTTAAAGCGCGCGTAACCATACCAAGCCTCATCAAAATGAATACGGTCTAAAGAGCCATCGAGCAAATCTTGCACTTTACGTGCGTTATAGCAGACACCATCATAAGTACAGTTAGTCACCACACTATAAGCGGGTTTTTGCTTTACTTTACCTTTCGTTAACGGGTTAGCCGCGATTTTAAATTTAATCGCATCTGGGGTCATTTCTTTTGGGTAAATTGGCCCGATAATACCGTAACGGTTACGACTTGGGATCATATAAACGGGTTTTGCTCCCGTTAAAATCAAGCCCTGCTCGATCGATTTATGGCAGTTACGGTCAATCACCACCACATCATCATCGGTCATACAGGCCTGCATAATTGTCCGATTAGAGCCGGACGTACCGACCACCACGGAATAAGATTGGTCGGCGCCAAAAATGCGAGCGGCGTTTTTTTCACACTCACCAAATGCACCGGTATGATCCAGTAGCGATCCCACTGCCACCCGTTCAATACCAATATCTGTACGAAAGAGATTTTCACCAAAGAAATCATGGTAAATACGTCCAGCAGGCGTTTTGGTAAAACCAACACCTCCTTGGTGCCCCGGTGCTGCCCATGAATATTCATGAACGTCACTGTATTTAATGAGGCTTTTCATGAGCGGCGGGAGTAGTTGTGAGCGATAACGTTGGATAGCGGCAAGTACTCGACCCGCAATAAAGTCGGCAGAGTCCTCCAATATCCATGCGAACTCGTCAACTTGCTCCATCATATTGCGGTCAAAGGCGACCAATGCCTCTTCACGGTCACTAAGCAAGAAAACCGGTACATCTTCTTGCCTTCGGTGTAATTGCGTAATTAAGCGATGTGCTTGGATTTGTTCGTCACGATCCGACATATCGCGACCGTATAACAAGCAATCAATACTGGTATTTGAACGGATATAAGCGAGGCCATCTTCAAAGTCACGAATAATGACAGTTTCCACATGCTCATCATTCAACTCACTGGCAAGTCTTGCTACGGCATGGCTAATCACGGAATCTTTATCCGTTAGCTCGGTATAAACAATTAGTGCCCTCATTAATAATGCCCCTATAAATTACGTCAAATTATTCACTCACTACATTAGTCTTAACGCAAATAGGTACTTTTTGCAAAAACAAGCGGATTACTAATTGATAAAAAACAGCTTTATTTTTATTCATCTAGCCTGTTGATCATGACTCGCGCATTCATCACCAACATTTTCGCCCGTGCTTCACGTTTTTGTAATAGCGCCATAAACAGCAGATCGGTTAAGGTATTTTGTGCTGTGCGTGAGGAAATCGATGAACTGCGCCATTCATTTTCTTCCGCGATACTCTCAAGCACATAATCAGCTAATTGAGCAAGCGGTGACAGCCGGCTACGGGTGATTGCAATCACATTCGCGCCTTGCTTACGCGCAATACTCGCGGCGGTCAGCATGTCTTTACGTTTGCCCGTAAAAGAAATGACAATCTGTGTATCTTGTGGGGTCAATGTCAACGCTGCAGCAATTTGCACATGATGATCGGATTCCACCAATGTGGTAATGCCTATCTTTTGTAATTTATAGCTTAAATCCTTCGCGGTTAACCCCGAGCCGCCAATGCCAACAATTTGTACACGCTGGGATTTATCAATGGCATCCACAATTTTTTCAAACAGTTTGAAATCGATATGGCGAGTTGTTTCAGTAATCGAATAATTTTTTTCTAATGCTAATTTTTGTGCAACTACCATCAAGTTATCATTTTGCGTGATACGGTTATGCAACGCCGTATGCGGATTGGCCTCATCAAATTGCTGCCGTCCGATGATCTCACTTAACGCTAACTTCAATGCTGGATACCCTTTGACACCGACTTTTTGGCTAAATTTCACCACAGCGGATTGGCTCACATTTAATGTTTCCGCTAACTGCTGTGACGATAAGCTCAGTACACGCTCTGGCTTCTCAAGAATAAACTGAGCGATCCTACGTTGGTTTTCCGCAAGTCTTGGCAGCAAACAAGTGATGGTATCCAGTAAAGTCATCCTTAATTCCTTATTTGTTGAATATAATAAAAAATAAATTATTCCTATTAGAATAACTTCATTACTTAGTTTTAATCCTTTAAATTCAATAAGTAATTTATTTAAGCAATCTAAATTATCCGAAAATATTCTTTCATATTGGCAATTCAGAATAGAGAACGCCGTGATCATTATCACATCACTAGAATAAATAATTCCTTAATATCGCCTCATTAACTGAGGTAGGAGTAATTTATTATGACCATTGACTTAAGCAGAATGGTAACTGAAAGCCGTAACGCCGCGAGCACCAATATCGATCAACTGTCGACCATCGATATGTTGCAAGTCATTAATAACGAAGACAAGCAAGTGCCTTTAGCGGTTGAGAAAGTCCTGCCGCAAGTTGCCCAACTTGTCGATAAGGTGGCCCAAGCATTTCTTAATGGTGGCCGCTTAATTTATGTTGGTGCTGGCACTTCTGGCCGTTTAGGAATTTTAGATGCCAGTGAATGCCCTCCTACCTACGGTACACCTCATGAGCAGGTGGTCGGCTTAATCGCTGGCGGTCACCAAGCTATTTTTCGCGCTGTGGAAAATGCCGAAGATAAGCCAGAGCTGGGTGAGCAAGACCTGCTTAATATTCAATTTAACGATAAAGATGTTTTAGTGGGTATCGCGGCAAGTGGGCGTACACCTTATGTACTCGGGGCACTGGCTTATGCGCGCAAGGTCGGCGCAGTTACCGCTTCAATCAGCTGTAATCCGAATAGCCCTGTCGCAAATGCTGCCGATATCGCCATCACCCCTATTGTCGGGCCTGAAGTCGTGACTGGCTCTTCACGTATGAAAGCAGGTACTGCACAAAAACTGGTGCTCAATATGATCACGACTGGCGCCATGATCCGTATCGGAAAGGTTTTCGGTAATTTAATGGTGGATGTTGAGGCAACCAATGCCAAATTGGTTGAGAGACAAGTCAAAATTGTCATGGAGGCAACTGAGTGTGACAGGCAAACTGCGGAGCTAGCACTACAACAATGCCAAAGACACTGTAAAACTGCAATTTTGATGATCTTATCTGGGCTTGATGCTCAGGAAGCGCGTCAATTGCTATCGGACAACCAAGGTTTTATTCGTACAGCTCTTAATGTCGCAAAGTCCGTTTAATACACGGGAACTGATAGGGTAAATGGCATGGCTAAAATAACAAAAGAAATGATGCAGGCAATCCTGCAAAATGTCGGGGGTAGTGAAAATATTCGTCATGCAGGAAACTGTATGACACGTTTACGTTTGACCCTCAACAATGACCAACTTGTCGATAAAACAGCAATTAAACAGATCCCCGGCGTTCTTGGTGTGATTGAAAGTGAAGATCAATTGCAGATTGTACTCGGCCCCGGCAAAGCACAAACCGCCTCTGATCTCATGAATCAGCTCTTAGAAAGCGATGAATCTGGTTTCTTTTCTAACATCGATACATCATTAGAAAATAACTTAAATGCCCTCGCTTCATCCAATAAACAGCAAATGAAGCAAAAGCAAACAAGTGCAATTCATCGTTTTTTATCTAAGTTTGCGACCATTTTTACCCCTCTTATTCCGGGCTTTATTGCAGCAGGCTTATTACTCGGTTTTGCTACGTTAGCAACTCAAACCCTTTACCCTGGGGGTTTACCGAAGTCGCCTGAACAACAGACATTCGCAGTTCATCTGATCCTGTATATGTCAGTGTTTAGTAAGGGGCTATTTAGCTTTTTAAGTATTCTGATTGGTTATAACGCGCAAAAAGCATTCGGTGGAAGTGGCGTCAATGGTGCTATCATCGCTGCACTATTCGTCCTTGGTTATGACCCAAATGCCACTTCAGGGGTCTTTTCTGGAATGACCAACTTCTTTGGTTGGGATATCGACCCGCGTGGTAGCATTATTGGCGTGTTAATCGCTTGTATTTTCGGTGCATCGGTTGAAAAACAAGTCCGTAAAATCATTCCTTCTAACCTCGATATGATTTTAACATCAACCATCACGTTGCTTATTGTTGGTGCTGCCGCTTATGTTGTCATTATGCCACTAGGAAGCTGGTTATTTAATGGCATGTCATGGCTGTTTATGCACTTAAACGGTAATCCTTTCGGAACGGCAATATTAGCGGGTTTATTCTTGATTGCGGTGATGTTTGGTGTACACCAAGGGTTTGTTCCCGTCTATTTTGCCCTAGTGGATGCACAAGGCTTCAACTCCCTATTCCCTATTTTAGCAATGGCGGGGGCAGGACAAGTCGGTGCAGCATTAGCGCTCTATGCGAAAGCGAAGAAAGGCTCTATCTTACGTAATCAAATTCGTGGCGCTATCATTCCGGGTTTCCTCGGTATCGGCGAACCGCTGATTTATGGTGTCACCTTGCCTCGAGTAAAACCTTTTGTAACGGCTTGCTTGGGGGGGGCTGCGGGTGGTTTCTTCATTGGGCTAATCGCTTGGATGGGGTTACCTGTCGGGCTTAATACCGTATTCGGGCCATCGGGTCTTGTCGCCATTCCGCTAATGACATCAGCCCAAGGCGTATTTGCTGGAATGGCTGTGTATGTTGGTGGTATTGCTGTTGCTTATGTATGTGGATTTATTTTCACTTACTTATTTGGCAGCAAAAATATCGATTTAACATAAAGCCAATCAATGCAATGGGGGGTTGTCTATCCCCCCTTTTTTATTCGAGCCAAATTAATGGCACACACGCCGCGGTTAATAGCCCCATCACTAAGTTGAAAATAAACCACGCTCTGCGACTTTTTAGAAAATGGCCGATCAACGCTCCGCCCGCCATCCAGATTAGCCCTGCCACAAAATTAACGGTAACCACCGCAATACTCATGATGATAATGGATTGCACAAACAGTTCTCCGGGTAGACTATAGCTCCCCACAGCACCTAACCCCATCATCCATGCTTTAGGATTTAAAAATTGTAACAAACCACCTTGATACCATTTGATATTTTTTGTTGCTGTCGTTTCTGTTTTTAGTGGCGAATAACGAGCCGTAGCGGTTTTCCATGCTAACCACAATAGGTACGTACTACCCGCGATTTTCATCGCCACATGCAAAGCAGGATAAAGCAATAAAAGCGCTGCAACACCGAAAGCGGAGAGGTAAAGTATTGATTGCATGCCTAACATAATCCCTAATAATAAGGGAATACTGCGACGAAACCCATAATTTGCCGTGCTTGATGTTAATAGCATGTTATTAGGGCCAGGTGTTATTGCTGCAATGAATAGAAATGTAAAAAGAGAAAAAACCAGCCCTAGACTCATTTATAATCAATCCTCAAAAATTGAGCATACTTGCATCATAAAAAAATAACAGTATGTTATGTGCCCTACAAGGGAATTACTAAATTAAATTAAGGCTATGTCAGAAAACTTTCGCCCTATTAATTGGGCTAAAAATCCACATCTTCAAACATTATTGCCAAGAATTTTTCGTAGAACGCCGAAAATCAAACCAATTTGGCAACGGCTAGAGCTACCTGATGGCGACTTTATTGATCTTGCATGGAGTGAAGCTCCCGAACAGGCAAGCAAAAAACCTCGTTTAGTCATCTTTCATGGCTTAGAAGGTAACTTTAAAAGCCCCTATGCGCATGGGATGCTTGAAAGTGCCCAAAAGCAGGGATGGCTGGGTGTGATTATGCATTTTCGCGGTTGCAGCGGCGAGCCTAACCGCCAAAAACGGATCTATCACTCTGGCGAAACCAGTGATGCACGTTACTTTTTGCATTGGTTAAAGCAGACTTGGGGGGATGTTCCGACAGCGGCTGTTGGTTATTCTCTTGGTGGCAATATGTTAGCCTGCTATTTAGCAGAAAATGGTGATGACGCCGATATTGATGCAGGTGTTGTTGTTTCCGCACCTTTAATGCTAGAGCCTTGCTCAATCCGTATGGAAAAAGGGTTTTCTCAATTTTACCAACGCTATTTACTTAATGGATTAAAGCGTAACGCAACACGTAAACTCGTTCGCTACCCGGGTTCATTACCGCTTAATTTGCTACAATTAAAGCAGCTAAAACGTATTCGTGAATTTGATGATGTGATCACCGCAAGAATTCATGGTTTTGAGAATGCGACCGACTATTACCAGAAATGCAGTGCATTACCAAGGCTGCCTCGTATTACAAAACCAACATTAATTATTCACGCAAAAGATGACCCTTTTATGGCACCTGAAGTCGTGCCAGATATCTCACGTTTACCTGCTAATATTGAATACCAAATGACAGAGCATGGTGGGCATGTTGGTTTTGTTAGTGGTAGTTTAAGAAAGCCAGAAATGTGGCTAGAGAAACGTATTCCACAGTGGCTAACACCGTATTTGGATAAACAATCATGATTATTCCTTGGAAAGATTTAGCACCTGAAACTTTGGAAAACCTAATTGAAGCTTATGTGCTCCGTGAAGGAACGGATTACGGCGAGCATGAAAAGACGTTACAGCAGAAAGTGGATGATGTGAAACGGCTGTTAGTTTCTGGGGAAATTGTGCTAGTCTGGTCAGAATTGCACGAATCTGTTAATTTTATGCCTAAAAATCAGTTTCGCCCGTAACCCCGTTTCGCTCATGGCTTAAACAGCGTGGACGTAACGCAACACAGGGAGTCCACGATGTCAAAAAAGCACCCCATTATTGCAATTACCGGTTCTAGTGGTGCTGGAACCACCTCAACAAGTCTGGCATTTCGTAAAATATTCCACCAATTAAATATTCAAGCCGCAACCTTAGAAGGTGATAGTTTCCATCGTTATACTCGGCCTGAAATGGACATGGCTATTCGCAAGGCGAGAGAGCAAGGCCGCCATATCAGCTACTTTGGTCCAGAAGCCAATGACTTCGCCTTATTAGAGCAGACACTGTTAGAGTATGGCTTACATGGTAATGGTAAATCGCGTAAGTACCTGCATACCTATGATGAAGCGGTACCGTATGGGCTTCAACCCGGTACATTTACGCCATGGGAGTCCCTGCCTGCGAACAGTGATATTCTTTTTTATGAAGGCTTGCATGGCGGGGTGGTGACGCCAGAAAATGATGTTGCACAACATGTTGATTTATTGGTGGGCGTTGTACCAATTGTTAACCTTGAATGGATTCAAAAGTTGATCCGCGATACGACCGAACGCGGCCATTCACGTGAAGCCGTCATGGACTCCGTCGTTCGTTCAATGGGGGATTACATCAACTATATTACGCCGCAATTTTCACGTACGCATATTAATTTCCAACGCGTCCCCACTGTCGACACATCAAACCCATTTTCTGCGAAAGCGATCCCTTCACAAGATGAAAGTTTTATTGTGATCCGTTTTAGGGGGCTAGAACAAATTGACTTCCCATATTTACTGTCCATGTTAAACGGCTCATTTATATCAGCAATGAATACTATTGTTGTGCCTGGCGGTAAATTAGGCTTAGCCATGGAATTAATTATGACACCTCTCGTTGAAAAATTAATAAAGCAGAAACACGATTAAGCGCCGATGATGCTTATTATTATTTAATAAATAAGCATCATGAATTAAAAAAATTATATAATTAATAAATAAATTATTGATTCTGGGTTTCAAAACTGTGGGTAACTTTAACCGCTTTTTCTAACATTAAAGAGACTGAGCAATATTTTTCAGCCGAAAGTTGAACTGCACGTTCAACCGCTTTTTCCGTTAAATCCGTTCCAGTTACAATAAAATGTAAGTTGATATGGGTAAAATAACGTGGAGCTTCATCGCGGCGTTGTGAGGTTAATTTAACTTCACAACCTTTTACGTCATGGCGGCCTTTTTGTAGAATAGACACAACATCCACTGAACTACACCCCCCAACCGCCATTAACACCATTTCCATTGGACTTGGAGCTTTATCACCTGAATTGCCATCCATCATAACTTGATGGCCTGATGCTGATTCTCCTAAAAATGAGAGACCTTCAACCCATTTAACTCTTGCTTCCATATTTAATTCCCCTAGGAAAATATTTTCTAAAAGATAACATTGTTGCATAAATACTTTCAATCAAATAGCTGCTTTAAGATGCTGAACCGATAAAAGCAAGACTTTCTCGGTTGAATATGTTACAAACAAAGTTCCACCTGATAGGGTTAAGATCAAAACTCAAGGTTTCAATTGATAATATTATAGTGTTGGTATTAACTTGCTCTATAATGCGAATTAATATGCTAAGCTAGTGACTTTAAAAACCAGCCGTTCTCGTTACAATTAACTGAATGGCTGTATTAACATACAGAGGATAACGCTAATGGTTCTCGGCAAGCCACAAACAGACCCTACTCTTGAATGGTTTTTGTCACACTGCCATATTCATAAATATCCATCCAAGAGCACTCTGATTCATCAGGGTGAAAAAGCAGAAACCCTTTACTATATCGTTAAAGGCTCAGTGGCTGTTTTAATCAAAGATGAAGAAGGCAAAGAAATGATCCTCTCCTATTTAAATCAGGGAGATTTCATTGGTGAACTAGGGTTATTTGAAGAAGGACAAGAACGTTCAGCTTGGGTTAGAGCAAAAAGTGCCTGCGAAGTCGCTGAAATTTCTTACAAAAAATTCCGTCAACTTATTCAGGTCAATCCTGATATTCTTATGCGCCTTTCTGCGCAAATGGCAAGTCGCCTGCAAACCACCTCAGAAAAAGTAGGTAACCTTGCTTTCCTTGATGTGACAGGCCGTATTGCACAAACTCTGCTTAATTTAGCGAAACAGCCCGATGCGATGACGCATCCAGATGGGATGCAAATTAAGATCACTCGCCAAGAAATTGGCCAAATCGTTGGTTGTTCACGCGAAACCGTTGGTCGCATTTTGAAAATGCTAGAAGACCAAAATCTGATCTCCGCACACGGTAAAACGATTGTCGTGTACGGTACTCGTTAACCGATATTAGTCTCACCACTTTGGTAAGACCGCAATTGCATAATGGCTTTATATCTTTGATATAGAGCCATTTTTGCTTCAACATCACCGAAAAACCAGAAAATAGCATTAATATCGTTATTTTATATTATTCATATCTACTAAAAAATAAAATCTAGAATAATTAATATACTATTATTTGAAGGTTTTATTAAAATGAAAATAAGTGAACATAGCCCATCCCTAAAATATATCAACCAAACAATCACGGCTCATGCAGAGATGCTAAAGCGTGGCAATATGACCCCTGAGACAATCTCTGAATCATGCCGGATAAAAAGAAATAATTTAGAGGCAAAATATAAGTTTCTTAACGAAACAAATAGCATTAAGCCAATATCAATCACCTTACCTACACCAGTAAAATTCGATGACAACGCATTTAAAGAGCGACAAGCTAAAATCGATGCGGCAATGAATATCGCCAATATCCTAAAGGAGAGTCAACTCCCTTCTCTGCCCTCATTATCGTTACCATTGAACTATTCATTAAAATCGAAGCATTCAACAAATACGATTAAAGAGCATGATTGTAATATGAGTGGTAACCAGTCAGCTCATTCGCTAAATATACCTAGACCCACAACGGATCTTCGACAAAAACTTGAGCAGTTGAGATCTAAATGTGAGAGGGTTGCTGCTAATTTAGATGCTAATAGTTATTCTGCTGAATCACTAAAGGTGAATTCAATGATCCACCTGAAAAAATTAGAACTCAATGCAAGCCTTATTGGCACTGACTACTCAGAACTGGATTTAGTATGGTATATGGATAAAAAAGCACAAACTCAATCCGAGAAAGAGGCAATAATTAAAAATTTCACGCCCCCAAAACCAATCGCACATCAAAAAGGAAGCCGAATTCCCCTCAAGATACCGACTATCACTCAGGAATTAGATCAACCTAGAAAAAAACGTTCCATTCATCAGGCTACTGACATTATTTCATCTCATTCTCAGGGCAAGGGGCGAGTGATTATCAATGGGCAGGTAAAAAGAGACCTGAGTGGAATGGCATTATCCCCTTCGACTGCCGATCCGCGCAAAACAAATATCGATAAAATGCCAAAGAAAGAAATTAGCATTAATCATACAAAAAATATCAATACAAAAAGTGCTAGGGCATGTTGACCTTTGCTGTTTATTTTTTAATAAATCATATAGGGAGCCACATGACTGAACATGCTAAGGCAATCATGTTTTCATAATTGCTTGTTAATTTGTGATACCGAGTTGCGACGGCTCGGTATTTCTAAATTTACAGGAAGGCATTTTCAACTACGTGCCAATATTACTTGTCCACAGCTCCTTAATTGAGACAGCGATAATTAGATTTTTAGCCCGAAAAATATAACGCTTGTTGCCGACATCCAGTGTGTGGGCTGGCTGAATCATGCCAATGAAGTTATTTATTGAATAAGTGAAATCAAATCTCAGTAGATAAAATTAACTACTGGTAACTGATTGAACAGTTAAGGATTTTTAAGTCTATAGTCGAGGTGATTGTACTGTAAAAACACAACAGCTAAAGAACACGCGGTAAAATCAAGACAGTATACCATGGGGTACTTGCGCCCCCGCCCATAGCTGATTATTAGTGGTCAGTGGCAGAATGAGCTCGGGTTTACGGCAGGCAGTCACTTTACCCTCACACACCAAGCCGAGTCGTTGATTATCCGGCTGACTGATAATTTCAATCCTTCTTTATCTGCCATTGCGGCAATATCCACATACAGGCTCTTTTGTCACCCTCATATTCATATCTCGACTAACGGTAATAATCTTCATATGCTTACGAATAGTACCAACTTCAGCATGAGCAGAAGCCATATTTCCATTCGATACATATTTGCTAGGATTTTTTCTACTTTAGTTTCATTCTATCGTTAATTAACGTTGGACGATTTTTATCACCTAAAAAATAATCCGGTCTATTTCCTTGGTTAGTCTCTTTAAATATTTCCCCTGTTTCTTTATTTATTAATTCCGCTTTCACCTTCGGAATAGATGTATGTGTAGTGGCATAGTTAATTTGGCCACCTAAATAGAGCTGTTATTATACACTGCATAACTTAACAGGTGACATGTATAACAAAGCAAATTCGACGTAACTTCAGGGCGGAATTTAAACGAGAAGCGGCTCAATCAGTTCACTCGACGGCTGACTAAACTGATCGTTGAAACAACATTAAATATGGAATTAACTAAACACCTTGAGCATGAAAAAATCCCCCTCAATCAGGCTCTAATGATCCTGTGCGTAAAGTCATTTATTTAGCGATTGAATCGGCCTCTAAAAAGTAGAGTATGCCAATTCAAAACGGGAAACAGACAATGAGCCATTTTATTATTGTATTTGGTGACCGCCTAAACAGTCACCTTTAATGAAAGGCAAATACCCCAAATTATTTATAGGGTCAAAAAGACTCAAAGAGGTATTAACCTCTTTGAGTGTTAAAAATGTATTTATTTCAGAATACGTTCAATCGCTTTTTCTAATTTCAACATACCACTATTAATTTCTTCTTCCGAAATAATTAACGATGGCGTAAAACGTAATACATTAGCGCCAGCATTAAGCATCATTAATCCTTCATTGGCACAAGCTTGTAAAATATCTTTCGAACGATCTTTTAATTCCCCTTTAAGCTCTGCACCAATTAATAGCCCCATGCCTCTAATTTCAGCAAAAATATTATATTTCTCATTCAGCTTATTCAAATGAGCAACAAATAATTCGCGACGCTTTGTCACACCAGCAAGTACCTCTTTTGTATTGATAATATCAAATGCTGCATTACCAACCGCACAGGCTAATGGGTTACCACCATAAGTGGTACCGTGAGTTCCCAACCCCATAGTTTGCGCAATTTCATGGGTTGTTAACATTGCACTGATAGGGAAACCGCCACCTAAAGCCTTAGCTGTAGTCAGAATATCCGGTGTCACGCCGTAGTGCATATAAGAGAATAACTGCCCAGTGCGCCCCATACCACTTTGTACTTCATCAAATACCAGTAATGCATTGTTATCATCACATAGCTTACGCACACCTTGCATAAACTCTTGCGTGGCAGCAGTCACACCACCTTCCCCTTGAACAGGCTCTAATACCACCGCACAGGTATTTTCATCTATCACCGCTTTCACGGCATCGAGATCATTAAATGGCACATGAATAATATCAGCAGGTTTCGGCCCAAAACCATCCGCATATTTCGCTTGGCCTCCAACTGAAACCGTAAAGAAAGTACGTCCGTGGAAAGCTTGTTTGAACGCAATAATTTTGGTTTTATATGGGCTGTGCTTGGTAATGGCATAATGGCGTGCTAACTTAAACGCAGCTTCATTAGCTTCCGCCCCTGAATTGGCGAAGAACACTCGCTCAGCAAACGTCGCATTGATCAGCTTCTGTGCCAATCTTAAGGTTGGCTCATTAGTAAAAATATTACTGACATGCCATAGTTTCTCACTTTGCTCACGAACAGCAGCAACTAATGCAGGATGACAATGGCCTAATGCCAATACCGCGATCCCACCAGCAAAATCGATATATTCTTTACCTTGCTGATCCCAAACTCGGCTACCTTCCCCACGGACAGGAATAAATTCCGCTGGAGAATAAATAGGTAAAATAACCTGATCATAAGTTTGCCGATTTACTGCTTGTGGTTCTTTCATACCCCTCACCTGCCTTATCCAATGCCTAAGTGAAAATATAATCATTAAATATGAATAAAAAATCACAAAAGAGCAATAGCAAAGCGAGTGATGGGGATGAATTTATTTTTTTATAGATACAGTGAGTAACTAATATTTTAAAAAATTATTCAGCAATTCATGGCCTTGTTCACTCAGAATACTTTCTGGGTGAAACTGAACTCCCTCAATTGGCAGAGTTTTATGACGTATTCCCATAATTTCATCTACGTCACCGTTATTCAGTGACCATGCGGAGACATCAAAAGACGCTGGTAATGTTTCTGCGGCAATAACGAGAGAATGATAACGTGTAACTGTTAGTGGCCGATTTAAACCTTTAAATACCCCTTGGTGGTTATGATGAATAGCCGATGTTTTGCCATGCATCACTTCTCTAGCCTTCACAACCGTTGCACCAAAGGCTTGACCGATCGCTTGATGACCAAGACAAATGCCTAAGATAGGGATTTTCCCTGCAAAATATTTAATTGCTTCAAGAGAGATCCCTGCCTCATCAGGCGTACAAGGGCCTGGTGAGATCACTAGGTGTGTAGGCGCTAACAACTCTATCTCTTCGATAGAAATTTCATCATTACGTTTAACGAGTACTTCCGCCCCTAATTCACAGAAGTATTGATATAGGTTATAAGTAAATGAATCGTAATTATCAATAAGTAAAAGCATAGTAGCCTATCCGACTGATTTTTATCATTATATGTTATATTCCCATACACAGTTTTTTGCGCTTAGCAATCAGAACTCTGACTAAAAAATAGCAAAAAATAGTCGGGGGCAGGTATCATAACACAGCCGAAGCAGGAAAATAGCCTATTTAAATCAAGTAATCTGATTTACTGAAGCCAGTTTCCATATAAAAATCATGGAATTATATTCACATACTGATAACAAGTTATTCTTAATTAATAAGAATAACAACGTTCCATTCTACATCTATTCATACAATTGCAAGACAACCGCTTAGGGCATGGCGTTTCATACCCTAAATCTGTTTATCGTTGAAAAACCCGCTTACCGTTTACAAAGGTTGCTTGTATTTCGCCTGCTGTATCACAGAGCGTTAAATTCGCTTGCTTGTTGGGGGCGATTGATCCCAGACGATCCGCAATACCTAATGCTTTTGCTGGATATAAACTGCCATGTAACCATGCTTGTGCGAATGATATGTCGCAAGCTTGCTGCAATGTTTTCACTCCTTGTTCGAGGGTTAAGGTACTCCCTGCGAGGCTACCACTTTCTGTTCTGACAACCCCCTTTTTCATCTGCACAGTCATTTCACCGAGAGAGTATTCACCATCAGGCATGCCAGTAGCACGCATCGCATCTGTAATCAGTAGTAACCGCTCCCCACAGCAGCGGTAAACCACTTTGATAGCGGCAGGATGTACATGATGACCATCACAGATTAATTCAACCTGACATTGGTCGTTGGTTAAGGCTGCACCGACCATGCCTGGCTCACGATGATGTAGGCCATTCATGCCGTTATAGCAATGAACAACCCCATCCGCACCTTGATTTAGCCCATCCTGAGTCAATGCATAATCCGCACTGGAGTGGCCAAGCATGACACGGATCCCTTGTGATTTTAACCAAGGTATTAGCTCAAGAGAGGTTGGATGCTCGGGTGCGAGAGCTACACATTTTAAACTTCCTTCAGCAAGTGATATCCATTGCTGTAATAGGGCTTTCTCAGGTTGGTGCAATAAGCTTTCTGGGTGAGCTCCTTTATGTTGGGCCGTAAAAAATGGCCCTTCAAGATAACTTCCTAGAATTTCGGCGCCATCTACCCCTTGCTTCTGGCTATCTTTCACTTGAACCAATGCCCGCTCAATATCTTTATGCTGGGCGGTCACTGTTGTTGCTAAAAATGCGCCAACGCCTTTCGATGCTAAGAAACGAGATATATTATTGAGCGATTCATGGGTCGCATCCATCACATCGGCACCAGCACTACCATGAATGTGGGTATCAATAAGTGCAGGCAATAATGTGAATGGCAATAGCTCTTCAGCAGACTGCGTATTCGGGATAACGTGTTGGATACACCCATTATCATTCAATACGACTAAAACATTATCAGCCCACCCAGAAGGCAATAATGCCCTACGAACATATATCTGTTTATCTGATTTCATCATCTTACATCCTATCAGTGCCCCTTGTATGCGTCAGTAAACACGACTTACATCATACCTGCACTGCCACAAATATTGATTTTACTTTCAACGACTTTACGCATTGCCTCTTTACCTGGTGTAATATATTTACGAGGGTCATTAGCGTCTGGGTGCTCAGCAAAATGCGCTTTGACAGCATCCGCAAAAGCAATTTTTAAATCTGTTGCCACATTCACTTTGCACACACCAAGTGAAATCGCTCGTTTAATCATCTCTTCAGGGATACCAGAAGCACCGTGTAGGACCAAAGGAATATCGACTTGCTGTTTAATCGCCGCTAAACGCTCAAAATCAAGGTGAGGTTCACCATGATATAAGCCATGGGCGGATCCTATCGCGACGGCCAATGAATCAATACCTGTACGCGTGATATACTCTTTCGCCGCCATAGGATCAGTATAGAAGCTATCTTTGCTATCAACGACTAAATCGTCCTCTTGCCCCCCTAATCGCCCTAACTCCGCCTCAACGCTGACATCATAATTTTGGCAATATTTCACGACTCTACTGACGGCTTCGATATTCTGTTCGAAAGCAAAGTGAGAGCCATCAATCATCACAGAACGAATACCGGCACGTACTTTACGGCAAATATCGTCATACTCCTCATGGTGATCAAGATGTAATGCAATCGGTAAGTGATTCACTCGTGCAGCTTCACGACAAATCGATACCATGTATTCCAATCCTGCATAAGTAAACGTGCTCGGTGTTCCTGCTAAAATAACGGGGGATGACATGGCTGCTGCTGTTTCGACAACAACTTGAACAGTTTCAAGGTTATGTACATTAAAAGCGGGAACTGCATAACCATTACGTTGTGCTTTTTTCAACATTTCACGGTTAGAAATTAAATACATATGCTCTCCTTAAATGCCATCATCATGAGCAACAGATTGTTTTTCACGTTGTTGCTCATGCCACAAACTGGTTAAACCCCGATGCCCACACTCCAATGCCATATCGCGGAATTCTGTTACTGACATTCCATCCCTCTCCAGCATCATTTCTGCGACCATTTGCATATTGGTTCCAGTGATAACTTGGTAGTTTTGATTTTCCAAGGCCATCAATGACGCTTGCCGAAATGGTGAGCCACCTAATAAATCTGTTAAAAAAACGACACCATCACCTTGATCACATTGCTGACTTGCCTTTCTTAATGCTTGTTGAAGCGAATCGGTACACATTCCCTCAGGAAAATCTATCGCAACACATTGTTCTTGTGGGCCAATAACCTGTTGTACTGCTTGTAACAGGCCACTCGCAAAACCTCCATGGCCTGTAATGACGACACCTAACATTTGCCATTCCTCTTATAAGAATCCAACTAATTTACCAAGCACGCCAAATACCACGGTGACACCAATTAATTTCACAGGTGAAAAACCTTTTTTCATTAGCCAGTAGACAAGTAACGTAAAGCTTAATGGCAATAAATTTGGCATCAGTTTGTCTAGAACGTCTGTCTGTAAAGCCACTTTTGCTTCACCAGCCGTCATGATTAGTGGTGTAGAAAGATGCACATAAGAGGCAACTAGGGCGCCGATAACCGTCATTCCAACAATAGAAGCGGCATGTGAGATATTTTTGGTATGTGCTTTTAGCATGGCTATCGCTTTTGTTCCCGCGCGATAACCATAATGAGCCAGTCCAAAACGCAATGCGAAATGCACGATATTGAACATAAGCAGAAAAATAATCGGCCCAAATAAACTGCCTTGTAGTGCGAGTGATGCCCCAATACCAGCACAGATGGGCAATAAGGTTAGCCAGAACAACGCATCGCCGATGCCGCCTAGCGGCCCCATTAACGCTATTTTCACTGCACGAATGGTGGAAATCTTCTCCTTGCTACGCTCCATCGCTAGCACTAAACCGGATAAAAATGTCACATCAAATGGATGCACATTGATAAATTCCATGTGCATTTTCATAGAATTAGATAAATCTTCCGGTTTTTTATGAATTTTACGTAACGCTGGGATCAAGGTATAAAGCCAACCGCCAGCTTGCATACGTTCATAGTTAAAAGAAGCTTGTAGTAATAGCGAACGCAGTGCCATAACGTTAATATCACGGTGAGTCAGTGCTGTTGCAGGTTCGCTATCAAGGTAATCATCACGCTCAACCTGACTAGTTGCCATCGCTTGAGCCATTCGTTGCTCCGCTTTTGCTGCCAGAGCTTCATCATTGTCATTAAATGCCATCATTCATCTCCTGAGCAACTTTAGGTGAGCTGCCGTTATCATTGTTGTCATTACGTGTGCGGTTGAAGAAATCAATCAGTGCGATTGCAAACGCGCCAAGTGCGACCGCAATAATGGGCATATTCAGGAAAGTCACTGAAATAAAACCAAGAATAAAATAGGCAACATACGTCTTTTTCATCATGATTTTCATCAGTAGTGAGAAACCAATCGCAGGCATCATGCCACCCGCCACAGCTAAGCCATCCAATAGCCATTGAGGTGCTTTTTGCACCATGGCGCTTGCGGCATCAGCACCAAAGTAGATGGGTAAGAAAGCAACAATAAAGTAGAAAGAAAACAGAATCAGGATCCCAAAATAGTTCACCATCTCAATACCGCGCCAATTGAGCTTTTTCACCATTTCGTCACATTTATGCATCATGGGTGAATAGAGTGTGAACAGTAATGTGATACAGCCTTGTACCGCGATAGAAAACGGTACAGCAATACCGATAGCAACTTTAGGATCCGCATGTGTCATGATGGCAAATGTCGTGCCAATAATACCGCCAATCACGACATTGGGTGGCTGAGCACCAGCAAGTGGCACCATCCCCATCCAAACCAGCTCTAACGTTCCTCCGACTAATAACCCCGTTTGCACATCACCTAAAATCAATCCAACAATAGGCCCAATAACCACAGGTCGATGGAAGTGTGTCAAACCATTAAATAAATCGACCCCCGCGATCCCAGCAATCAAAGCGATAAGTAGTGCGTCAGTCATCATACTGACCTCCTTAGCTAATTAGCTTAGAGACGGCTTCCCCCGCCTCATCAGGTACACGACGAATTTCACAAGTGATCCCTAATTTTTCTAATTCGCGGAATGCATTAATATCGCTATCATCCACAGAGACCGTTTTATGAATTTGTTTTTTACCTTCGATAAAGTGCATATTGCCAACATTGACAAATTTGATAGGAACTCCACCTTGAACTAGGGTGAGTACATCTTGAGGCGTTTTACAAACGATAAAAATCTTTTGTCGATCCGCAGCCTTATGGATCACATCAATGGTTTTTTGCAGCGTAAAATAGCGAGTTTGTACACCATCGGAAACCACCATATCCATCAAAGATTGAGCAACGGGATCAACGGCGGCTTCATCATTTGCAACAACCACTAAATTAGCACCAAGAGAATTTGTCCAAGTCACGCCAACTTGACCATGGATCAAACGATTATCGATACGAGTCATCAATATATTTGGGGTAGACATACTCACTCCTATTATTATTTTGTTGATTTGTATGGGTATAGCTGAACACCTTTAACAACACGATTCACTTCCCCCGTCGGACAAGGGTTATCCGGTGATAAACCATGATTGAGAGAAGCTTCAAATGACAAAAGCTGTAAAAAGACGAGATAAGGAAATATCAACCAAATATCATTGAGTGGGCTATCAAGCACGACGGCCTGCTCTAAAGGTAAACTACTCAATGCCACAATGTGTTTTGCCCGCTGGTCATGTTTCAGCTCATTGAGCAAATCTATATCATAGTGACGGCAATACTCTTCGGCTGATAACATCACTATTACCAATGTTTCTTTATCAATCATAAGTTTAGGGCCATGGCGAACCCCTAATGTTGAATCAAAGCGCGTTGCAACTTTCCCCGATGTGAGCTCTAACATCTTCAGCGCCCCTTCTTCGGCAATCCCCGTAAAACAACTTGAGCCAAGCACAACCATTCGACTAAAACCATTTCCTGTCATGCCTTGGATCATCGGCAACCATTGTGGAATGCCGGTTTCTGCAAGTGTGGCAATCTCTTCAACATAACTACGTGCTTGAGTAAAATCTTGAACACCAAATAGTAATAATGTCGCTAATGTCATACAGCTAAAGCTTGAGGTCATGGCAAAGCTGCTATCATGAGAACCATCGGGCATGATTAAAGAGCAAACATGCTTTTTCCCTTCCGCATAACGTGCCAAAGCGCCATCTGGATTACAGGTCAACATAAGGTGATAAACATCGTCGAGTAGCTCATCTGCCAGCTCTACGACACCAACACTTTCAGGACTGTTACCCGAGCGAGCATAAGAAACTAATAATGTCGGTTTATGTTTATCGAGGTAATGCCAAGGTGTTGGTACAATATCGGTAGATGCATACGCATGTACGTCTAATCCACAATATTCACGTAACCAAGGTGCCATGGCTTTCCCTGCAAAGGCAGACGACCCAGCACCACATAACACAATTTGTAAATCCGGCTTGGCGAGCAGTTCAGATAAAAACGGTTGCCATTGCTCCGATTTAGCCGCTAACTCCCGATATAATTCACGCCATAAGCGGGGCTGATGAGTAATTTCTTGTGCAGTAAACAGAGCGCCGTGCTGCTCTAACCATGATTGTGAATATGACAATATTTCCTTCATGCCACCGCTCCTTTTGACTGTGATTCACATGCCAACGCATATTGAAGTAATACGCTTCGAACCTTATCCATGACCCACGCTTTTGGGTCATTCTCTAAGTCACCGACTTTAACGGCTTCGGCCTGCTCTGGTAGGTATTGGCTCAGCATCGAAATCGGTACTGGGTTTTGCCGTAAATTGTCCAATAATTTCGCCACTGCTTTTTCAACTTCAGGCTCCGCCCAGTAATAGCGAATACGGTCACTTAAGCTATATTGTCTGTCGATGTATTGCTGATGAGCACTCCCTTTGTAATAAGGGCTCCAACGCTCTGGCTGCTCATTCATAATTTGTTCGAGGGTTGCGTGTAAATGGGCAGCATCACGCTCACCATTCCATTCACGATCTAATTTATCGAGTGCAAATAACCCTTCACGTAAAGCAAACGTTAATGCAGGGCCAACTTTTAAGATCGCAAAATGGTCGCGGACTAACTGACGATACGCCTTTAGTGCTTGGTAATCGGTAGAGTGTGCTTCATAAACAAGATGGGGAACTGATTCGATAAATTGGCTAAGTGCTTTCGCTTTTTCAGGTTGATAATGTTCAACATTGTGATGATCAAATTCGACCCCTGGCTGCACAACCAAGGCAATCACTCGGGGCCACACATCGGCTAACCCATGCTCTTGCCATTTATTTTTATGGATAGACAATGTGGTTTTAGCAGCTTCGGGCGATGTAACTTGTAATCCATCCATCGATTCTTTCGCACCGCCCGGCACAGGAACTTCTGTGCCAATAACATAAACAGGGGCTTCACCACCATGATCTTGCCAGCTACGTTCAGCCACTTGGCATAGCCTTGCCGCACGGGAAGCGACAACGTCATCGCTCAAAGGAATAGGGTCATCAGCACAAGACATTGAACAATCAAGGTGAATTTTACGAAAGCCTGCCGCAACATAATCATAAATGAGTGTTTCTGATAGTTGCATCGCCTCATCAGCGCAACGGTTTTGCCATGCATTAGGGCCTAAATGATCGCCGCCTAACCACACTTTTTCACGTGGGAAAGCCAATCGATCGGCAATTTTCCATACCATTTCACGAAAATCGCAAGGAAGCATACCGGTATAGCCACCGAACTGGTTAACTTGGTTAGAAGTGGCTTCAATTAATACTGAAGAGTTACGTTGTTTAGCAAAACGAATCGCACTTTCTAGAACCCAAGGGTGTGCGGAACAGACAGAGTAAACCCCAACGTCCTCGCCAGATTTATGGCGATGGATCAGCTGTAATAGCGGCTGCATAATATCTCCAAATAACTCAGATATGATTAAAAACGTTGCGTTTTTAATTAAGAATTAAAATAGATATGCCTTATTCATCAACAACAATGACTTCTACACCAAATGCCGTTAAAGCTTGGCGATAATGAAGTGGAATGCGGCTATCAGTAATAAGACGATGGATCAGTCTAGCTTCGCGTATTAAACAAAAACTCTTTCGCCCAAATTTAGTGCCATCTGCTACAGCGATAATTTGATGTGCCACATCACACATCACACGGTTGAGATGCGCTTCTCCGCTATTCGGTGTGGTGATCCCAGCTTCGAGATCAAAGCCATCTACCCCAAGAAACAACGTATCAAAACGGTACTGTGATAACTGCTGTTCGGCGGCAGGACCATAAAGGGAATAAGAATTTTTGCGTACGTGTCCACCAAGAACCATAACATCTACGCTGTCGAAACCGGCCAGTTCGTATGCGATATTGAGAGCATTAGTCATCACGACTAAATCACGGTGGTGTTTTAAAAAAGGAACGATTTCTGCTGTTGTTGAGCCTGAATCAATGATGAGAGAATCCCCATCATTCACAAATTCCGCCGCTTTTTTGGCAATACGAGTTTTAATTTCTCGATCCATGCGACCTTTCACTTGTAACGGTCTATCAAAAGCAAATTTATGATTCACCATTGCACCGCCATAAGAGCGTAAGGCACAACCCTTTTTTTCCAGATAACGTAAATCATTTCGAATAGTGACGCTAGAAACATTAAACTGTTTGCTTAAAGCATCGACACGAACACTCCCTTCTTGGCACAACATATCCATGATGCATTCACGTCTTTTTACGGTATCTGTACTCATGTTTATCACTCCGAAAAACATCACCTTGTTATCACGATTGACCATGCTAACAACATATCTGAATTACAGCAGAGTGAGTCAATCGAAAATGTGATCCTTGTTAAAGTTCATTTTTAGAGCAAAAAACCTCAAAAAACCTTTCGATTCCATTCAAATCGAAAGTCACCGCTTTCAATTGATTGACTTATTTTTTCATGCAAATGCCTAGCAAAGGCCAATATTTAAGTTAGTAAATGTATTAACAACGAAACACAAAGAAAAAATGTCAAACAAACCGTTTTCAAACCGCGCGGTGAGCAAGATCACAAAATTGAATTTATGTAAAAATAACTAGCAGGTTAATAAGAAGAAAAGAATGAAAAAAGAGAAGGGAAAAAGAAAATAAATTCTAATTAATGGGGAAATATACTCTGTGAGTACATCACTACATAAATAGCACTCACAGTGATACAGCCTTATACATGAAAAATAATATAAGTGGGTAAATACTAGCGACCTACCCACTCTATCTATTATGGCTTTTTAATGACTTCCGCAGAAATAATTGATATTGGTTCAACAGGCACATTTTGATATGGACCAACATTCTCTGTTTTTACTTTAGAGATTTTATCCACTACATCCATGCCTTTTACCACTTTACCAAAAACAGCGTAACCAAAATCACGTTGACCGTGATCTAAGAAAGCATTGTCAGCGACATTAATAAAAAACTGGCTGGTCGCACTGTCTTTATTCGCTGTACGTGCCATAGAAATGGTTCCACGTAAATTGCGCAAACCGTTATCTGCTTCATTTTTAATTGGAGCACGAGTCTGCTTTTGCTGAAGATCTTTGTTAAAACCGCCACCCTGGATCATAAAACCAGGAATAACACGGTGAAACGTTGTTCCGTTGTAATAACCTTCATTCACATATTGTAGAAAGTTCTCAGTGGTCACAGGTGCTTTTTTATTATTCAGTTCTAATTCAATATTACCTGCTGAGGTGACTAATTTAACATACGTTTCACCCGCAGCTAATGCTAGAGAAGATGCGCTGATAGCACAGACCGCCAGTAAAGGCACAAAAATTCGTTTTAACATTCAAGATCCCTTTCGCTATAGCTAAATGACTTAATTATACTCGAAATAGTTCGAGGTGCAGCTAAGCGCATAAGCAAATATGTGACTCATGTGAATAGACATAGCCAACAAAGCTGCAACTGGAAGTATGACGAGTACAATTCACCAATTCTAGAGCTAAGCTGAATATATTGCTAAAGATTTACCTTTATTTACGTCAGATAAGCGAGTAATCATCAAAAACTGTCAGATGACGCCCAATATGTACGTAAAATCGTTGTTTCAAAAGCAAACAGCTACTGCTCTATCGCAATTTTGGCTTTGTTTGTCTGCCACCAGTCGCTATAATCCCTCAGCCTCAAAAGGTCAACTCAGGGAGAACAACCTATGACAATCAAAAACCATAACTACCATATGACAAAATTTGTCATCAGTGCACCCGATATCCGTCATCTACCAAAAGATACGGGTATAGAAGTTGCCTTTGCAGGCCGCTCCAATGCAGGTAAATCCAGCGCACTAAACGCGCTTACACAACAAAAAAGCCTTGCTCGCACCAGTAAAACGCCTGGACGGACACAGTTAATTAACCTGTTCGAAGTGGAAGAAGGCATTCGTCTTGTCGACTTACCGGGTTATGGCTATGCCGAAGTGCCGGAAGAGATGAAACGCAAATGGCAAAAAGCGCTTGGTGAATACCTACAAAAAAGGGAGTGTATTAAAGGTCTTGTCGTATTGATGGATATTCGTCATCCACTAAAAGACCTTGATATGCAAATGATTGAATGGTCTATTGCGATGGAAATTCCTGTATTAGTCCTTTTGACTAAGGCAGATAAACTCGCTTCTGGCGCACGCAAAAAACAATTAATGGAAGTCCGCCAAGCACTCTCTCCATTAGGGGGAGACGTCGAAGTCGAATATTTTTCAGCATTGAAAAAAATCGGTATTGATAAATTGCGTCTCAAACTTGATAGCTGGTATAGCACGCCAATTTGATCCATTTCGATCCTTGTGCGTCACTCGGCGCACAACGGCAAGCACGATAACTTTACACAAATTTTGGATAAAAAAATGCTCCAGTCAAAATTTTGACTGGAGCAGCTAATATTCAGCTAAATCCGATTACGTGAAGTAAAAGGTCTGAAAGATAGAACATCTTACCTCTGTACCCTACGCCTTATACTTTACTTGATTTTTTACGCGAAAAAAAGCTTTTCTGTAATTTTTTTTCAATGCTTACTACGATTCAGCGAATAAAACATCATAATAATAGCCAAAAAACGTATTTTTATTACATATTTATGAGAGCCAAGTCGCATTAATATGTAATGTAAATTTTTTATCTCATTAGGTAATAACGCGTATTTTGTTCAAATAACAGACAGGAATAAGCTTTATCGCATCTATATGGCAACATGCGATAAAGAAAATAAGAAGAGTGTTTTATCGAATCGGCGAATAGGTTGACGCCATTATTGATGACTCAGAGAATAAGCAAGCTCGCCTCTATTGTTTTATATCCGCTGATGACAATGCGCTTTCGGGAAGTAATGCTCCGCCATCAACGACAATAGTCTGTCCTGTCATATATCCCGCGGCTTGTGAGGCTAAAAATACCATAGCGGCAGCAATATCTTCTGCTTCCCCTAAACGCCCTAGTGGTACAGCACGAGCAATCCTTTGATTCAATTGCTCATCCCCTAAGTTTTCCATCGCAGGTGTTCGTATCATCCCCGGCTCAACGCCATTCACCGTTATCCCAAAAGGAGCCAACTCCAATGCGGCTGACTTAATAAAACCATTAACCCCCGCTTTAGAGGCGGCATAATGCGCAAGCCCTGGGTAAGCGACTTTAGGACCAGTGACAGATGAGGTGATTAAAATACGCCCTCTTCCCTGCCTTTTCATAATCGGTTGAGCAGCTTGAGCCAAATAAAAAGGCGCCATTAAATTAACACTCAGTGTCTGTTGTAATAAAGCCTCATCAATTTGCATAAATTCTGTTAGCGGAAAATAAGCTGCATTATGGATAACAACATCTAATTGATGATATTCGCGATCTATTTTTGCAACCAAGGCTGTTATTTGTTGCTGCTTTGCACAGTCACAACCTTCCGCCTGAACGTTAAACCCTTTTGCTACTAATGAAGCTGCGGCTGCTTGCGCCTTTTGTAACTGCAAATCAGCCATAATCACGCAAGCCCCTAATTGAGCAAAGGCTTCAACAATCGCTAAACCAATACCTTGAGCCCCACCAGTAACTAGCACGACCTGCCCTTGAAATGCAGTTGGAGAAAATAAGCGTTCCATGATTAATCCTTTGGCTCTGAGATAAGCCTGTCGCCATAAAAGATATTACGTTACATGAACGCTATATTGAGGTAAAAAAATGTACTGTGACAATCGTTCTTAGGTAGTAAATGCACATTACGTTCGACAGTAAAATAGTCTCATTTTTTACACTAACTTAATCAAGTTAGCTCATATAGCAAAACATATACATCAAATTAAAATTTTAAATGTGGTTTTTTATATTTACATTTTAATGGCTGAGCTATAATTTAATTAAAACCTCTTTCTTAAATCCCATTTAGACTAAACTGTAAAAAATTAATTAGGAATTAATAATAATGAATAAAATAATTAAATTATTTATTTTAATAAGTTCAATAATTATAGGTTATAATTGTAACGCAGAGGATTTATTGCAAGTTTATAAAATAACGAAAGATAACAACCCCACATTAAAAAAAACAGAAAGTGAACGTTATCAAGCCTATAAAAAAATAGATGAAGAACGTAGTTCATTACTCCCTCAATTAAAATTAAAAGCTAATTCAAACTATAAAAACAATGATGGTACAGATGATAATAAAAATATTAAAAACACCGAATTATCCCTACAAATGACACAATCTATAATTGATATATCCAAGTGGAAATCACTATCTATTCAAGAAAAACATGCAGCTATTTCAGATATTAACTATCAAATAAGCCAGCAAGATCTGCTGTTAGAAACGGCTATCTCTTACTTTAATATATTAAAGTCTATTGATGCCCTCACTTACATAAAAGCCCATAAACTCGCGGTTTATCATCAGTTAGATCAAACCACACAACGCTTTAATGTAGGGCTAACGACCATCACTGACGTACAAAATGCGAGAGCTAACTATGACAGTATCATTGCTCAAGAGGTTCTAGGTTACAACGAATTGAAGAATTCAGTTGAGGCATTAAGAAAAATCAGTGGAGTACGATATACTCAATTAGCAAAACTCAATATTAATAAGTTACAACTCACCAAACCGGATAATATCACATTTCTACTTGAAAATGCGCGAATTAAAAACCTGAGCTTATTAAAAGCTCGCCTGTCACAAGAAATATCAAATGATAAAATATCCCTCGCCAAAAGCGGGCATTTACCTATAGTCACTTTAGATGCTTCTACAGCCATCAATAACACTCGGCTAGATAAGAATAGTATCGAAAGCCAGCATAAAATAAATAACCATTCAGGAAAAAACAATGCAGCCCTCTCGTTAAATTTACCAATCTATCAAGGAAATACGGTTAATTCTCAAGTTAAGCAAGCTCAGTATGGTTTTGAGGCTGCAACAGAGCAACTTGAAAGTGATAATCGAAACGTCATCCAGCAAGTTAACTCTTCATACAATAATCTATTGTCGTCAATAAGTAGTATTAATGCCTATAAGCAACTAATCATTTCAACACAAAGCTCATTAGATGCCACAGAAGCGGGTTATCAAGTAGGAACACGCACTATTGTCGATGTACTATCTGCAACTGCAGCCCTCTATCAGTCGAAAAAAAATTTATCGAATGCCCAATATGATTATTTAATCAACCAATTAAAAATGGAATATTTACAAGGTTCCTTAAACGAAAATAGCATTCAGCGTATCAATAAAATGCTAGGCAATGAAATATCAATTTATGAACCAACAATGCAATAATTAGCATTCGAATTATTTAATATTAAATAATTTATTTTAATTAAAACTTAATAAATTTCATTTTTATCACTCATCATTTTCTATGCCATTATTGATTTTAAAGTAAAAATGAGTTCAAGGAAATAAACAGTGAAAGTAAATGAAATGTATTGCATTAAAAATGGAGAAGCGTTAATCATTTCTCCTTCACCACAAAAAAGGAAAATAACCATTCCAAAATTGATGGCATCGAGTAGAGGGCAAAAAACAAAAGCCCATCACCGTCTAGATATCAATGGAAAGCAAGTTGCAATTGCTGAAGTTGATACACGTTATAATCAATATGGAGTTACTTTAATCAGTATATCATCTTGGTCTGGAATTATTGAGCCTAATACCCAAATGAAAATCATGGCTAGTGAAAGAACATCCAAATATTCATCTGTACTTAGTTATGTATTAGTATTAATAGAATAATATATAATTTCACAATAGATAATATGACTAAATAAAACTGAGTCGAATTAAGCATTATCCGACTCAGTTCAGACTCTAGCTAGTGGGCTTCATCCCAGTTATCACCAATACCGACATCAACCTTCAACGGTACATCAAGTTGCATACTTTGTTCCATCAACTCACGTATTTTGGTGGTCACACTATCAAGCTCTGACTCTTTGACTTCGAAAACTAATTCATCATGCACCTGCATTAGCATGTCTGCATGCGGTTTTTCGGCCTGTAACCAAGCATCCACCGCGATCATCGCTTTCTTGATAATATCTGCTGCCGTACCTTGCATCGGTGCGTTAATAGCCTCACGCTCAGCCGCTTTACGACGCATTCCATTACTTGACTTAATGTCGGCAAGATACAAGCGACGCCCTTCTAACGTTTCAACATACCCCTGCTCAGCCGCTTGATGGCGCGTATTTTCCATATAGCGCAGCACGCCTGGATAGCGTTCAAAATAGAGGTCCATATAACGCTGAGCTTCACCACGAGGAATGCCTAACTGTCGAGCAAGACCAAATGCGCTCATACCATAAATCAAACCGAAGTTAATCGCTTTTGCACTACGACGCTGATCACTTGTCACTTCATCCAGTGGTACACCAAATACCTCAGCTGCCGTTGCACGGTGAATATCTTTGCCTTCAGCAAACGCCGTTAATAGCCCTTTATCTTGCGATAGATGCGCCATAATACGTAATTCGATTTGCGAATAGTCCGCGGCCACTACTTTGTAGCCTTTGCGTGCAATAAATGCTTGGCGGATACGGCGACCTTCTTCCGTCCTAACCGGAATATTTTGTAAATTGGGGTCTCGAGATGATAAGCGCCCTGTCGCTGTCACTGCTTGATGATACGAGGTGTGTACCCGTTGAGTTTTCGGGCTGATCATCAACGGCAACTTGTCGGTATAGGTTGATTTCAGTTTTGCGAGACTACGGTGCTCAAGCAAGAGTTTAGGTAGGGCGTGATTTAGAGCCAACTCCTCAAGCACTTCTTCGTTGGTAGACGGTGCACCACTCGGTGTTTTTTTCACTACAGGCAGTTGTAGCTTTTCAAACAGAATCGTTTGTAATTGCTTGGTTGAAGCAAGATTGAACTCTTCACCCGCAAGCTCAAATGCCTCTTTCTCCAATTCTGCCAAACGCGCAGTGATCTCTTTCGATTGGGCCGCTAGTACCGCAGCATCGATTAATACCCCTTTACGCTCCATTCTGACAAGAACAGGCACTAATGGCATTTCAATTTCACGAAAAACGTGATTCAGTTTAGGCTCAGCCTCTAATTGAGGATACAGTGCTTGATGAAGCAATAACGTCACATCGGCATCTTCTGCCGCGTAATTGGCTGCCTGCTCAAGCGCTATTTGATTGAATGTCAGCTGCTTTTTCCCCTTCCCTGCAATCTCTTCAAAAGAGACCGTTTTATGGTTAAGGTGCCGTTCAGCGAGGCTATCCATATCATGGCGCCCCATACCCGCTACGCTATTTAGCACATAGGATTCCAGCATGGTATCAAATGCAATACCTTTCAGTTCAATATCGTAGTTGAGTAAAACCTCAGCGTCATATTTTAAGTTCTGACCTATTTTGAGTATTTTATCATTTTCCAATATCGGCTTCATGGCAGCCAACACATCATTTAATGGGAGTTGGGCTGGTGCATCAAGATAATCATGACCTAATGGCAAATAGGCCGCATAGCCGGGTTCAATGGCAAATGACATCCCAACTAAACGCGCTTCTTGTGTATCCAAACTGTCCGTTTCAGTATCAAAGGCAAAGATTGAGGCTGACGTGAGTTTTTCTATCCAGCGGTCTAAATCCGCTTTTTCCAAGATAGTTTGATAGTTTTCCGCACTCAACGTCGGTGCTGCCATGACGGCTTCAATTTTCTTTTCTGTTTTACTTGCCGCTGGCGCACTACTTTTACCACTTTTACCATCCATCCACGTGCCATTCTCAACATCCGCTAACCAGCGTTTAAACTCATAACGGCTAAACAACTGGTAAAGTTTGTCTGTGTCTGGATCGGAGATCGCAAGTTCTTCGCAGCTTTTTTCTAGCTCCACATCGGTTTTGATGGTCGCTAATTGGTATGAAAGGAAAGCAACCTCGCGATTCTCTTCCATTTTCGGGGCTAATGTTTTCGATCCTCTAAAGCCAAGTGGGGCGATTTTATCTAAAGAGTCGTAAATCTCTTTTAAACTGCCAATGCCTTGCAGCAAAGCAAGTGCCGTTTTTTCGCCCACACCGGGAACGCCTGGAATATTATCGGAAGAGTCGCCCATCAATGCGAGGAAGTCGATGATCAGCTCTGGCGGAACCCCATATTTATCCTCAACTTCTTGAGGGCCTAAAATGGTATTGGTCATGGTATTGATCAAGGTGATATTAGGCTCAACCAATTGAGCCATATCTTTATCGCCTGTGCTGATCAAGACAGGGATCCCTTTTTGACTCGCTTGCCTCGCAAGAGTACCAATGACATCGTCCGCTTCAACACCGGAAACCACCAGCAACGGTAGTCCCATCGCTTCGACCATTTCATGCAATGGCGCTATTTGCTCACGCAAATCATCTGGCATCGGTGGGCGGTGTGATTTATAACTCTCAAACAGCTCATCACGGAATGTTTTTCCTTTGGCATCAAAGACGACAGCCACATGACTTGGCTTATATTGCATAATCAAGCTACGCAACATATTGAGCACACCATACATGGCTCCTGTCGGTTCGCCCGCACTGTTAGTCAGTGGTGGGAATGCATGATAAGCACGGTACAGGTAAGATGAACCATCTACCAATATAAGGGGATTTTCTGCTATCTGAGCCATAATCTGTCATCATCTTTTTGTCAGGAATGAATAATAATAGGATGCCACAATGTGCGCTTAGATACACGTCGAGTTTCAACTTCATCAACAATCCTCCCCCTACTCAATTAAATAAATTAAATCGTCATTTTACTCCTTCGCTACCCTATTTTGACCGATATAACCTGTGGATAACTCTGTGAGCAAAATAATGTTATGCCTTAGATTCAATGACTAAGAAAAGATCAAGGGGTTAAACAAGAAAATAAAATCAATGAGTTAGACGAAAATCGCTTGATCTAGCTCAAAAAAAGGATTTTAAACGTATTGTGGATATTGATTACGGAACGTGAATAATTATGAATGTGGCGGCGAGTCACGCCGCCACAAGGAGAGATTATTTTTTGTCGAGCAGATAGTTCACAACTTTAGAAAACTCTTGCCCATAATCTTCGGCTTTATCGACCGCAATGCCATCATTACGGATTTGGTATTTACCATCAACAAACATCGCTGGCACACCACGTAGTTTTAGATCTTGCGCTGCGTTTTGTTGTTTAGCGACTAAAGATTTTACAACGAAGCTGTTTAGTGCAGCATCATACTCTTCACCACTCACACCTGCTTTAATAAAGGCGTTACGGATATCGTCTACCGTACGAATAGATTGTGTTTTTTGGATACCTTCAAACAGAATTGGCGTCACTTTATCTTCAACTTTTAGAACGATTGCCACTGCCCAAGATTGGGTGAGGTTTTTCCCTAATGGGCCTAAGAAATCAACGTGGTAACGTTCCATTTTGACGCCTTCAGGTAAGTTTTTCTCTACCGTTTGTGGCACTTTATACACATTTTCAAACTGATAGCAGTGAGGGCAATAGAAAGAGAAGAACTCTAAAACTTGTGGTAAGTTTTGTACTGGTTGTTTTAAAGCAACGTACTCTTTCCCTTCTGAATAGTTTGCGGCCGCTGCCCCAAATGACATGGCAATACCAATTAAAGCCAACATGATTTTTTTCATATACTACGTTCTCCAAAAAATACCACTTATTTATTAAAATTGAGGGTTTAACTGCAAAGGGGCTTCCTGCAATCGTTCAATTTGCTGAGCAAATTCGACGGATTGTTTTTGCCAAAAATCATCATCCTGCAACCATGAAAATGCTCTTGGAAAAGCGGGATCTTGCCAGCGGCGAATAATCCATCCTAAGTAATGAACCATTCTCATGGCTCTCAGTGGCTCGATTAATTTGAGCTCTTTTACATCAAAGTCACAAAACTCATTATAGGCTTCTAACAGCGTATCTAGTTGGACTAATTGATCCTGACGCGAGCCATTTAATAGCATCCACAAATCTTGTACCGCAGGGCCATTACGCGCATCATCAAAGTCCACCAGCCAAGCCTCATCACGCCACAAAATATTACCGGGATGGCAATCCCCCTGTAAACGTATTGGTGATGAGATAGTTGGCCAATACTGCTTCACTTGCGTAATCAATCTATCGAGTGATTCAATAATGGAAGCCTGCCACCTTGGAGCGATCAATTCACTTTGTACGATAATTTGGCGAGGTTGCTCAAGATACTCAGCAACACCCAGTGTTGGGCGAAAAACAAACGTTTCTTTCTTACCAATTTGGTGAATACGGCCTAATAAGCGCCCGACGTCTTCAAGCTGAAATAAATTATCGGTTTCATACTGGCGACCACCAATACTTGGAAAAACAGCAAAGATGAAACCACCAAATTCCAGCACGGTTTGCCCTGCAAACTCCAGTGGCGCAGCCACAGATAAACCCGCGTCTTGCAATTCTAATGTGAAATCATGCTCTTCTTGAATTTGTGACCGGCTCCAACGCTCGGGGCGATAGAATTTCACGACAAAGCGTTTTCGGTTTTCATCCTGAAACTGATAAACCCGATTCTCATAGCTATTTAGCTCTGTTAATCCTGATTCAGGGTAAATGCCCGCTTCCATCAACGCATCAAGGATCAAATCAGGGGAAATCCCACTAAAGTGAAAATGAGAGTGTTCGATATTATTCATCTCTGATTAATCTTTTATGATGCCGCGAGCGCGCAATAACGCGGTTTTAAAGTCTTCTTCATAATCTTTTTTCAAGCCCGGTATCGCTTCATCACTGCTTTTTCCACGCATTTTCAGGTGATATATCAACACATCATCTGTTAGCTCAGACAATGGTCCTTTAAAACCTGCCTCATCGGCCAGCTTTTGTAGTAATTCCACTAAGTTTAAGTCTGAGTTGTCTTTCCATACAGGATGCAGCAGCTCAATAACTTCATTTAAGCGATGGCATTTCATGTTTATTCCTTCATCACGAATATTCGGGCTAAATTAATTGCTATCATACAAGAGAAAAAGCGAATTGATGTCAATCTAAGTAAAGTTTAACTTTAATTCGCATGAACATTCGTTGATTTTATAGGAAAATAGAATAAATTTTGGCAAATACTATAACGAAATTTATTTTCGAACATGTTGAAACCTTTTATTGAAGATAGTCAGGAAAATTGAATATGTTAGATACGCAGTCGATTACGGGTGTCATACTCGCAGGCGGTTTAGGTCGGCGTATGGGAGGCGAAGATAAAGGCTTGGTACCTTTATTCGGTAAGCCACTGTATCAACATATTATTGAACGCCTAATCCCACAGGTAGGCACGCTGATTATCAATGCTAATCGCAACCAAGAGCGCTACCAACAAAGTGGATTTACCGTCATCTCTGACCTCAATCATGATTTTGCAGGGCCACTAGCAGGCATGCAAGCAGGGTTACATCATGCAACCACAGAGTGGGTACTGTTTGTGCCTTGTGATGTACCTGCTTTTCCACTCACGCTTGCAGCAACCATGTTTCAACACAAAGGTGATAGCTTGGCTTGTTATGCCAATGATACTGAACGTGACCACCCAACTTTTGCCTTACTCCATCGTTCATTAGCACCCTCATTGGATGAGTACCTTGCAAAAGGAGAGCGCAAATTAATGTTTTTTATGCGGGAAATAGCAGCGAAATGTGTGATTTTCCCTCCACAATTAGGCTCTTTTGCTAATTTAAATACCCCTGAAGATAGCCTCAACTGGGAGCAACAACAAAAATAATCATGAAACAAAAATCTCTACCTCTACTCGGCATCACCGCCTATAGTGGCACCGGCAAAACCACACTATTAAAAAAAGTGATCCCATTATTACGGCAACGCAATGTTCGCGTCGGTTTAGTCAAACATACACATCACGATATGGATGTCGATAAACCCGGCAAGGACAGTTATGAATTACGTAAAGCGGGCGCTGATCAAACACTTGTCGCCAGCCAAAAGCGCTGGGCGCTGATGACCGAAACCCCAGCTCAGGATGACGAATTAGACCTGCATTATTTGGCGAGCCGTTTTGATCCTAGCTCCCTCGATCTGATTTTAGTCGAAGGGTTTAAGCATGAGACGATCGATAAGATCGCGCTGTTTAGATCGGAAGTGGGTAAACCATTAGATGGCTTAATTGACCAACATGTGATCGCCGTCGCCAGCAATCAAATTATTGATACCACCTTGCCACAATTAGATATCAATAACCCAGAACAAATCGCTGATTATATTGTGTCTTGGTGGCAAAAAAGCCAATAGCCCCCTGCCGCTGGATTTTGGGTGCATTAAAAGCAGGGAATCAATATGTTAAAAATGGAAACAGTGCGACTCAATAGTATAGCGGGAGCTATTAAGCATGACACAACGGGATTTAGCCAATAAGTAAAGGCACGGTGAATACGATCCATAAAATAGTATCAGCATAGCCCCTACGCTCAGGTATTTCACTGGCAATGATTTAAATGGATTCGTCGGAGTTTAGTTATTTGGAGTGAAATGTCTGAGGCTGAACGGATAACGTTCAGCCTTTTTAACGTGTTGTGACGGTGACTCTTAGCGCATTGTCACAAATTCTTCTGCCGCTGTTGGGTGGATAGCCACAGTATTATCGAAATCTTTCTTCGTTGCCCCCATCTTCAGTGCAACGGCAAAGCCTTGTAAGATTTCATCCATACCAAAGCCAATACCATGAATACCAACAATTTTCTCATCCGTTCCCACACACACCAATTTCATACGGCATGGCTGACGATGAGAAGTGACCGCGGTATACATCGCTGTAAATGAAGATTTATAACATTTAACCTGATCCGCCCCGTATTTTTCGATTGCTTCAGGCTCCGTCAAACCAACGGTACCAATAGGTGGATGGCTAAACACAACGGTTGGAATATTACTGTAATCTAAGTGTTCATCTGGCTTATTATTAAATAAACGTTCAGATAGACGACGCCCCGCAGCAACCGCAACTGGTGTTAACTCAACAGCCCCCGTGTTATCACCTACCGCATACACACCCGCGACATTGGTGTTTTGGTATTTATCGACTTTGATATAACCTTTTTCATTCAGCTCAACACCCGCTGCTTCAATATTCAGGTTATCAGTCATTGGTTCACGGCCAATCGCCCAAATCAATGCATCGACAGTTTGTTCTTTGCCATTTTCCAATTTCAGCGTCAAAGAACCATCGGCATTTTTGACGACCTCTTTTGGTACAGATTCTGTATGCAGAGTTGGACCTTCGGTATTCATCACCTCAACCAAAGTTTCAACAATCAGAGGGTCAAACGAACGTAGCGGAGCATGTTTACGGACAAATAGATGAGCCTCACTGCCTAGGCCATTTAAGACACCCGCCAATTCAACCGCAATATAACCAGCACCAACAACCGCAACACGTTTTGGTAAATATTCAAGCTCAAAGAAGCCGTCCGATGTCATGCCATATTCTGCACCAGGAATGGCAGGGATCACTGGGCGACCACCTGTTGCAATTAAAATATGATCAGCGGTATAAATTTCACCATCGACTTCAACAGTATGTGCATCGACAAAACGAGCAAACCCCTTGATCACATCGACCTTGTTATTACCTAATACACGGTCATAAGATTGATGGATACGATCAATATAAGCAGTACGACTTGCAATTAAGGTTTTCCAATCAAAACGGTTAATTGTGGTATCAAAACCATAGTCAGGGCCATAAGCACGGATCGCCTCAGAGATTTGTGCGGCATGCCACATCACTTTCTTCGGTACACATCCCACGTTCACACAGGTTCCACCTAACGCTTTCGCTTCAATTAGGGCACACTTTTGTCCATACATTGCCGCTCGGTTCATAGAAGCAATACCGCCACTTCCGCCACCAATCGCAATATAGTCGTAATGTTTGCTCATAACTTGGTTATTCCCATTTTTGATTAATTAAAAAGCTAATACTTACTATTATGCTATTTATCAATTTGATCACAATAGCAATAAAAGATAGGTATCTCCTCTTAATGAAATAGAGGCTGCCTATTCAGGCACAATCCACTCGACTAAGGTATGCCCTGTTCCTTCTGGAACGAGGGTTTTGTGTAACCAAGGGAGCACTTTTTGCATCTGCTGCTCTAATTTCCATGGTGGATTGATCACAATCATACCTGATGCCGTCATGCCTCGTTGATCGCTATCAGGACGTACAGCTAATTCAATTTGTAATATTTTACGGATCCCAGTCGCTTCCAATTGACTGATCATGCGCTTAATTTGTTGTCTCAATACAACAGGATACCAGATCGCATACGTTCCCGTCGCAAAGCGTTTATAGCCTTCGACGATCCCCTTTACGACAGCTTCATAATCAGATTTCAGCTCATAAGGCGGATCAATCAACATAAAACCGCGACGGCTTGGTGGCGGTAATTTCGCTTTCAGTTGTTGATAACCATCGTCTTTGGACACCTGAGCACGGTTATCGCGAGAAAATTCTGCACGCAATAGCGGGTAATCAGTAGGATGCAACTCAGTGAGCACCAATTTGTCTTGCTCACGCAATAAGTGCTTCGCTAATAGCGGCGAACCAGGGTAATAACGTAACCGCCCATTTTCATTCATGCGACGGACAATATTCATATAAGGAAGCAATTCCTCTGGTAAGTCCGGCTGTTCCCAAATGCGCGCAATCCCTTGTAGATATTCACCTGTTTTTTCTGCATGCTCACTGGTTAACTGATAGCGACCAGCCCCCGAGTGCGTATCCACATACAGGAAAGGTTTTTCTTTCTCTTTAAGAGATTCAATAATAAGGCTTTGAACAGTGTGTTTTAACACATCTGCATGGTTGCCTGCATGAAAACTATGGCGGTAACTTAACATGACACTTTTCTTTCCTGAGGAAATTCAACACTAGCCAAATATGACTATTATCAAATAGATTCTTTAAAGACAGCCTGTAAAATAAAACATAGACCGAATGATTTGTTCTGATTCTGAACCATTATAGCCAAATTTCGTTAAAATTAGCACTATTCCTAATTTGACAAAACGGCATGACTTCAACATGATAAAAAGCTATCCTAAACAAAATTAAAATATAATTAAGGACAAAAAAATGCATAAATCACTCATGACAACGATAACAGCGGTTTTACTTTTAGCAGGGACTTCGGCAACGGCAGGAAATAAACAAAATGGCTGTGAAATTAAAAAGCAGAAAATTGAAACTCAAATAAAATACGCCAAAAAACACGGTAACACTTACCGTGTTGCAGGTTTGCAAAGGGCTCTCGATAACGTTAATACCTATTGCACGCCGACATCGCTTTACCGTGACAGCCAAAAAAATGTGGCTGAAAAACGAGAAAAAGTACAAGAAAGAGAAGCTGAATTATTGGAAGCAAAACAAAAAGGAAATAGCGATAAAATCGCAAAGCGCGAACGTAAGCTAAAAGAGGCTCAAGAAGAGCTAAAAGAAGCACAAGCGGAGTTAGAGCTCTATAAAACAGGCCTATAAATTCTTCGTAACCTTCTATTTTTCCCACCAAATTCAGTCTTCATTTGCAATGAAATAACCGACCTTAAAGCCTATTTTGTAGATAAAAATGGGCTTTAAGGTGAAGAATTTTGCAAATTTACGCTATAGTATGGTGAAAATTAAGTAAAATTAGATACGGAGTCAAAGGGGAACGAATGTCGAATATGCATGAAGAAGAGCAAAAAGACGCCAGTAAATTAAAATCAAAGCTCAATAAAAGCATCGATAACAGTAAAAAAGCACTGACATTTTCTATGCGAGTAGTGAATTTTATTTGTGCAATTCCTTTTATTGCACACCTTATTCGTACTGCTCAACGATTCACTGATCGTATGGGAAACCAGTTCGGTGCTGCGATTACCTATTTTTCGTTTCTTTCTTTAATCCCTGTATTAATGTTTACCTTTGCAGCAGCGGGTTTTGTATTAGCCAGTAACCCAGAATTACTTGAACGGCTAGTTCGCGGTATTTCTGCCAGCATCAGTGACCCGACATTAGCCAATACATTAGAAAGAACCATTGATACCGCAATCCGCCAGCGGACTACCGTTGGTTTAACCGGTTTGGCATTAGCCGTTTACTCGGGCGTAAACTGGGTTAACAACTTACGATTAGCCATTTTGGCGCAATCACGCCCTGTTTGGGAGCGCAATGAAGATGAACATGAAAAAATTTATTTCCGCTATTTGCGCGATTTTCTATCCTTAATTGGCCTACTTATCGCCTTGATCGTAACAATTACGCTCACCTCTGTCGCAGGCTCCGCTCAAGCAACCATTGTTAGAACGCTTGGCCTAGATAATATCGAATGGTTAAAACCGGCTTGGACTCTGATTGGTCTGACGATTTCAATTATCGCTAACTTCTTGCTGTTCTTATGGATTTTCTGGATTTTACCGCGTATGCAGCACCGCCGCTCTTCCTTATTGAAAGGCACTCTACTCGCGGCTATTGGCTTTGAAGTGATTAAATCAATCATGACTTGGATTTTACCAAACTTAGCCTCATCCCCTTCTGGCGCGGCTTTCGGTTCGGTGCTGGGCTTAATGGCCTTCTTCTACTTCTTTGCTAGATTGACTCTATTTTGTGCTGCGTGGATCGCAACGGATGAGCCAAAGAACGCAAAAGAGAACGAAATTCTCACTTCTTAACGCATTGACAGGGTGGCAAAAGATCCATCATTTGCCACCCTCCAAAATTTCTCACATGTTACAACTTTACACATTATTTCGTCATTTCTGATACAAGCGTCTCTACCAATACACTCGCTGGCATCTCTCGCGCTTTCAACGCATTTTGGCCCGCCCAATGTGCGGCAAAATCATCACTCCCCATTTTACTTGCCGCTGCATGCAACTGTTTTCCAAGATCATACGCTATCGGGTAATCCGGTATAGCAGGACAATCATCCGCTTGTGTCATACGAATAAATTGGTTCACAATCCCTCTTGCGGATCGGCCAGAGATAGCCGCTGTTAATGCCGTGTCCGCTGCATTTTGGCTTTTCAGCTTATGACGGTAACCTTCATTTGCTGCTGATTCAGGGCACAAAATAAACGCTGTACCAAGTTGAGCCGCCACGGCTCCTTGCTCTAAAGCTGTTTTAATTTCTTGCCCATCCATCAAGCCGCCCGCAGCAATAATCGGTAATTGGCTATTTTTCACTAATAATTCAACCAAGTGGAATGTTGTTATCGCTTCATCTTCGGCATTAACATCAAACATTCCTCGGTGCCCACCCGCTTCAATGCCTTGAGCGATAATGGCATCAATACCTGCCTGCTCGATCAACTGCGCCTCTCGTAAGCAAGTTGCCGTCGCCATTGTATAGATCCCTTGGGCTTTTAACTGATCAATCACCTGTTTATCCGGAATATTAAAATGGAAACTGACAACTGCTGGCCTCATTTCTAGCAGTAGTGCCAACATGTGAGGATCATCTAAGAATGATGTGTAAACTTGGTTTAATTGCTGAGGTGGCAATACGTTAAACTGAGCTAATTGTTGGGCAAAGTAATGAATCCATGCTTGTTCAATCTCACGATTACGTACGGGGGTAGAATGGCAGAACACATTCACATTAAAAGGTTTGTCTGTTAAAGCATTAGTTTTCTCAATCAATGCTTTAGCTTGAGGTACAGAGCTAGCCCCAAGCCCTAATGAGCCTAGCCCCCCTGCCTCAGAAACTGCCGCAGCCAACTCAGGTGTTGAAACGCCCGCCATAGGGGCTTGAATGATTGGGTAACGTAAGCCCAAACGTTGGAGAAATACTTCAGAATGCTCCATTATCTTTCCTTTATCATCAAGTAGGGTTACACTTATTATTCTGTTATTAAGAATAAATATAGCATCATATTCACGAAAAAAGAAAATGAACTCTGAATCCCTAAAAATATTTTGCATGGTCGCAGAAGAACTCAGTATCACACGCGCAGCAATGCGCCTCGGTAGGGTTCCCTCAAATATTACAACGCGTATTCAACAGCTTGAGTCCGATCTGGGAGAGCCGCTGTTTATTCGTCAAGGTAAGCAGATGCAATTGTCAGAAGCCGGCACACGCTTCCTACAATACGCCTATCGTTTACTGGCGTTAGAGCAAGAAGCCCGCCATGTCACGAGTTTAGGCAGAGAAGGAGGACAACTAAGAATAGGTAGCATGGAGAGCACGGCGGCCTGCCGGTTACCTCAACCTTTGGCAGCCTACCACCAACAGCACCCAACAACCCAATTATCATTATTAACCGGAACCTCACAAGCTCTAATCGAGCAAGTACGTCGTGAACAGTTAGATTGTGCTTTTGTGGCTCTTCCCCAAGATTTGTATGATATTAACCAACTCTGTGATATGGGCATTCAGTCACAAGTCGTTTGGCAGGAGCAGCTAGTCTTATTGCTTCCCGAGCAAGATAAATTAGCAAAGACCGCCTCAGATATTCAAACACGCTCACTTGCTACCTTCGCCCAAGGATGCAGCTACCGCTATATTGCTGAGCAGTGGCTAAATATCCCAAATCAACGAGATTGGCATATTCAGCAACTTAGCTCCTATCATGCGATGGTCGCATGCGTCAGTGCAGGAAGCAGTATCGCGCTACTACCGGCTCAATTATTTCATTCTATGGGGGATGCTTCCTCATTGTTAGCCTCGCTCCCCGTCACAACATGTGATACCTATTTGATTTATCGTACTGGATACCAAGTGCCTGCTTTTACGGCTTTTAAGACATTAATTTTATCGCGTGAGGTTAATTAAAAATTCACCGCCTTTCTGGACACATGGCAAGCTGATTATTCAAGTATGTTATAAGTGAATATGAGCACTCACTCTATCTCTAAAGACCAAATGAGTTGGGAGAAAAATGATAACTACACAATATATTCAGCAGTTAGAAGACTTACCTTGCGGCGTTGTGCTTTACTATCACAACCAAAAAAAGGCGAGTATCAGTACATTTTGTGCTAGAGGAAGCGATCTGGCAGGTCGGTCATTGACGGTTGATACCCCATTACGCATTGCCAGTAACACAAAAACGTTTACCGCAGCAGCCATACTTAGGTTAGTTGAAATGGGGAAATTATCGTTAGATGATGCCATTTCACAACATATCACACCTGAATTTAACCAATTACTGTGTGACAGCTATGCCACCGATCATATCGCTATCCGTCATCTACTCAGCCATAGTAGCGGGCTTTTTGATCATGCAGATGATCACTACCTCAAGCGCGTACTTGCGAAACCGACACACCAGTGGACTCGGTTAGAGCAAATACAGCTCTATGTGCGTAAAAAATTCCCTATTGTCGCACCTTCAGACACATTTATTTATTCAGATACAGGTTACATACTGTTAGGCGATATCATTGAACGTGTTATGGGCCAATCGTTAGGCCACGCCGTTAGGGAGTTATTAAAATTCAATAAAATTGGATTAAATACCGCTTATTGGGAGTATTTAGAGCAACCTACGACAGATGCACCTCGTGCACGCCAATACCTAAAAGAGATAGAAGGTACACATATTCATGCTTCGATGGATGTGTATGGCGGGGGTGGTTTAATTACCTCATCTCAACAAATGGCTCGATTCCTTGAAGCCTTATTTAATGGCGAAATCTTTGAGAAACCAGAAACTCTACAGACAATGCTGAGTGTGGGTCACCATGTGGGCGCTCAAGAGTACCGATTAGGGTTGATGGCAAGTGTCGTAAATGGCATGACGCTATATTCACACCTTGGTTTTTGGGGATCTGCCGCCTATTACTCACCGGAAACCCAGACAAGTGCAGCCGGCTTTGTCGATGACAGGGATTCCCGAGAAACCTTAATTCGAGTGATTGAAGGGTTACTGACGCAACGTTAAAAAACAACAGGATGAAAAGTAAATAGCCCCTAAGTTGGGGCTATTTAATGACAGATTATTTCGCTGCTTTTGCAGGCTCCGCTTCAATTGCCGGTGTAGGCTCAACCTGTGGCCACAGCACCTTAGTAAATTTCTGGCGGATTTGCTCAGCATCCATCAACTGCTTCTCTTTCGGTTGAACCAACACAAAGGCAGCTTCTTGAGACAATAAACGACGCACTTCCATATTCACTTGATCCAGCGTTTGCCCCGCTAAGAAAGATTGCCTTAGTCGTTGATACTGCTCAGGAGCGATATCAACCACCCCATTTTGTTGAGAGATCAAGCGTTGGCCTGCTAACACATCCGTACTGGTACGAGCATAGGCCGCAAACAATTGTGATAATTGCACCTGTTTTTCATTGAGCATTTCATCAAACAATTCAGGTGAAATCCCATTTTGAACAGCGGTTGATAGCTCATTGAGAACAACATCTGTCACTGCTGCCATTTTTTCTGGCGCTGCTGCAACCGTTAACGTACAGCTAGCCTTCTGATATTGCACTCGGCAATCTAAGTTCGAATTCACTTCATCTTGGTTAAACTTTTGGCTAAAGGTTTTTTGTAATGAACGATAAAGTGCTTCACGGGCTAAATCACTTCCCCAATAGCGCATCAGTACGGCAGAGTCATTAATCGGTTGCCAATCGATATCCCAAATCAGGGATAAGCTATCTTTTGTTTGCTTATCTTGCAGAATGTCGATGGATTGAGGTTTCACCTGTGATAAAACAGCTACCGCAACAGGCTCTGAACGTTTACCTTCTAGTGAAGAGAACGTTTGAGTGATGTAATCAGATAACATGCGTGAATCAACATGACCTGCAACATATAGCGTCATAACATCTGGCGTATACCATTTTTGGTAAAACGAATTCACACTCTCTAAATCTACATTGTCCTTAACCTTTTGCCCTGGGTCATAGCCCATCATTGCAGAGCCTTTCAGACGTGCGCGCCATACAGGATCCGTCGCATCAATAGGCAATGTAGCAACAGGAGCATTTGTCACACTCAGACCATTGTGCAGTGTGGTTTCAGTATAAGTTGCCCCAGCCGCGGAGGTTGCTAACCAGTTGAGTGCTTGTTTGAGAAGCTCTGGCTTATTGTGTGGTAAGCTCAAGCTATAAATTGTGTAGTCATATGAGACGACCGCTGGCGGAATGGGAACATCAGGATCGGTTGCCTGACGCCAAAAATTTTGCAACGTTGCGGTTGGAAATGCTTCTGTTTGATGTAACAGCGCCATTTTAGGGATTAAGTAGCTGTAACCTTTTTCATTTGCTTTTTCTGACAAAGACCCTGTTTTAATGGCCAATCTCAGTTGAATTCGGTCATTAGGACGCTGTGGAGTCTGCAATAGCTGCCAGCTAAAGCCATTTTCAAGCTTTCCTTGCTGCCATGCTGGATCAGGCTGCAATGGCTCAGCACTCGCAAGGCCAGCGACTGACAGTAGCACCACACTAAAGATATACCGAATTTTCAAACCCTGCATGTAAACCCCTATGTATTTTCTATCCTTGTATTTAACCGCAAAAATATGACTGATAAATTAACGAAAAACGCTAATTATAGGGTTAAACGATATGGTTTGGTCTCATACACTGTAAGTGACACCAATTATTAACGATATTAGACCACAAAGCTCGCCACATGTTCATGACTTAGTCTGAATTTTGCTGTTTTCTTTGGCGGTTATAATTCTTCGCCAATAAGCCTATCTCGTCATCCTTATGATAACCTGATACTTTGATGTCTTGATCGCCGCCATCTTGTAATTCTAGCGCAATTTTACGTAATGGCCTGACAATCATTCGACTTACACACCATGTCATCGCAATCGCAATGATCAAAACTAACAACAAATATGTCGTTATCATTAATGCCAACGTGTTGAAGGCGAATCGATAAACACGATTTGAATCAACTTGCAGCGTTAAATACCCTTGGGGTTTCGCCGTCAAGACGGTATTCCCATAGGCATACAAAGGTACTGTCATCTCTACTGGAATACCGGCAAATTTCACCGCCCAACTAGGAATTGGACGGGGTGTCGCAAAGTCTAAATGGATAACAGTCGCCCCATCGACTGTCACAATCGCTTTGCCCATAATACCCGATGTTTTCAAGCTCACGAGTAGCCGTTTAACTTCGTTCAGATCTGAACTTAATAATGATTCAGTCAATGGTTTTTGAATTTGTACAACCGCATTACTAAGCTGATTGAGATAGTCACCTTTTCTTTGCTCAAGTAAGTAACTAAATTGAATTGCCAAAAAAAGGGCGAGTGAGCTTAACGTGATCACAAAAAATACGATCATGCTTTTTAACGTTAGAGAACGTTGCACCCTGTTCTTCATGTTTCCGAAACCTTCTTTATCAAGCTTCTTTTGAATTGAATATTTTTCGCTTTAAAAAGCGGCCCTTTATCAACAAAGTCAGATAAACACCGACTAACATCCCCCCATTAACCCAACATATCACAATATTTTTTACCAATATTGCGAAACTGCAACTGGGCGCGAATCATTATTCAAGCCAAATAATCAATAAGTTTGGGTAGCGCGCCCAAAAAGGTAGGTTTTATGGGGCATTGGATGTCACTGAGTTATTCTCAGTATACTTGATTTTATCAATAAAGGAGCAGTTAAAAGTGAAAGTTTATGTAATTAAGACAAAGGGGGGATTTACGGAAACAACAACAACGTATCACACTGGATAACGGCAGAAAAGCAATATTTCTGCCGTCTTAGTGGGGATTAACTGGCTACAACGCTATTTTTTTCATCTTCATCGACGGCAAAACAGGCAACCAGTTGCCCTCCGTACTCTTTAAGAGCTGGTTGGAATTGCGTGCATTGCCCGAATGCTCGGCGGCAACGAGCTGCAAAAGCGCACCCCGGTGGTGGATTCAGCGGGCTTGGTAACTCTCCCGTCAACTTGATCCTTTCACGCCGTGAATCAGGGTTTAACCTTGGTGTTGCTGATAACAGTGCTTGAGTATAAGGGTGCAAAGGATTATTAAAGATCTGTTCTTTAGTTCCTTTTTCTACGCAACGCCCCAAATACATCACCATCACTTCATCAGCTATATGTTCAACCACGGATAGATCATGCGAAATGAACACATAAGATAGCCCTAGCTCTTGCTGCAAATCCATCATTAGGTTAAGCACTTGAGCGCGTACGGAAACGTCCAGTGCTGAAACTGGTTCATCAGCAACAACAACATCAGGATCTAACATTAACCCTCGTGCGATTGCGATGCGCTGGCGTTGCCCGCCCGAAAACATATGAGGATAGCGCTCATAATGCTCCGTTTTTAACCCAACCTTAGCCATCATCGATAACACCTTTTCTCTACGCTGCTCTTTAGATAACGAGGTGTTAATCAATAAAGGCTCCTCAAGTATTTGCCCGACTTTTTTACGAGGATTTAAAGAGCCATATGGGTTTTGAAAGACAATTTGAATTTTTTGGCGACGTAGCTTTTCAGCCGCCTTGTCTTTAACCAGTAGGTTTTGGTCTTGATAGTAAAGCTCCCCCTCTGTGGGTTGTTCAATCATGGTCAGTAAACGACCTAGTGTCGATTTACCACACCCAGATTCTCCAACAACGGCGAGTGTTTTTCCTTTTTCTAGCTCAAATGAAACGCCATCGAGAGCTTTGACTAACCTTTCTGCCGAAAATATACCGCTTTTCGCTGAATAATATTTCTTTAAATTAATAGCCTGTAGTAAAGGCTTATGTTGATTTTCACTCATAGTGTCGGCCTCCCCATATCATCCAGCGGCATGTGGCATTTCACCTGCCTATCTCCAACAGAGCGCAATTCAGGCTCCTCAATACGACAACGCTCTGTCGCATAGGGGCAGCGAGGGTTCAACAGACAACCTTGTGGTCGGTCATATTTCCCCGGCACAACGCCCGGTAATGACGCTAACCGAGATTTATTAGTGGCAAACTCAGGCAAGGCACGTAACAGCGCTTGAGTATAGGGATGACGAGGATGTTTAAAGATATCAGAGGCCTTCGCTGATTCCACGACTTGGCCCGCATACATCACAATAATGTGATGTGCCGCTTCAGCAACCAAGGCAAGATCATGGGTGATCAAGACCAAGGCCATATTCTCTTGTTGTTGTAATTCAAGCAATAACTCAATAATTTGTGCTTGGATCGTCACATCAAGTGCGGTCGTCGGTTCGTCTGCAATCAATAACTTAGGCCGACATGCGATCGCCATCGCAATCATGACCCGCTGACTCATCCCACCTGATAGCTGGTGTGGATAAACATCAAGCCGCGATTTCGGGTCAGGGATCCCGACCATCGTCAGTAAATCAATTGCACGTTGTTTACGCGTACTTTTACTACCGCCTTGGTGCACTTTCAGCGCTTCCATTATCTGATAACCCACTGTAAAACAGGGGTTCAGACTGGTCATAGGGTCCTGAAATATCATCGCTACATCGGCACCAACAATTTGCCGACGCTCTTTTTCGGGAATAGACAATAAGTCACGCCCGTCAAATTGCAACGAATTAGCCATCACTTTCCCAGGATAGTCTATCAGCCCCATTATCGCTAAAGAGCTTACCGATTTCCCCGAGCCAGACTCACCCACTATGCCAACAACCTGACCTTTTTCAACGCTATAGCTGATGCGGTCAACGGCACGGAACGGGGTACTTTCATCACCAAAGTGTACCGAGAGTTGTTCTACATTTAACAATGCCATTAGATTACCTCATCACTGCTTGAGTTTTGGATCAAATGCATCACGCAAACCATCACCCATCAGGTTAAACGCTAATACAGTTAACAAGATTGCCAGACCAGGGAAGGTGACGACCCACCACGCACTTTGAGCGAATTGCAGCACGTCAGACAACATTGTGCCCCATTCAGGTGTTGGTGGCTGTGCTCCCATACCAAGAAAACCCAAAGCAGCCATATCTAAGATGGCATTAGAAAAGCCAAGTGATGCTTGAACAATTAGCGGTGCCAAGCAGTTCGGTAAAATATTAACAAACATCTGACGCGTAGCACCGGCGCCTGCCACACGTGAAGCGGTGACATAATCGCGATTCACTTCTACCAACACCGCGGCGCGAGTAAGCCGGATATAGTGAGGCAATGCAACGAAGGTCAGTGCAAGTGAGGCATTAACGATTGAAGGGCCAAAGATTGCCACCAATACTAAAGCCAGCAATAAACTCGGTAGGGCTAACATGATGTCAACGATACGCATAATCACAGCATCGACCACACCACCAAAATAGCCAGCAATAACGCCGACCGTCACCCCCATAATCAATGAGAGCACCACCACAAGGCAGCCGACTAACAGAGATAAGCGTGCACCATACATTAAGCGAGATAACAGATCTCGACCAACGTCATCCGTACCTAAGATAAATTGCCAACTTCCGCCGGATTCCCAAACAGGTGGTACCAATAAGAAATCGCGGAACTGCTCATCTGGTGCATGAGGGGCTAAAACACCTGCAAAAATAGCCACTAAGATCATTAAAATGATATATGCCATTCCGGCAACCGCACCTTTATTACGCTTAAAGTAGTGCCAAAATTCTTGGAATGGGGTCATCGGCTTAGGGGCGCTGACAACCGTTGGCTCAGTAGATTGAGACATGTAAGCGCTCCTTATTTTTTATGACGAATACGTGGGTTAACGATGCCGTACAGCAGATCAACCACGAGGTTAACAAAAATAATCAAAGTTGCGACTAATAAAACCCCACCTTGAACCACTGGGTAATCACGACGTTGAAGCCCTTCAATCAGCCAACGACCTAGACCTGGCCACGAAAAAATAGTTTCCGTTAGAATTGCGCCAGCGAGCATAACACCCACTTGTAAACCAATCACGGTGACAACAGGCAGCATCGCATTTCTCAGCGCATGAATAAGAATAACGCGTGCACGGCTAACCCCTTTGGCTCGAGCCGTACGAATGTAATCTTCCCCTAGTACTTCTAGCATCGATGAGCGAGTCATACGGACTATCACCGCCAGAGGTATGGTTCCAAGCACAATGGAAGGAAGTATGAGATGCTCAACCGCATCAATAAAGTTCCCTTCATCCCCCCAAATTAAGGTATCAATCAGCATAAAACCAGTCAGCGGATAGGAGTCATCCAAAAATACACTGTCGCTAACGCGCCCAGATACAGGGGTCAAATCCAACTGCACTGACACCAGCATGATTAACATGATCCCCCACCAGAAAATTGGCATTGAGTAACCTGTTAGGGATAAGCCAATTGCTGTGTGATCGAAAATAGAGCCACGCTTCACTGCGGCTAAAACACCGACAGGGATCCCCACTGAAATTGCAAAAATCATCGCACAGATTGCCAGTTCCATCGTGGCTTTAAAACGGGGGAAAAATTCATCCCAAACCGCTATCCGGCTTTTCAATGAAATCCCTAAGTCACCATGAAATATGCCATTAATATAGTGAAGATATTGTTTCCACAATGGCTGGTCTAAGCCCAATTCAGCCATTAAATAAGCGTGTCGTTCGGGCGATAAGCCTCTTTCACCTGCCATAATCATCACGGGGTCACCCGGGATCATATGCACAAATGCGAACGTGAGTAATGTGATACCGATAAACGTAGGGATAACTAGCCCCAAACGTCGGAGGATAAATTGCAACATATCCTGAATCTCTTTTAATAATGCCTTTGACGGCTCTGAGTCCGTTTGGCTAATCAGAAGAGTGTGACTCTTCTGTCTGCTCACAAAGAACTGAGTTTTCTGTTTCCCTGAAATTCAGAGGTGAAAACGCCCTTCGCTATCAAAAAGATGGCGAAGGGCTGATACAAATTAACAACGATTATTTTTCAATATCGACGTTTTCAAAGTGGTGTTTGCCGAGAGGGTCGACAACATAGCCCTTCACTTCTTTACGGACTGGTTCATATACCGTTGAGTGAGCAATGATCAGGGCTGGTGCTTGTTCATTCATAACAACCTGTGCTTGCTTGTAGAGATCAATACGTTTGTTATGATCTGCTGTCATACGAGCAGGCTGGATCAAGTCTTCAAAGCCTTGATAACACCATTTCGAATAGTTAGAGCCTTGCTCTTTCGCCGCACAGCTAAACAGTGTCGCGAAGAAGTTATCAGGGTCACCATTATCACCGGTCCAACCCATCATTACCGTTTGCGGTTCACCATCTTTAGCACGCTTCAGATATTCGCCCCACTCATAGCTCACTACTTTCGATTTAACACCAATTTTTGCCCAGTCAGCTTGGATCATCTCAGCCATACGGCGCGCATTTGGGTTATATGGACGTTGGACTGGCATTGCCCATAAATCGATTTCGAAACCATTCGGGAACCCGGCCTCAGCCAATAACGCTTTTGCTTTTTCAGGATTATATTCATAATCCTTCACATCATCGTTATAGCCCCACATCGTTGGTGGAATTAAGTTTTTCGCTTTCTGTCCTGCACCTTGATAAACGGCATCGATGATAGCGTCTTTATTCACAGCCATAGATAGCGCTTGGCGCACTTTCTGGTTATCTAGTGGTTTTTTCTCAACGTTGAAAGAGAGATAACCGACGTTCAAGCCTGGTTGCTCCATCAATGTAATATTTTTATCTTGCTTCATGCGTTCCAAGTCTGCCGGATTTGGGTATGGCATAACTTGACACTCATTTTTTTGCAGTTTGGCATAACGGACAGACGCATCAGGTGTAATCGAAAAAACTAAACGATCAATCTTAGGTTTATTACCCCAATACTCTTTGTTGGCTTTATAAAGAATACGTGAATCTTTTTGGTACTGCTGTAGCTCAAATGGGCCTGTTCCAATAGGGTTCAAATCCACTTTTTGCGGTGTGCCCGCTGCTAACATTTTGTCAGCATATTCAGCAGAAAGAATGGAAGCGAAGTCCATTGCCATATCAGCTAAGAAAGGTGACTCTGGGCGAGAGAGTGTGAAACGTACGGTGTAATCATCAACTTTTTCAACTTTATCGATGATTTTATCCATATCCATGCCCATAAAGTACTCATAGCTACCGCCGGAGACTTTGTGGTATGGGTGATTCGCATCTTTCTGACGCATGAAGGTATAAATGACATCATCCGCATTAAAGTCGCGGCTTGGCTTAAATTCTTTATTTGAATGCCATTTTACGCCTTTACGTAAGTGGAAAGTATAAACTTTGCCATCATCGCTTACTTCCCAACTTTCCGCTAAACCTGGCTCTATCTCTGTAGTACCAAGTTTGAACTCAACTAAACGGTTATAGAGTGGAATTGAGCTAGCATCGTAAGTCGTACCGGAAGTAAATAGCTGAGGGTTAAAGCCCTCTGGAGAGCCTTCTGAACAGTAGACTAATGTTTTCGCTTGCACAGAAGCAGAAACTGCAAGTGCTGCAAGTGTTAGCCCAATGGTTAAACCTGTCTTTTTGATTGAGAGCGTCATCTGTATGCTCCTGTGGTGTTCATGTGTTATTTGCTTGATGCCCAAACCCATCCTTGAAATGACAGATAGGGGATCTGTATTTTTTTGTTATTCACTGTGCAATTAATCAACTGTCATCCACTTCGTCAATAGTATCTCTCTTTAAACAGACAACTATCCTATAACATTTTAGAAACATATTAAGAGTGTTCTTAGGTCTTTGTATGGTTATTTAAGTCATATGGCAGACATAATAACCATAAAAATACTACAGGATAGTGTTTTATCTCTGGGTGATTTATTTTTATATTTGTGATTAAGTGCTGAATTACTGAACGAAAATAGTGCAACACCTAAGAGAGTGCGGCATAAAGTTCTGGTGTGTTTAAAACAAATAATTACTTTAGGTTGTTATTATTTTGCTTGTTTTTTATTCATATAAAAAAGTACGGTTCATTAAATTTTAACAATTTATTGATTAGTTAATAACTTCAATAATCGCACGATCTACTTGATTTCATTCTCTCTACGGACCTTCACTATATGACTCTGCTCTCATTCAATGACTCGCCTTTTCCAAAATAAATAATTTACTTTAATATCAATCCATTATAATTATTCACGCCGGAATATCGCTAATTTCATCCCCTTTACTCGCTATATTAATTGCTTTATAAGTATTTCAATGCCTGCACAACAATGCTCAGAGATACCTAAATAGCCGTTATTTGGGGGCTTTATGAGTACAATATAACGGTTTCCTTGAACTCGCTGCTGTGTAACCCTACTTCAACCAGACTTCTGCTTACCTATTTATGTTTGGGCATAAACCATATTCATAGCCAATGAAACTGCGACCAAATAAACTGGCTAATAATCAATACTCACTTTCGCCCCAACATTCACCGCGTTCGTTGCTAATTTCGCCGACTGCCAAAGAGGAGCCTCGATAAAGAGTTGGTAGTTCAAGCGATCAATCTGCCCTCTCACACCAATTTCTGTACCGAATAGCCTGTTTTCTCGCCAAATATGTGCGCTTTGCGAAGATGTCGAGGCGAAATCCAATGCGCCATATAGCTCATAACCCCGCCATGGGGTAAACCACCCCCACTCATTTTTAAGTTTCAACGTGTTATCTCCCAAATTCTCCGTTAATACGCTATTTGAGAACCCCCTAATCCCAAATTTTCCAGTAGGACTATTTAGCTCAAGCTGCGGATCTAGTGGCGAGCGACTTAATTGCATTTCAAGCTCATGTCGGTGATACATCGATTGGTTGGCTAAATAAAATTGCCGTTGAAAATCTACCGAAAATAGATATATGCCGGCTCGCTCTAACCCTGTCACTTGGCGCCTTGTGGAACCGAACCAATCCGTATCTTGTTTATAACTCAATGAAAATGTCACATTACCTTGTGCAAAATGACGCTGATGTTTTACCCCAAGTAAGAGATAACTTGTAAAGCGTTGTTGGGTTTTCAAACGATATCGCTCTAAAAAGAGATCTAATGTTTGAATTTGAGTCCCCATACTTATCGACGTTGAGTGATATAAGGCTCGATGAAGAACATACTCAGCTTGTAGCGACAGTAATCGGCTTCTCACATCATTTCTAACTTTAATGCTATCAATTAATTGGAAGTTTTGATGAATGCTGTTCTCTTGATAGCCCGCATATAAACTCAATAACCAATAATGGTAAGGAACTGAATACAAAATGGAGACCGATTTCAATTTCTTTTCAGGCTCTTTTCCAATATCACTATCTAAATTTAGAAAAAAGAAATCATTCAGTGCTAATGGATTAGCTAACATAATCAGATTGCTGACAACATGGGTAGGAAATTGCGGTGATTGTTTCGACGCTAAAAGTAGTTTTCCTTTAAAAGCTCTTGCTGCATTACGTTGGATCACTAAACGGTTCATATTGTTCTGTTCGTGATCGGAAACAATATGAATTTGATGTGGGATCAACTGGGTATTGCGTAAATTAGCCAGACCTTGATTTATAGCGTGGATATCTACGACTTGCCCTTTGCGTAATGGAAAAGCGTACGCTAATGATTGGCTAGCACTATCTTGATACTCAATACTACCGAGCTTCCCCGCGACTAATTCAACCTGCAACACACCAAATAACAAAGTTTGCTCTGGGTAGTGAATAGACGATGTGATATATCCTACCTCAGCCAACTGTGCGTTAAGAAAGTCTGCATAGCGCAATAGCCCTTCCTCACTAACACATCTCCCTTCAACGCCCTGTTTCCATTTATTGATATCACTCGAGGTAATTAACGGAAATAGTGCCAATGTTGAGAAATGAACTTGGTGAATCGCAATACAGGGCGTTGATGGTGATTTCACCGCAAAATCAAGCTGCCTATTGGCATAACAAGGCAGATAGTTGAACAGTAAAAATAACAAAATAAACAGTGTTGGTGCTGTTTTCATTAACAGGTTCCTTGTTATGAAAAATCCATTGATAGGTAATAAACAACTCGCGACTACATCATGCTTTTCATTACACTCAAGAAAACAACGTTAATGAACATAACAACAGATTATGACGAGAAAGGACAACAAAGTTACTCTGAAAGCGCATGTTGGTAAGTTAGACAAAAACCATGCCACCAGAATCAGTATTTGGATGATGAGAAAAATTACTGTGTGAAATGTTTGCTGATGTGTAAATGCAAAAAACCCCACCTCATATGAGGTGGGGTTCTGGAATCTGGTCGGCGAGAGAGGATTCGAACCTCCGACCCACTGGTCCCAAACCAGTTGCGCTACCAAGCTGCGCTACTCGCCGAAAACGGTGTGAATCATACTGTTGAGCGCCCTTCCCGTCAACCCATTTTTCACTAAATTTGTTTGTATGCTGATAAAACCATCAACTTGATAGGGTTTTTTAACTAATCGCCCCTATAAGACAATATTAAGCCCTTGCAAGATCTTATCCTGCAAGGGCTTATAAAGATTAATAAATGATATTTTTAGTCAATACCATCACTTGTTCACGATTTATTGTAGCAATGAGATATCTGCAACTTTCAAGAACAAATCACGTAATTGGCTAAGCAGAGTTAGACGGTTAATACGTACCGCTTCATCTTCATCCATAACCATAACATCAGCAAAAAATGCATCCACAACTTCACGTAAAGAAGCCAACTCAACTAAGGCATCTTGATAATTACGCTCAGCAAACATTGGCTCTAGTTTTTCTTGTAATACAACAAGGTGTGTAGCCAACTTCACTTCTTGTGGTGCTTTTAGCACAGATGCGAGAACTTTATCAGCCAGTTTCTCATTAGATTTACTCAAGATGTTCGAAACACGCTTATTGGCTGCCGCTAAAGCTTCTGCATCTTCCAATGTACGGAAGTGAGTCACAGCCTTCACACGTGCATCAAAATCGGCTGGTGACGTTGGACGGCGCGCTAACACCGCTTGAATCGTATCAATACTATAGCCAAGCTCTTGATACCAAGAACGGAAGCGGCCAAGCATAAATTCAACAACATCATTCACTACATTTTTGTTAGTGAGTTTATCACCGTAAAGGCGGACGGCTTCTTCTGTCATTTCAACGAGATCAAGCTGATAGCCTTTTTCAACAATAATGCGTAACACGCCTAATGCAGCTCGACGCAGTGCAAATGGGTCTTTATCACCTTTCGGATGCTGACCGATGCCGAAAATACCGGCTAAGGTGTCCATTTTCTCGGCTAAGGCAAGTGCCGCTGAAACATCAGTAGATGGCAACGCATCCCCTGCAAAACGAGGTTGATACTGCTCTTTCAGTGCTAATGCAACATCTTCTGATTCACCGTCATGGCGTGCGTAGTGCATCCCCATCACGCCTTGAGTGTCTGTAAATTCAAACACCATATTGGTCATCAGGTCACATTTTGCCAACAAACCCGCGCGAGTCGCATGATTAACATCTGCACCAATCTTCGCTGCAACCCAACCTGATAAGGCTTCTAAACGGTCAGTCTTATCACGCAATGTGCCAAGCTGTTGTTGAAACAGAACGGTTTCCAAACTTGGTAAATTATCTTCAAGACGTTGTTTACGGTCAGTTTTAAAGAAAAACTCCGCATCCGCCAAACGAGGACGTACCACTTTTTCATTACCGGAGATAATTTGTTGTGGGTCTGAAGATTCAATATTCGCCACAAAAATGAAATTTGGCATCAGGTTGCCAGCATTGTCATAAACAGGGAAATATTTCTGATCCCCTTTCATGGTATAAACCAATGCTTCCGCAGGTACTTCTAAGAACTTCTCTTCAAATTTTGCAGTTAATACGACAGGCCATTCAACTAATGAAGCAACTTCTTCTAGTAAGCTGTCGGTTAAATCCGCTTTCCCACCAAGGGCGAGAGCGGCTTTTTCAGCATCAGCTTTGATGACGGCTTTACGTTCTTCATAGTCAGCAATGACTTTGCCGCGTTCACGTAAGATCGCCGGATATTGGTCTGCATGATCAATCGTAAACTCTGATTCACCCATAAAACGGTGACCACGGATTGTACGACCGCTCTTAATGCCTAGCACTTCACCGTCAACAACATCGCTACCCAATAATAAGGTTACGGTGTGGACAGGGCGCACAAAATGCGTCTCTTTATCGCCCCAACGCATGAGTTTTGGAATGGGTAACTTAGCCAGAGAACGGCTTACCATATCGACCAACAATTCACTAACTGCTACGCCTTTTACTTGAGCGCGATAAAGTAACCATTCACCTTTATCCGTTTTTAAACGCTCGGCTTGGTCAACGGAAATACCGCAACCACGAGCCCACCCTTCAGCAGCTTTGGTTGGTTGACCGTCAGCGCCAAAAGCAGCAGAAATCGCAGGGCCGCGTTTTTCAACTTCACGGTCAGGTGATGAGTCTGCAAGAGCAGCGACTTTTAAGGCCAAACGGCGAGGTGCTGCAAACCAGCTAACTTCACCGTGTGCAATATCCGCGCTATCCAATTCAGCCGTAAAGTTTGCCGCAAATGATTCAGCTAATGAACGAAGAGCCTTCGGCGGTAACTCTTCTGTGCCGATTTCCACTAGGAAAGTCTGTTGAGTCATGACAGCCTCTTAATTCTTGTGACACATAGGGAATCCGAGCGCCTCACGGGAAGCATAATAAGCTTCGGCAACCCCTTTAGTTAGGGTACGGATACGTAGAATATAACGCTGGCGTTCTGTCACTGAGATTGCTTTACGAGCATCCAGTAAGTTAAATGTATGAGCCGCTTTCAAAATACGCTCATAAGCCGGTAGCGGCAGTGGTGTTTCTAGTGACAGTAAATATTGAGCTTCTTTCTCATACTCTTCAAAGCATTTGAAAAGAAAATCGACATTAGCATATTCAAAGTTATAGGTTGACTGCTCAACTTCATTTTGATGATAAATATCACCATAGGTCGTTTTACCGAGTGGGCCATCGCACCAAACAAGGTCATAAACGCTATCAACACCTTGAATATACATAGCAAGGCGTTCAAGACCGTAGGTAATTTCACCCGTTACAGGCTTGCATTCCAGCCCGCCAACTTGTTGGAAGTAAGTAAACTGAGTGACTTCCATACCATTTAGCCACACTTCCCAGCCTAGACCCCAAGCGCCTAGTGTTGGGTTTTCCCAGTTATCCTCAACAAAACGGATATCATGAACGGTGGGATCAATTCCCAATTCCTTCAATGAGCCGAGGTAAAGTTCTTGAATATTGTCAGGTGATGGCTTAATGATCACTTGAAACTGATAGTAATGTTGAAGGCGGTTTGGGTTTTCACCGTAACGGCCATCAGTAGGACGACGAGAAGGCTGAACATAAGCCGCCGCAATTGGCTCAGGCCCTAACGCACGCAAGCACGTCATTGGATGAGATGTTCCTGCGCCGACTTCCATGTCCAGTGGTTGAACAATGGTGCAGCCTTGGCGCGCCCAGTAATCCTGCAATGTCAGGATAAGACCTTGGAAGGTTTTGGTATCAAACTTTTGCATGTTAGATCCGCACGCGATACATATGATTTAATGAAAGTACGTCAGTATACCCTTTGACCGCCAGATATACAGCATTGAATCTACGTCTATTTGCCCTATAAATAAAAAAACTTTATTTTGTCTCTTTTAAACTGGACATTTATACAGTATAAATAAGGCATATAAGCTTTTGCCCCCTTGAAAGGAGACAAAATGAATTCATCGCCAATTCGTTGCCATTGGGTAAATCAAGACCCAGAATATATTGCCTACCATGATAATGAATGGGGGAAGCCAACAAAGGATAACCAACAGCTATTTGAGATGATCTGCTTAGAAGGTCAACAAGCTGGGCTTTCTTGGTACACCATTTTAAAAAAACGCCAAGATTATCGCATACTGTTCCATCAGTTTGATCCTGCAAAAATTGCCATGATGAGTGAACAAGATGTTGACAGCTTAATGCAAGATCCTCGTATCATTCGGAACCGCGCTAAAATTAACGCGATTATTGCTAATGCAAAGGCTTATTTAAAAATGGCTGAAAACGGCGAGGATTTCTCAACATTTTTATGGCAATTTGTGGGTGGCAAACCTATCGTCAACCAGTGGCAGTCTCACACTCAAGTTCCCACAGAGACAGAGCTTTCAAAACGTTTATCCAAAGCACTTAAAAAACGTGGATTTAAGTTTATTGGTTCCATTACTTGTTATGCTTTTATGCAAGCGACAGGCATGATTAATGACCATTTAAAAGATTGTTGCCAATATAAATAAATCAGAATGAATCGGCATCACCCCCATTATCAAAAGCAACATTCACCATATTTTAACCAATTTTCACAAATATCAGCCCAGAAGTTAATAAAAAAGCAGTATTTTGTATCAATGCTATATTGATTGAAGCTGTTGAACTCTCTTGTCGAGCAGAGTATGTTTTTAAATTCCATTAACAACCTACTTAACATATGTGAATAAATGAGATGATATTTTCTAAATTCGGTAATAAATTCGCACAAAATTCAGGTATATCAACATTAATGAAAGACTTGAATGATGGCTTGAGAACTCCCGGTGCAATTATGCTAGGTGGTGGGAACCCTGCTCATATCCCTGAGATGGATGCCTATTTCCAAACACTATTAGCAGAAATGTGCGCCAACGGTAAATTAACGGATACTTTGTGTAACTATGACGGCCCACAAGGTAAAGATGCCATGTTGAAAGCGCTAGCAGCAACCCTAAAAGCAAAACTAGGCTGGAATATTAGCGCCAAAAATATTGCCCTATCCAATGGCAGCCAAAGCGCGTTTTTCTACCTATTTAACTTGCTTGCTGGTCGTTTTGAAGATGGCATCACTCGTAAGGTTCTATTCCCACTAGCCCCCGAATATGTTGGCTATGCCGATTCAGGGCTAGATGACGATCTATTTGTGGCAAATAAGCCACAAATTGAATATTTACCGAATGGTCAATTTAAATATCACGTTGATTTTAATACATTAGAAGTAACTGATGATATTGGTGTTATCTGTGTTTCACGCCCAACAAACCCTACCGGTAACGTGATAACCGATGAGGAAGTGGAGCACCTTGATAAACTGGCAAAGCAACACAACATTCCATTACTCATTGATAACGCTTATGGAGTTCCTTTCCCTGGCATTATTTTTAGTGAAGCGACGCCATTTTGGAATGAGAATGTCATTCTGTGTATGAGCTTGTCTAAGCTAGGGTTACCCGGTACTCGTTGCGGTATTATCATCGCGAATGAAGAGATCATTGAAGCGGTGAGTAACATGAACGGCATTATTAGCCTTGCACCGGGTAGTGTTGGTCCTGCATTAGCGTTGGAAATGTTGCAGCGGGATGATCTGATTTCTTTATCAAAAAATGTTATTGGCCCCTTCTATAAACAACGTGTAGAAGAGGTTATCCGCATTATCCGTCGCTATATTCCTGAAAATAAATGTCTGATCCATAAGCCTGAAGGTGCTATTTTCTTATGGTTATGGTTCAAAGATTTGCCGATTAATAGCTTAGAACTCTATCAACGACTAAAAAAACGCGGTGTTTTAATGGTTCCGGGACATTACTTTTTCCCTGGTCTAGAAGAAAACTGGCCACATGCACATCAATGTATGCGTATGAATTATGTGCCAGAGCCAGAAAAAATCGAGAAAGGTATTGCTATCCTTGCTGAAGAATTAGAATTGGCTTATCAAACTGTCGAATGTTAGATGTTCCTGTCGTTAGCCTGTTGTCATCCTTGTATATCAAGGATGACTGGTTAACTAACACGGTTAATAGATACCTGATACCCTAAAAATAAAAAAAAGCCCTTTTATGAATTAAAAGGGCTAAAAATTAGCGAGAACTCCGTAATCAAATATTACATTACGAATATCATTCAACTGTATTAAACCATCTTTTTAGATTATTCATCGTTTGAATAAACACCATTTTTACCTCTATATATCTAAATACCCTTCTCGCCCATCATCACTTTTAGCAACTATCGTCACAATGTCCAAAATAAAATCGCCAATAGCTGCGGTGAAATAATGCGTAAAAACATCGCTAAAGGATAGACGGTTGCATAAGAGAGAGCCGGTGCCCCACTGGTTGAATGAATATTGTTAGCAAATGCCAGTGCTGGTGGATCTGTCATTGAACCTGCCAACACACCACACAGGCTGAGGTAATTCATCTTGCCGAAGATCCGAGCGATAAGACCAGTAATAAATAACGGAACAAAGGTGATTAATAAACCGTAGCCGATCCAAGTTAGCCCATCACCTTTAACTAAGGTATCAATAAAACCACCGCCTGAATTTAAACCGACCACAGCAAGGAACATCACAATACCGAGCTCCCGTAATGCAAGGTTAGCACTAGGCGGCATAAACCAATATAAACGCCCTATGGTGCCTATACGCCCTAAAATCAGTGCGATGACCAATGGTCCACCTGCCAGCCCAAGTTTTAATGCTGCGGGGAAACCCGGAATAAAAAGAGGTATCGACCCCAACACAACACCAAGACCTATACCAATAAACACAGGTAGCATTTGTACTTGCTGTAGTTTTTGTTTGGCGTTGCCAAGCAATGCGCTAACGGCTTCAATAGACTCAGGCCTTCCCACAATATTGAGAATATCACCGAATTGCAGTACTGAATTATTATTCGCCACAAGCTCAATCCCTGCTCGATTTAGTCGAGTGACCACCACGTCATATTTCTGTTTTAAGTTCAGATCACGTAGACGTTTACTCAATACTGAATCATTTGTTACTACTACACGAACAGAGTGAAGTATTGAGCCAGATGTCGATAATGATGCATCCACCTCCTCACCAAGAATTAAACGGACTTTATTAAGGTCTTCTTTTTGCCCAACCACATGCAGTAAATCGCCTAATTGAATTTCCGTTGTAGGCTGAGGCACCATAAGCATTTCGCCTCTTTTCAATCTTGAGCAAACAATATCCTCACTTCCTAATAAAGGAATATCTTGCATCATCAAGCCATCTAAGTTGGTATTGCGAACCGCAATATTCATCGTTTGCAATGTTTCTCGCTGATGCACATTCTGGCTGCTAAAAGCTGCGGCTTCTTTATCAACACTGATCCTAAAAATGATACGGATCAACCACATTACTAGCAAAATACCACATATGCCCATCGGATAAGCCATGGCATATCCCATTCCCATTTGCCCAACCAGCGCAGGGTCCGAGCCTAAGTCAGTGAGTATTTGCTGGCCTGCACCTAAAGAAGGCGTATTCGTGACCGCACCAGAAAAAATCCCCAAAATAATTGGTAACGGAATATTGGCTAATTTGTAGATAACCGCGGTTACTACAGCACCTAATACAACAACTAATAAAGCAAAGCCATTTAGTTTTAATCCAGAAACACGCAATGATGAGAAGAAACCTGGCCCCACTTGAATACCGATAGTATAAACAAACAGGATCAAGCCAAATTCCTGAATAAAATGCAGCATGTGACCATTGAGTTGTAAACCATAGCTTTGTGCGAAATGGCCGACAATAATACCGCCAAATAATACCCCGCCGATCCCAAGGCCAACATTACGGATTTTCCAATTACCTATCCATAAACCAAGTGCAGCAGCTAACGCCAACAAACTCACAGTAAGAGCTAATTCACTCATAGACCGCTATCCTTTTGACGAAAAGTCACTTACAAAGCGTAACGTGAAAGACGATAAAACGTACAACTGAATCGATTATGTCAAATAAAAACAAAGTAATATGTGCATTAGTCCACAGTTCGTCATTTATGAAAAAGAGATTAGCTCACCGATTGATGCCAATACATATACGTATTAAACATTCAATGATATTAGTTAATATTGGTAACAAAATAGATCATTTGTTTAGACAGTTATCAATTTTTATAATACAAATTCAACAATTCATATTATGCTGTGATTGTGAATTTTTGATTTTTAGCTATTATTGTCACAGGGAAAGATAATAAATTTAAAACATAGGTTAAATGGACTATATGGCTGGACTATTGCTAAAAAGAATATTGATATGTTTTACACCATTAATACTTTCAGGTTGTTCAAGCATTATGACTCATGCAGGGCCTTCTGACGGTTATTACCCCGGCTCTAAAAACAGTATCGAAATGATTAAAGATAAAGATACTGGCTGGGTTATGCGCCCGCTATTAGCGATTGATTTACCCTTTACCGCGGTAATGGACACATTGCTTATTCCCTTAGATTATGTGAAATCTGATAGTAACTCTGAAGAGAGTTCACCTAAAAAGCGTATTGAAGCACTCGATAAACAAGCTAATACCCAATAAATAACCACCCAGACTCTTTAGAGAGCAATCTAGAATAGCGTATTTGTTACAAGTAACATATTCAGTTAATGAGTATTAATTTTATAATTAATTACTCTTTGTTTTACTCTTTATTTGCATACTTTTTTCAATGTTATTCTAATTAACACGATTTAATAATGATTAAATCACCGAATAAATTACTAAGATATAATTAATTAACACTATAAACACTAGCTAATTAATTATATTTCGAGTATTGAGAAGAGGCACTTTCGCCTCTTCTCTCTTACTTTATCTAGGTGGTTACCTAGCATGCGATTTAGCATCCTAAGCCTGTTTCTACAATATGAATTTGCCTATACCCCTTTGTGTCATCACGCATAAAAGCAATCAAACGGTCATCAGGTGAAAACACAACGGCGTCCGCAACGGGAGCGGTTGCACTTCGCACCGTCAATCTTTCTAATTCACCTGAAATCACATTGCAACGCATCACGCTGTTATCACAAATAAAGGCAATATGCTTGCCCTGACTATCCCAACTAAAGGCAGATTGGATAGATGAGGAACACTGTGTAATTTGCTTAAGGCTTCCTGTCGATGTACTGGCTAACCATAACTGAACAACGCCATTATCATCCTTCATTAAACAGGCAATAAAACGGCCATCAGGCGATGAACGTAACCAGTGCCTTGGTTGTTTCGCCAGCCCTGGATATTGCCGCTCATGGGTAAATGTCAACCTACGTTGTTGAATATTTTTAGGGGGAAAAGGTAGCCGAGAATCCGTGCCTTGCAGCGGGAAATCACCTTGTTGCATAAAGGCATTCTCATCCTCGGGCAGGTCAACGATGAAGATTTCAGGAATAATTTCACCATCAAGCGAGTGAGTATCACCAATAAACGCGATTGCCCTGCTTTGCCACTGCCCATTATCTGATAAATACCCTTTTTGCCCAATCCAACCTTCTTCGTAGGCTCGGCTGATTTGATGACTGCCAAGAATCGGCTCTGGGGTTGTGTGAGAAATAACACAGCAGAAATATTCCCCGCTATACTCACGTTGATGACCTTTCGGCTCCACATTGACTGCTTTGATAGGAACAGCGATAGCAACATTACGTTGATCTAACCGAATATCTCTTTCATGCATAACATGGTCGTTATAAGTAAAACTTAACCACTTACCATCGGGACTAAAGACATGAACATGTGTTCCTCCTCTTAATGCTCCTGCAAGATAAGGTGGAGTAATACACTTGGCATCAATTGAATGCGCTTCTCCTAATTTATCATCTCTAACGTATACGCCTCTGCGATGATGAAAATCGTATTGCCACTGCTCATCAGGAAATTCAGGGCCATGAATAAAGGCATAACGAGGCGGCTCTTCAGCACTTACCGTCACAACACCCACATGCGCACCATGATTAGCGCGATAGATTTCACATGGCATCTGACGCTCAATATGAATTTTTTCTATGGTCAACCCAGTAAATGAACTCGGACTAGGGCGAACATCATAAGCTATCCATTGGCTATCCGCTGTCCAAACATTAATATTTGTAAGTTGATGACTTCGCTTATCGTGCGTTATTTGAGTTTCTTTATAAGGTAATTTGCCGTTCAATCTGTTATCCTTTGACATCTCTTAATATGGGCTATCGGATTACTTTAACTAATCTATTTTGTAAGGCACTAGAAAATCTCAGTCGAGAATTTCTATAAGTAATATTACCCTTTAGCAATCACTTTAGTGTCGAATAGAATCATTATGTTATTAAGTGTTCTTTATATTATTGGTATTACCGCTGAGGCCATGACAGGCGCCCTCGCAGCCGGTCGCCGTAAAATGGATGTTTTCGGCGTTATTATTATTGCCTCAGCGACCGCCATTGGCGGAGGCTCTGTGCGCGATGTCTTACTTGGGCACTATCCATTAGGTTGGGTTCAAAACCCCGAATATATCTTGACAGTCGCCGGTGCCGCTATCGTTACTATTTGGATCGCACCAATGATGAAACATTTACGTCGTTTGTTTCTAATTTTAGATGCGATAGGCCTTATTGTATTCTCAATTCTAGGTGCCCAAATAGCCCTTGATATGAATTATAGCCCAGTGATTGCCGCGATTGCTGCTGTAATTACCGGAGTATTTGGCGGTGTCCTTCGTGACATGCTATGTAACACCATCCCCCTCGTTTTCCAAAAAGAAGTTTATGCTGGCGTCTCATTTGCCGCTGCATGGCTGTATATTGGGCTTTTATATACCCCACTACCACAAGACATCGTCGTTATTATTACCCTCATCGCGGGACTAAGCGCACGGCTCATCGCCATACGTTATCGCTTAGGGTTACCCATTTTTAACTACGAAAGCCAAGATTAACAATTTAGGCCATCAAGCGGTTAGATTGATGGCCCGTTTCTTATCTCATCAATAACCTGAAATATCTCTTTGATATCCGGTGTTGAAAGCCATTGATTAAGCTTTGTTTTTTGTATGATAGACAAACCTAACCCCTCTAAAAAAAGCGTATTATTTAATAGGCTTAATTCTGTAATTAATGATAAATGTTTATCTTTTAAAGGGATCCCTAAGCCTTTTAGCCAATTCATGAGTGGTTGCTGCCCCACCAGCCTAAATTGCTCAATGATTTTCTTGGTTTTTTTAGTATTGGGTAGACTGGTTTGCCAACTTGGAGATAACCATGTTGTCAGCTTATTCAGATGGTAATGTTCTGCCCATTCACGCCAAGTAGCTTCACTAATTCCTTTTATCTTCAATTGCTTGCCTAGCCAATTTAAACGAGCAACAAACTGCTGCTCACACTGAGGAGTCATTACAAAACAGCTTAAAGCGTGAAACTGCTTAAACTGAGATAAGTCAGGGTAGGTGCGTTGTTGAAGGCGCCAAATTACCGATTCAAGTTTTGGAATACCATGCCCCGCTAGTGCCACTTGAATAGTATCACCAACCAGCAGATCCTTTTTCTGCCATGATTTCAATGAGCCTAAATAGAGCCGACTCACCTTTTTACTATCTAGTTCAACAGGTTCAATTTCCGCCACCACACTCACAGCCCCCGTTCTCCCCACGCGAAAATGGAGGTCAGTCACTTTTGAGGCGATTCGAGCATAAGGATGCTTCCAAGCTACAGACCAACTGTTGTGATTCACTTGCCATGCCGCTACCCGTGGCGTTGGAAATGACTTAAGTACAATACCGTCTGTCGCAAAAGGCATCGGCTGTTGATAGTAATAGGACTGCCATTTTTTCACTTGTGCCATAGTCGTGACTTTATGGCTATATTGCTGAGTAAGTGGAAACCCTAAATTTGCCAGTTGCCGCCATTGCTCTTCGGCTTTCCCCACTCCCTCTGGCCATGCCCAAATAAAGACATCAATATTGGCCTCAGGGGTTACAGGCTTACTTTTGCGCATTAACCACCCTGCAACTTGATTTCTGGCATTAACCCCACCACTGGCTTGTTGCCTATGATCTTTTAGCCGCCAAAATAGCTCTCCTTGTAATATAAGCTGTGGTTGTGATGTCGGTAGTTGCTTGGGGATAGCTGGAATAAAATCCGCCTTATCACGCCATTCAAGCCCCTCAATACCATTTCCACGACTGATCATTGAAACCAATTTCCCTTGTTGATAAACCAACGAAATGGCAACGCCATCAACCTTCGGTTGTAGCCAGACCTCCTCCCGTGTATCTATCCATTTTCCAATATCCACTTCATTTAATTTTTTTAAGCCCGTATGCACAATAGGATGCTTGACTGTGCGCGAATGAGGTGGCAAATGGATAGGCGGTAATTGCCCAGACAAATTTTGGCACTTTTGCCATTGTTGCCATGTATTCAGCAGTTGATCATATGTTTCATCTGTTACGGGGCTATTCCCCGATAAACGGTATAGACGGTTCCATTGCTGCAATTGCTCACCCAATTTTTGGCTCTCTTTTTTTAACTCATCCTGACTCAATGTTGAGCATTGGTGGGGATAAAAAAGCCGTGTTGCATCGGCTGACACATAGCTACAGTAAAAACTCAGTACCACAAAGACGTATTGAGCAGCCCGCCCTCTTTTTTCCTGAACAAATCCCTTTTGCATAAGCTGTCCTTATTCCTTTAGTTATCCCTTCAGATTGCACATCGATCCTGACGCGATAATCCAAAACTATCAGCTTAATTTCGATACTTCTGCAAAACATTTCGCAAAAAGAGTGTACTTTGCATCAATAAAAAAATATTTTCTGGAACGGCTTCGCAATTCATCTATTTCTTAAATAAATTGCGCTGTATACTCTAGATAATTTGAGATGCAATAAGAAATGAATCGCTATCAGCGCACTGCCGTTTGCCGTTCGCGTTAATGAATATCATCAAGAATATGGCAGCTTAAAGAGAAACAAGCATGCTTCATGCTTGATTGATAACGCTGCATGTTGGTGTAAGTCCGTGTATACTATGTGGGGTTTATCATTATCATTTATGTTTAACCCTCGATTATTCAAGAAACCATCATGATACAAGGCACATTATATATTGTTTCTGCGCCAAGCGGTGCAGGTAAGTCCAGCCTGATCCAGGCGTTGTTGAAAACACAACCGTTGTATGACACTCAAGTTTCAGTCTCTCATACAACAAGAGCTGCACGCCCCGGTGAAGTTCATGGTGAGCACTATTTCTTTGTATCCGAAACTGAATTTTTGGCAATGGTCGAAAATAATGAGTTCTTAGAGCATGCCTGTGTCTTTGGCAACTACTATGGTACTTCACGGCCGATCATTGAAGAAGTCCTCAAAAGTGGGGTTGATGTTTTTCTCGATATTGACTGGCAAGGTGCGCAACAGATTCGTGCCGCCATGCCAGAAGCACGTAGTATCTTTATACTACCGCCATCAAAAGATGAGCTTTATCGCCGTTTGCGAGGTCGTGGCCAAGACAGCGATGAGGTCATTGAGAAACGCATGTCACAAGCTGTTGGCGAAATTGAACATTACAATGAGTACGACTATCTCATTGTAAATGATGATTTCAATACCGCATTGAGCGATTTGCAATCGATTATTCGCAGCGAACGCTTAAGATTGGAGCGCCAAGTCCAGCGACATGATGCTTTAATCAGCAAATTACTGGCAGACTGAGCATAGTTTCAGTATCATATCAGGTCATTTTTTTATTTCTTTTGGAGTAGCACATTTATGGCACGCGTAACGGTTCAAGACGCTGTAGAAAAAATTGGTAACCGCTTTGACCTTGTACTGGTCGCGGCTCGTCGAGCTCGTCAGTTGCAAACTGGCGGTAAAGATCCTTTAGTTCCTGAAGAAAACGATAAATATACAGTTATCGCACTACGTGAAGTAGAAGAAGGTTTAATTAACGGTCACATACTGGATGTACGTGAACGTCAAGAACAGCAGGAGCAAGAAGCGGCTGAAATGCAAGCAGTTTCTGCTATCGCTGAAGGTCGTCGCTAATTACTAAGGTGGGTCTGCCTTGTATCTGTTTGAGAGCCTAAATCAAGTAATTCAGAAGTATCTTCCCGAAGAACAGATTGAATTACTGAAAAAAGCCTATGTTGTCGCACGGGATGCCCATGAAGGACAAACCCGTTCAAGTGGTGAGCCTTATATTACTCATCCCGTTGCTGTGGCCTGTATTCTTGCCCAAATGCGTTTGGATCATGAAACATTAATGGCAGCGCTACTTCATGATGTCATTGAAGATACTCCTGCGACATTTCAGGATATAGAAGAGCTATTTGGCACCATAGTTGCGGGGCTTGTTGAAGGTGTGTCTAAATTAGATAAACTCAACTTCCGCGACAAAAAAGAAGCTCAAGCAGAAAACTTCCGCAAAATGATCATGGCGATGGTTAAAGACATTCGCGTCATTTTGATAAAACTGGCAGACCGCACTCATAACATGCGCACGCTTGGGTCGCTTAGGCCTGATAAGCGTCGGCGCATTGCAAGAGAAACGCTGGAAATCTACAGCCCTCTTGCGCACCGGTTAGGTATTCACCACATCAAAACTGAGCTAGAAGAGCTGGGCTTTGAGGCGTTATATCCAAACCGTTATCGCGTTATTAAAGAAGTGGTCAAAGCCGCCCGTGGCAACCGTAAAGAGATGATCCAAAAAATCCTCTCTGAAATTGATGGTCGCCTTACTGAAGCGGGTATTCCCTGCCTAGTCAGTGGCCGAGAAAAACATCTTTACTCTATTTATCGTAAAATGCACCTTAAAGAGCAGCGTTTCCATTCCATTATGGATATTTATGCGTTTAGGGTGATCGTAAAAGATGTTGATACCTGCTACCGCGTCCTCGGGCAGATGCATAACCTCTACAAACCGCGTCCCGGTCGTATTAAAGACTATATTGCCATCCCCAAAGCCAATGGTTACCAATCACTGCACACGTCATTAATCGGCCCACATGGTGTTCCCGTTGAAGTGCAAATTCGCACTGAAGACATGGATCAAATGGCTGAAATGGGGGTTGCAGCCCATTGGGCATATAAAGAGCAAGGCGAACAAGGCACTACCGCTCAAGTTCGTGCTCAACGCTGGATGCAAAGTTTACTTGAACTACAACAAAGTGCGGGAAGCTCTTTTGAATTTATCGAGAGTGTTAAGTCTGACCTCTTTCCTGATGAAATTTATGTGTTCACACCGGAAGGCCGTATTGTTGAGTTACCGACAGGCGCAACCCCGGTCGATTTCGCCTATGCCGTCCACACGGATATCGGTCATGCTTGCGTAGGTGCTCGGGTTGATCGCCAACCTTACCCACTTTCTCAGGCACTCACCAGTGGTCAAACGGTTGAAATTATCACTGCCCCTGGTGCAAGACCGAATGCAGCTTGGCTCAATTTTGTTGTCAGCTCAAAAGCGCGCGCGAAAATCCGCCAATTATTAAAGAACCTTAAACGAGAAGATTCCATCAATTTGGGCCGTCGCCTATTGAATCATGCGCTCGGGGCGGGTTGTAAACTCAACGATGTGCCACAAGCGAATATCGATCTTGAATTAGCACGCATGAAGCTCAATTCAATTGATGACTTACTTGCTGAAATTGGTTTGGGTAATGCGATGAGCGTTGTTGTGGCGCGTAATTTGCAAAGTAATCCACAGACTGCACCTGAAGATGAGCCTGTCGTGACGACACGCAATAAGCTCTCCATAAAAGGGGCTGATGGCGTTCTTATTACCTTTGCGAAATGTTGTCGCCCTATCCCAGGCGACCCCATTGTGGCTCATATCAGCCCCGGTAAAGGGCTTGTTATTCACCACGAGTCTTGCCGTAACATCCGTGGCTATCAAAAAGAGCCTGACAAATTTATGGCTGTAGAGTGGGATAATGATACCGATACCGATTTTATTGCTGAAATCAAAGTCGATATGATTAACCATCAAGGGGCCCTTGCCAATTTAACAGCTGCCATTAATGATGCTAACTCAAGCATTCAGAGCATGAATACCGAAGAAAAAGATGGGCGAGTTTATTGTGCCTTTATCCGCCTAACGACGAAAAATCGCGTTCAATTAGCCAACGTGATGCGTAAGATCCGGATCATGCCTGATGTGTTACGTGTTAGCCGGAACCGTAATTAACGATGAATGAACGCCGCTATCGCCGCATTTGCCAAATGATGGCGATGCGGCAACCCGATCTCACCATATGCCTTGAAGAAGTTCACAAACCCCACAACGTTTCAGCGATCGTACGTAGTGCAGATGCCGTTGGTATCCATACCATTCATGCTATTTGGCCTGACCAACAAGTTAAACTCTCTGTCTCTTCTGCTGCGGGCAGTAACAGTTGGGTCAATGTGATTTCACACCCATCAACAGAGGCTGCTATTAGCCAATTAAAATCACAAAACATGCAAGTGCTTGTCACCCATTTGTCTGAACAAGCCGTCGATTTTCGTGAAATTGATTATACTCAGCCGACCTGTATTATGGTGGGACAAGAGAAAAAAGGGATATCAGCAAAGGCGCTTGAGCTTGCTGATAAGCACATTATCATTCCAATGGTAGGGATGGTACAGTCTCTGAATGTTTCTGTGGCTTCCGCCTTGATCCTCTATGAAGCACAACGCCAACGGCAGCTTGCGGGAATGTATTCTCGAGAAACCAGCCTTCTTTCTGAGCAAGAGCAGCAGCAGTGGCTATTTGAAGGTGGCTATCCCGTCCTTGCAGAGGTTGCCAAACGTAAAGGCCTACCTCGCCCCTATATTAATGCACAAGGGCAAATAGAGGCTGAAGAGTCTTGGTGGGCACAGATGCAGTTAACCGAAAAAATGAAAAAACGACAGTTAGGTTAAGGAAGAAATAATGAACAGTGGGCTGCTTGATACCATTTCACTGACGACTCTACACGGCGTAGGGGCTAGCCAATCGGAAAAATTAAGCAAGATAGGCCTAAATACCGTTCAAGATTTATTGCTGCATCTTCCACTTCGTTATGAAGATCATACTCGCCTTTACCAAATCCGCGATCTTTTACCGGGCACAACCGCGACTATCGTTGGTGAAGTGCTCCAAACAAAAGTGGTGTTTGGTCGTAAGCGAATGATGACCTGCTTAATTACCGATGGTACAGGGAATTTAACATTACGTTTTTTCAATTTTTCTGCTGCCATGAAAAATAGCTTAGCAGAAGGCCGCCATGTTATTGCATATGGTGAAGTCCGTCGTGGCAATACTGGGCCTGAAATTATTCATCCTGAATATAAAGTATCCCAAGATACTTCAAATATCTCATTGCAAGAAAACCTAACACCCGTTTACCCTACAACCGAAGGGGTAAGACAAGCAACATTGAGAAAGTTAATTGAACAGGCTTTGAAGCTGTTAGAAGGGGGGCAGATCAAAGAGTTGCTACCGGAAGAGCTTAGTCGTGGCTTAATCAGCCTCCCAGACGCGATCCGCCTTTTGCATACTCCCCCCCCTGATGTGGCATTAAGTGAGCTTGAGAAAGGGCAGCACCCGGCTCAAAAACGTTTGATATTAGAAGAATTGCTCGCACACCATTTAAGCATGTTAGCCATTCGAGCTGGTCACCAACGCCTCTATGCTCAACCAATGGTGATCACAGGTCAATTAAAGAGCCAATTTTTGGCAAGCCTACCGTTTACCCCAACCCATGCACAAACACGGGTTGTCGGCGAGATAGAGCAAGATCTGATTAAAGATGCACCGATGATGCGCTTAATTCAAGGTGATGTTGGCTCAGGAAAAACTCTGGTCGCGGCTCTCGCTGCATTATCTGCCATTGAAAATGGCAAACAAGTGGCTTTAATGGCTCCCACCGAGATTTTGGCTGAGCAACATGCCAATAACTTCAAATTATGGTTTGAGCCTTTAGGCATCAATGTGGGCTGGCTTGCAGGGAAACAAAAAGGTAAAGCGCGCGAGCAGCAACAAGAGGCTATCGCCAAGGGTGAAGTGAGTATGGTTGTTGGTACACATGCCCTGTTCCAAGAGCATGTGACGTTTAAAGCTCTTGGACTGGTCATTATTGACGAGCAGCACCGATTCGGTGTTCACCAGCGCCTCGCTCTACGTGAAAAAGGTGAACAACAAGGTTTTCATCCTCACCAACTTATCATGACCGCAACGCCTATCCCTCGCACACTGGCGATGACCGCTTATGCCGATATGGATACCTCTATCATTGATGAGCTGCCTCCTGGACGAACTCCGGTAACGACAGTCGCCATTCCAGATACACGGCGTAAAGATATTATTGAACGTGTCAGGCAAGCTTGTATTGATGAAGGGCGCCAAGCCTATTGGGTATGTACTTTAATTGATGACTCCGATGTATTAGAAGCACAAGCGGCACAAGCGACGAGTGATGAATTAGCATTAGCGCTACCTGAATTGAAAGTGGGATTAGTACATGGACGCATGAAACCGGCTGAAAAGCAAAGCATTATGGCGGCATTTAAAAATAATGAGATTCAGCTACTGGTTGCAACTACCGTTATCGAAGTGGGTGTTGATGTTCCAAATGCGAGCTTAATGATCATTGATAACCCTGAACGGCTTGGCCTAGCCCAATTGCACCAATTAAGAGGACGTGTTGGTCGCGGCGCAGTCGCTTCCCACTGTGTGCTTCTCTATAAAACACCGTTGACCCATACGGCAAAACAGCGGTTACAAGTACTGCGTGATAGCAATGATGGTTTTGTTATTGCTCAAAAAGATCTGGAAATTAGAGGCCCCGGGGAGTTATTAGGTACTCGGCAAACGGGGAATGTCGATTTTAAAGTCGCCGAATTGTTACGTGACCAATATATGCTGCCTGAAGTACAACGTATCGCGCGCCATATTCAGCAGAACTATCCTGAAAATGCCAAATTAATTATTGAAAGATGGCTACCTGAACGCGAGCAATACAGCCAAGCTTAATTCAATCATAACTCGATAAATACCTTAATATTTATTGTAAAAATTAAAAGTCATAGCAACAAGGGATAGTGGAACATGAAGATACAAATCTTAATTGGTAGTGTTCGACAAGCACGAATAGGACCTCAGATAGCACGCTGGGTTAAGGATGTTGCCGAGAAAAAATACCCTACTGAAATCCTTGATCTCAGAGATTGGCATTTACCAATGGATGATGAGCCCTATCTCCCCGCCGAAGGAATATATACCCAAGAGCATACCATTGCTTGGAGCAAAAAAATCGCTGAAGCCGATGCTTATATTTTTGTTTTCCCACAATATAACTGGGGCTATCCCGCTGCACTAAAAAATGCGATAGACCATTTGTATAAAGAGTGGAACAACAAACCTGCCTTAATGGTCAGTTATGCCAATCGAGGTGGAGGAAAAGCTGCGGAGCAGTTGCAACAAGTTTTGCAAGGCATTCATATGCGTACTACAGAATCTCATTTAGAAATTAAACTCTCTGAAGTTAATTTCTCACCTTCCAACAGTGATGCCTCTTACCCTGAAACACTTTACCACTATGAAAATGCGCTAATTTCAGCGCTAAATCAGCTGAGCCTGTTGCACACATCACGCTAATTGCATCATTTTGTACCCTATAAACGAAAATTGCCGTGAATAAATTCACGGCAATACCTGCTATTTACCTTTATATATTTTTTATCTGTTATCCAGCCACTGATGGGAATACGGGTAACATTAGATATAGTTTGATCACAATCGCGTTAACGATATCAATAAAGAATGCGCCAACCATTGGAACAACTAAGAATGCAAGGTGTGATGGACCAAATTTGTCCGTGACCGCTTGCATGTTCGCGATTGCTGTTGGCGTTGCACCTAGGCCGAAACCACAGTGCCCTGCCGCCAATATCGCCGCATCATAGTTTTTACCCATCACGCGGAAGGTAACGAAAATAGCATAACCCGCCATCACACAGGCTTGGACTGCCAAAATAATCAGCATAGGAATCGCTAAAGATGCCAGTTCCCACAACTTCAGGCTCATCAGAGCCATCGCAAGGAATAGGGAAAGGCTAACGTTACCAACAACAGAAACCGCGCGGTCAAACACGCGATAAAAGCCCGCTAAAGATAGGCTATTACTTAAGATAACCCCAACAAATAACACACAAACGAATTTAGGAAGTGCAAAGGCAGTATCTGCCAGTAAGCCAGCAATAAAACTCCCCGCCATCAAACAAATCGCAATTAATGCAATAGTTTCAATCAACACCATAGAGGTGATCATTCGGCCTGATTGCGGCTTCTCAAATGCTGTTGGTACATCTTTATCATCTTCAGCAGTGCCTGGCGTTGGAATATTACGGATTAAGAAACGTGCAACTGGCCCACCAATGAGCCCGCCAAGCACAAGACCGAATGTTGCACATGCCATCGCAACTTCAGTCGCACTTTGGAAACCATAGCTATCCGTAAAGATTTTACCCCAAGCAGCCCCTGTACCATGACCACCAGATAAAGTGATAGAGCCAGCAAGCAGCCCCATTAGCGGGTCAAGGCCAAGTAATTCGGCTAAGGCAATACCAACCGTATTTTGTACTAATAGTAAACCTACAACGACAAAAATGAAAATAAACAGTGCTCTACCACCAGCTTTCAAGCTGGCTAAGTTTGCGTTTAAACCAATCGTGGCAAAGAATGCCAACATCATAGGTTCTTGTAATGAAAGGTCGAAAGACAAGCTCCAATCAAATACTTGCTTGATCACCAATAAGCTAAAAGCGACCAGCAACCCGCCTGCAACAGGCTCCGGGATAGTATATTTTTCGAGGAAAGGAACTGATTTTACAAGCTTACGTCCGAGCAATAGCACAAGGGTAGCAGCCACAAGCGTACCGTAGACATCGAGATGATACATTTATGTACCTCGTCTGTTGTTAATATTATTTAAAACTAGTAAGACGTTAATTTCTTCCTTAAAACGCCAAAAGCAGGTTCCTGAATTAGAAAAAAAATCGGAGATAAACACAAGTTAAAACATATAAAAATGTGACATTCCTTATCTAACTATAAAGAAATATTTTTCGCGCAAACGATTGCTTTTTTACGTGGTCGCTTTACAATGCGTTTTTTGTTGGCAGAGAAATACCAAAATGACCACCGAAGCATCTCAAAGACAGGCCGTTGAAGTCGAGCCAAAAAGTGAACTCATTTACCGTTTAGAAGATAGGCCACCACTCCCTCAGGCGTTGTTTGCTGCGGGTCAGCACCTTCTCGCCATGTTTGTGGCCGTCATTACCCCCGCAATGCTTATTTGCCAGTCATTAGGGCTACCCGCCCATGAAACACAGCGCATTATCAGTATGTCACTGTTTGCTTCGGGTATTGCTTCCTTAATTCAGATCCGTGCTTGGGGGCCTGTTGGCTCCGGGCTATTATCTATCCAAGGCACCAGTTTTAACTTTGTTGCACCTTTAATTATGGGGGGTGTTGCACTCAAACAAGGTGGCGCTGATATCCCCTCAATGATGGCGGCACTATTTGGCACACTGTTGGTCGCAGCACTCACTGAAGTTGTTTTATCGCGTTTTCTGCATTTAGCTCGTCGAGTGATTACCCCATTAGTATCTGGCGTGGTAGTCATGATCATTGGGCTGTCACTGATCCAAGTCGGTCTGACTTCTATTGGTGGCGGGCACAGCGCAATAACTGATAATACCTTTGGCTCCCCCGATTATTTGCTACTGGCAGGTATTGTGTTGGCTGTCATTATTTTACTCAATCGCCAAAAAAACCCTTACTTACGCGTCGCCTCTTTGGTGATAGCTATGGCAATCGGCTATCTTGCGGCTTGGTGGATGGATATGCTTCCCACAACTCAAGACACCGATAGCACACAATCCGTGATCACCATACCTGAACCTTTCTATTATGGATTATCCTTTGATTGGAACTTGCTGATCCCACTCATGCTCATTTTTATGGTGACCTCTTTAGAGACAATTGGCGATATCACCGCGACCTCCGATGTCTCCGAGCAACCTGTGCGCGGCCCCATTTATATGAAGCGAATTAAAGGCGGAGTGTTAGCAAATGGTTTGAACTCCATGGTATCTGCTGTATTTAACACCTTCCCTAACTCCTGCTTTGGCCAAAATAATGGCGTGATCCAGCTTACTGGCGTGGCAAGCCGCTACGTGGGTTATATCGTTGCTTTAATGTTGATCCTATTAGGGGTATTTCCTGCTGTCGCCGGCTTTGTTCAACAAATTCCTGAGCCTGTTTTAGGCGGTGCCACCATTGTGATGTTTGGTACGATTGCAGCTTCTGGTGTGCGTATTGTTTCCCGTGAACCCCTCAACCGCCGTGCAATTATGATTATCGCCTTATCGCTTGCGGTCGGTATGGGGGTTTCACAACAGCCACTTATTTTACAATTTGCCCCTGATTGGCTGAAAACACTCTTTTCATCCGGTATTGCCGCAGGGGGTTTAACCGCAATTGTTCTGAATTTAATTTTCCCTCACGAAAAGTAACCTGTCATTTACCGCCAGAGTTGAATACACTGGCGGTTATTCTGTATTCTATCTTGATAATTTATCCATCAGCGCATTTACCCATCAGTCCAATTATGGAGGGGCAGATAAACCATGAGGTGGTTAACCAAGCTCATCATAGCGCTTCTGCTACTGTTCTTACTCGCCGTGATATTCACCTATGCAGGGTTGCAAACACGCTGGGGTGCATCCTACGCTAGCCATTTTTTAAGTAAATTCACCGATTTTGATATTGATGTTGGTATCATGGGGCATGAGTTTTCGAATGCGGGTGAATTTGTTTTCCAAGACGTAAAAATCGCTTCGCGTAATCAAGACATGACACTGGATGCGAAACAAATTGTTGTCGATGTTAATTGGCGGAATCTGTTTAGCGGTACCGCAATTCGTCGCTTCGTGATCACGCAAGGTAATTTAGCGGCGACGACCTCAGAAACGTCAACGCCAATTCCATTGAGTGCAAATATCCTCCAGTTTGAAAATAGCAATATCCAGCTAAACCAAGCAGAAAATCGCCTTCAAGTTTCTGGGTTCACAGGTGGCATCACACCATGGCAGCCAACCACAAACCACCCGTTTGGTTATGGTGATTTCCGCTTCACCACTAAACAGTTAGATATCAATGAATTGCCCTTAAAAAATGTTGCAATCACAGGGAAGCTTCAAGAGAATCTCACTGAATTTACCGATGCCAGCGGCTATCTTAATAATGGCTACATCACAGGCTCAGGAAAAGCATTAGCAGACGGTTCTATCACCATTAATTCTTTAGCGATGGATAAAGTTGGCTGGCAAAATAGCATTCCCTTTGACTCATTGCGTGAAGCAATCGAGAGCCAACGCACTATCTCATTAAAAAATGTTGCGCTAACTAATGTTGATCTCCAAGGTAAAGACTGGGCAATCTCAGGGCTTAATACTGAAATTGACCATATCAACTGGGTGAGAGGAAGTTGGAGCAGTCCTAAGAGCCATATTAACTTTACTGTTAATCAATTGGTTATCAAGGACCAACAGGTCGATACACTGATTGGTGATCTCAATATTCAGGGCGATAACCTCAACATTGAAAAGCTTTCAGGTTATTACTATAAAGGGGTATTTAGCCTTAATGGTGTGTGGCAACGTAACGACCAAACCCTTACCCTCAATGACGCAAAACTAGCCGGTATTTTATACACCCTGCCTGAAAATTGGCTGCAATTTTTCAGTCAACCTTCTCCTAATTGGCTATCAGGGCTGACTATCAAACAATTTACCCTATCTCAATCATTGCTTATGAATATCGACTCTCGTTTCCCATTCGAATTGACTGCGCTCAGTGGCAACGTAGAAAATGTGAGTCTTATTAAGCAAAAACAGTGGGGAATTTGGAGTGGTAAAGCCTCATTCAATGCAGATAGCGGAACGGTTAATCAAGTTATGATACGCCGGCCTTATATGGATTTACGCCAAAGTGGGCAAGCCTCTGCTGCGGCTTCATTAACTGCCAGCACTGATAAAGGGGTTGTGAAGGTAGGTCTATTGGTGAAGCAGTCACCTAAAAAAGTGCCATTTTTACTGCGAGCTTCAGGTACGAATGTCGACCTTTCCGTCCTAAATCAATGGGGCTGGCAAGGCTTTCCACCTCAAGTCATTGGCGATTTTGATACATCACTACAAGGGGATTTATTAGCGCCATCCTTAGCAAAAAGCGTAAATGGTGAATTAGTCGCTACTCCACTGCAAGGGAAGCAAATGTATCGGACTGTGGTGAACGGTGTTGTTACCTCTTCTGTTGAGAGTGATGCGCCCCCTACTGAGTCACAACCTGTGGGCTCTCTACCAACGAACGATCAGCTCCCAGCGCTACTTACGCAATAATAGAAAGGCAGGCCAATCATCTCATTGGCCTGCCTCTCAATCGCTATCATCAAGATGATTTTATGGTCTTTTCCACCGGTAAAACCATATAGACACCACTAAATACTGCTCCAACCTCACTGTTCGCGCCACTGACGGCTACCTCAAGTTTCACTCTCGCTTTACTTCCTCTTGCGAGACGGTCAAGGTCGCCACTCATATGTGACATATCGGCAACGGCTGTTGGCCTGCCACTAACAGGCTTGCTATAACGAATGCTGGCATCCACTAAGACAATATCACCACCGAGTTGGTGCTCTTGCATGAGTAGCCAAATCAAACCCCATCCCGTTAATGTTGCCAGTGAAAATTGGCTACCTGCAAAAATTGTTTCATGGGGGTTTTGGTTACCCGCTTCAGGCATCGTGGTAATAAATTTTTTCCCTGTATATTGTTCAATACGAACACCCATTTTTTCACTTAACGGGATATATTTATACCACGCTTGTTGCAGTTCGCCGCACCAATCGGGTCGATGGAGGATTTGATCGAGGGTTTCAATCGGTTTAATCATTAAATAGTGGCGAACGGGTGTTTTCAGTTCACCAGCGATAAGGCCACGACTTTCAAAGCCGATCTTACTAAAGAAAGGAACGGCCTCTTCCCGAACACTCGATACAATGCGTTTTACACTTTCTTGTCGCGCAATGGACTCTAGGGCCATCAAGATGAGTTTACCTAAACCTTTACCTTGCATCACAGGATTAACAGCAAGAAAGCGGATCGCGCCTTCATTATCGGCATTAATATAAAGCCGCCCGATCGCTAAAATACGGTTTTTATCATCAACGACCATTTGATGATAAGCAGTAAGATCATAGCCATCTTTCTCAGAACCAAGAGGCTGATTAAAGGGTTTACGTAACATCTCCCAGCGGAACTGGTAATAAGCATCAAACTCAGCGTCATCTTTAGGTGCACGCAGATGGTACATAGTCTCCCCCTAAATAGTTGAATCAGACTTGCAACCAGAAAGTCACAGGACCGTCGTTGGTCAGGCTGACTTGCATATCCGCGGCAAATTGCCCTGTTTCAGTGATCACACCTTGTTGGCGACTCTGTTCAACAAAATATTCATATAGCTGTTCAGCGCGTGCAGGCTCTGCTCCCCCTGAAAAGCTGGGTCTCATCCCTTTTTTCGTATCTGCTGCCAATGTAAATTGCGAGACAACTAACAAATGACCGCCAGCTTGTTGAACATTCAGGTTCATTTTTCCCTGTTCATCACTAAAAATTCGATAACCAAGTACTTTCTCACACAGCCGTTTTGCTTTTTGTTCGTCATCATCTTTTTCAACGCCGAGTAAAACAAGTAACCCAGAACCGATTTGACCAACAACTTGCTCATTCACAACGACTGCTGCATGAGCGACTCTCTGTATTAATGCAATCATGGTAACTCTATAAAAATATGGAGTAACGGTTTAGGTTACTCCACGGTGATAACTCATTAATTATTCGACTTCAGCGTTGAAGTCATAAGTACGAAAATATTCAGGTACAGTGTCTTTGTTAACGACATGAACACCTTTGATACCTAGCGCTTCGGCAGCCTTAATATTGTCCTCAACATCATCAAAGAATATGGCATCTGCCGCGTCAAACTCTTCAGATTCCAGAACATATTGGTAAATGGCTGGATCAGGTTTGCGCATCCCCAAGTCTTGAGATAGGTAGAGGAAATCAGAGGAGGCTGCAATTTCAGGGTAATGTTCAGGCCAGTAATCAAGGTGTAGGCGGTTGGTGTTAGATAAAACAACAACACGATGCCCTTGCTCACGTAGGCGCTCCATTATATCAATAACTTCTGGGCGCACCGACATAAAGATAGCGTGCCAGCCTTCCGCAAACTCTTCAAAACTGAGTGTAATGCCAAGTTCTTCGCATAGCATTTCAGCAAATTCAATATCTGAAATTTTGCCACACTCATGTTGTTGGAAGATATTCCCAAAAGTAAACCGTGATTTGATCTGCTCAGAAGGCGTACCGCTCAGCTCTGACCATTTATCAAAAACACGATTAAAGTCGATATCAATAATCACATTACCCATATCGAAGATATACAGCATACCGTTTCCTCGTTGTTATTAACTAAATTCACTTTAATCATAATTCATACAACTGAACAGCCCTAATTGCAGATTATTTGTTGTTTTTTTATTAATAAAGGGTGCCATCATCTCTATCATGACAATAGATTCGAAACAGTCGAGCTAGATGCTCCCCTGCTGGCGACAAGGTATGATCCCGCCGTTGCACCAGCGCAAAAGTTGCATAAGGCAATTTTTCAGCCAAATCTAGTGCGATAAATTGCTGGTCAAATAAAGGGTCATCAATTGTATCAACAGAGACAATCGTCAAAAAATCGCTTTGTGCCACCAAGCTCATGCAGCCAATTAATGTTTCACATGTCACACTAAAGCTCATTGGTCTCTCCATTCTGGAGAACACTTCAGAAAGCTGCTTATAATAAGTGCCTTTCGGTGTCGGCATTGTCCAGTCACAATTTGCTAATTGCTCTAATGACGTAGCATGCCTCATCGGGTGATCTTTACGCATGATCACCTTATATTCTTTGCGCATTAACCTTTCAAAATTAAATTCAGCATCCAAACTACCGGGGTAATAAGTATTCACCGTAAAATCTAATTCACCTTGGCGTAATTGCGGCAACATCGTCAATAATTGCCCTTCCATGATACGGATCTTGATATTGGGAAAGTCACGATGAAATTGAATAATGACTTTTGGCATCACTGAACGTGCAATACTCCCTGCGACACCAATATTAATCGTACCGCTGGATAACCCAATGCGCTGCTGTATTTCCTCTTGCCCTACACGTAACTCTTCCAAAATAATACTGGCACGACGTAAAAAACTTTCTCCACAATCCGTTAAATAGATCCCTTGATTACTACGAATAAATAATTTTGCTCCCAAAGAGCTTTCTAATTCACGAATGGATTTGGTCAATGCTGGCTGAGAAAGCTGTAAAAAACGGCTTGCCGCCCTAATGCTGCCATGGCGACTCACTTCAACGAATGCCCTTAATTGATTCAACTTTATTGGCAAAGCCATATTAGCCCCTGATAACCATTAGTTATATAGACAAAGATAATCGTATCTTTTTTACCCTATTTTGATTGTGTACAGTCAACTTTTGATAATAACAAATAATTAACATAACTACTTATTAACTATTTTTTAATTATTAAAACAATCAAATGCAGCATATTAAATTAGTTTAAAAATATTAAATAAAATTTAATTTTATTTAAATTGAATCGTTCTGGGTATTTATACCGAGCCACTCCCACTTTGTCGTGATAACTAAAAGAGATAACAATTATGGAGATTTCTTTAAATAACGCTATTGGATCCATCACACATCAATTACAAATTTGGCGGCGTGATTTTCATCAATATGCCGAATCCGGTTGGTTTGAATTTCGAACTGCAACATTAGTTGCTGATGAGCTGGACCGCCTTGGCTACCAATTACAGCTAGGAAAGGAGGTCATCAACGCTGAAGATCGTATGGGGCTTCCCTCACCACAGCAATTGGCAGAGCAAGAAAAACGAGCCATTGAGCAAGGCGCGCTAACCAAATGGCTTCCCTATTTTTCAGGAGGATTTACGGGGATCGTTGCGACGTTAGATACGGGTAAACCGGGGCCTACACTGGCGTTTCGTGTTGATATGGATGCGTTAGATCTGAATGAAGATCTCACTGAGCAGCACCGTCCACACGCAGAAGGCTTCTCTTCTTGTAATGCCCATATGATGCACGCCTGTGGTCACGACGGTCATACCGCCATTGGCCTCGGTTTGGCACATATCTTGAAGCAATTTCAAGCACAACTGACTGGTCGTATCAAAATTATTTTCCAGCCTGCCGAAGAAGGAACCCGTGGAGCAAAATCAATGGCAACCGCTGGTGTTGTGGATGATGTCGATTTCTTTGTCGCCATACATATCGGCACTGGAGTGCCTAAAGGGGAATTAGTGTGTGGCAGTAAAAGTTTTCTTGCGACCACTAAATTTGATGTCACTTTTCAAGGGAAAGCCGCACATTCAGGAGCAAGACCAGAAGATGGCAAAAACGCATTAGTTGCCGCCGCTCAGGCCACACTGGGTCTATATGGTATTCCTCGGCATAGTGAAGGTAGTTCTCGTATCAATGTTGGTGTACTCAATGCAGGAATTGGACGTAATGTCATTGCTGATCACGCATTAATGAAAGTTGAGACGCGCGGCGAAACGAATGATATTAATGCGTTTATGTATCAAAAAGCCCTCAATATCATTGAAGGTGCCGCCAAAATGCAAGATGTTGATTTCAACATCAAATTAATGGGCGCTGCACAAAGTAGTCATCCTAGCCCGCAATGGGTCGATTTCATTATGCGTCTAGCACAGAACAATATTCCTGAGCTGACTTCCGTTATTAAAGATAAACCTCAAGCAGCAGGTTCAGAAGATGCAACCTACTTTATGGAGCGCACCAAAGCACTTGGTGGGCAAGCAACCTATATGATTTTCGGTACTGAGCTTAGCGCAGGGCATCACAATGAACGTTTTGATTTTGATGAAGATGTTATGCCTGTTGCCGTCAAAACCTTAGCCACTATTGCGCTTTCGCTACCTGAATTTGGAGATCACCCTAATGAGTAACGCATTCACATCATTCATCAATCATTATATTGAACAGAATCGCGCACGTTTCACCCAATTAAGCGATGCGATTTGGGATCATCCAGAAACCCGTTTTGAAGAGACCTTCTCGGCTGGGCTACTCGCTGATGCACTGGAGCAAGAGGGCTTTACTGTAGAAAGAGGGGTGGGCGATATTGATACCGCATTTATTGCCAGCTTTGGCTCCGGCGCCCCTGTGATAGCGCTGCTGGGTGAATTCGATGCGCTTGCTGGTTTAAGTCAGCACTCCGCTTGTAGCCATCCTAGCCCCGTTATTGAAAACGGTAATGGTCACGGTTGTGGGCATAATTTATTGGGAACTGCCGCATTAGCTGCCGCCTTTGCCGTAAAAGCTTGGATAGAGGAAAACCAACTACCAGGTACAGTACGTTTCTATGGCTGTCCGGGTGAAGAAGGCGGCTCAGGTAAGACTTTTATGGTAAGAGAAGGCTTATTTGATGATGTAGATGCGGCGGTAACATGGCACCCTGAATCATTTAGTGGTGTTTTCAATGTTCAATCCCTCGCCAATATTCAAACTGCATTTCGCTTCAAAGGCATTGCAGCACACGCGGCAAACTCTCCACATTTAGGCCGTAGCGCACTTGACGCGGTTAGCCTAATGAATGTTGGTGTTCAATTTTTACGTGAACATATTATTCAAGAAGCGCGCATCCACTATGCAGTCACGAATACGGGAGGCGCTTCCCCTAACGTCGTTCAAGCAGATGCCGAAGTTTTGTATCTGGTTCGTGCACCACAGCTAGACCAAGCTCAAGATATTTATCAACGAGTTATTGATATCGCTAAAGGCGCAGCTTTAATGACTGGTACACAATTAGAGATCCGACTCGATAAAGCATGCTCAAATTATGTTCCTAATCGCACTATTGAAAAAGCGATGTATCAGCATATTACCCATTACGGTATTCCTGAATACAGCGAGCAAGAGCGCCAATTTGCAGAAGAGATCCATGCCACCTTAACCAAAGATGATTTGCACAACGCAAAACTGAATGCCGCGCGTAGTGGTGGTGAACAAGCGATAAAATGGGGTGAGCGCCAAGGTAACAAGGCTCTGACGGATGAAGTTTTACCCTATGTTGAATCAAAAGAACTGATGTATGGCTCAACGGATGTGGGGGATGTCAGCTGGGTCACACCAACGGCACAATGCTTTAGCCCTTGCTTTGCATTCGGCACACCTCTGCATACATGGCAATTGGTTGCGCAAGGAAGAACATCTATCGCCCATAAAGGCATGCTATTAGCAGGGAAAATTATGGCAGCTACCGCCGTTGATCTACTCACAACACCGAACTTACTCGCTCAAGCAAAAAGTGAGTTTCAACGTCAACGTGCTCAACAACCTTACCACTGCCCAATTCCCCCTGACGTTAAGCCGTCTAAATTGCAGTAATTTTGTATTGGCGGGTCAATAACAATCACAAATCCCGCCATCAAGACCATAAAAATAACAATAATTGCAAATACATAGGAAAAACATCATGAGCCAAACCACAACATCAATGAATAAGAGCCCAGGTGCTATTTTTCGTTGGATAGAGCGTGTTGGGAATAAAATACCAAACCCTTTCATTCTTTTTGTCTATCTTCTGGCGATCTTAATGGTCGCTACGGCTATCCTTTCTTGGTTTGATTTATCGGTAAAGAACCCAGCTAACGGCGAACTCGTTTCCGTAAAGAACCTATTGAGTGTCGAAGGCATACAGTGGATTTTGCCTAATATTGTCAAAAACTTCAGTAGCTTTGCTCCATTAGGCGCCATCTTAGCACTCGTCATCGGGGCAGGACTCGCTGAAAAAGTGGGTTTATTACAAGCCTTAATGTACAAGATGGCATCAGGGATTAATAAACGTTACGCCAGCTATATGGTGTTATTTATCGCCTTTTTCAGCCATATTTCATCAGATGCCGCTTTGGTGGTTATGCCCCCTTTAGGTGCATTAATTTTTATTGCGGTTGGTCGTCACCCCGTCGCGGGTCTACTCGCGGCTATTGCTGGCGTAGGCTCCGGCTTTACCGCTAACCTCCTGATTGTTACAACGGATGTTTTACTCTCTGGGATCAGTACGGAAGCCGCCATGATCATCGACCCTAACTTACATGTTAGTGTCATTGATAACTGGTATTTTATGGCTACATCCGTCATCGTCTTAACGATTGCAGGTGCCATCTTAACGGATAAATTTATTGAGCCACGATTACCAAAGTGGGAAGGCACTTCTCATGACCGCTTAGAAAAATTAACCCCATTACAAAATCGTGGGTTATTAATGAGCGGGCTCTCGGCATTAATATTTATTGGACTCGTCGCATTAATGGTTGTACCTGAAGGTGCACCACTTCGTGACCCACAGACAGGCTCGGTGATCCCTTCACCATTTATTAAAGGTATTGTGCCTGTCATCATTATTTTCTTCTTTGTCGTCTCAATTACTTATGGTATTTCGACCAAGCAAATTAAAAAACCAAATGATATTCCTGACCTATTAGTTGACCCCATGAAAAGCATGGCGGGCTTTATTGTCATGGTTTTCCCTCTGTCTCAGTTCGTTGCGTTTTTCAACTGGAGCAACATGGGGAAATTTATGGCGATTGGCTTGACTGATTTACTCGAAAATTTAGGAATGACAGGCGTGCCTGCCTTTATTGGTTTGATGTTTTTATCTGCATTCTTATGTATGTTTATTGCCAGTGGCTCCGCAATTTGGTCTATTTTAGCGCCAATATTTGTGCCAATGTTTGTGCTGTTAGGCTTCCACCCTGCTTTTGCACAGATAGTCTTTCGTATCGCTGACTCCGCGGTACTCCCACTTGCACCGATGTCACCATTCTTACCTCTATTTTTAGGGTTTCTACAGCGATATTACAAAAATGCCCAACTTGGTACTTATTACACCTTAATTCTGCCTTACCCACTGGTTTTCTTTGCAGTATGGATATTGCTGCTCGTCGGTTGGTACTATGCCGGTTTACCAATAGGGCCAGGGGTTTATCCTCAACTGACACCTTAATAATTCACCCATTACCTTTAAAATTTACTGTATCAATAGAAGGTGGGATAGCTTCCCGCCATCCTCTTACCCTACCGTACATACAGCGCTGTATGCACGGTAGTTTGTACTTATTCCGCTCAGGTCGTCACACATGTGTGTCGCTAATAATTTCGTTACTGTTCGTTTATCGCGCCTAACAAAATTAAGGTAATTTTGGGAAGAGCTTTCCTTCTCCACGCGCGATGACTGATTATTCGTTATATCTACTCAAGTTGCAGTGTGATAATAGATATCACTCAGAACTGATTGATTTTACGAACGTAAATATCCTTCCGAAATGTGTTTATCTCGTGCGATAGTTTGGAATTAATATGATGGGAATGAGAGGCTTTGAATATGTCGGCTAGCTCACTATTTATACTAGCCCCATAACAGCAAAGTCCTAACCTTTTAGGCTAGGACTTTGTTAGCAATCTGAAAGCGCCCAATGAGCGCCTTCAGCAAGAAGAATAACTAAAAATTAGTCTTCTTTTGAACGGTTCGCACGGCGACGATCGTTTTCAGTTAAGTGACGTTTACGCAGACGGATAGACTGTGGAGTCACTTCAACTAATTCGTCATCATCAATAAACTCTAGTGCTTGTTCCAAAGTCATTTTAATTGGTGGTGACAAGGTTGTCGCTTCATCCGTACCAGACGCACGCATGTTAGTCAGTTTTTTACCTGTTAAGCAGTTCACAGTCAGGTCATTTGAACGTGAGTGAATACCAATGATTTGGCCTTCATACACTTCTGCACCATGACCTAAGAATAGCTTACCGCGGTCTTGTAGGCTGTACAGGGCGTAAGCAACTGCTTTACCTTGACCATTCGAGATCAATACGCCATTTTGACGACCACCAATTTCGCCTGGGCGAACATCATCGTAGTGGCTGAATGTTGAGTACAGCAAACCCGTACCTGACGTCATCGTCATAAATTCAGTACGGAAACCGATCAAACCACGGCTTGGGATAACATAATCAAGACGTACACGGCCTTTACCATCTGGCATCATGTCACGTAGGTCACCTTTACGCTCACCCAACGCTTTCATGACATCACCTTGGTGCTGCTCTTCAACGTCTAAAGTCACTTGCTCAAATGGCTCTTGTTTACGACCATCCACTTCACGGAAGATAACTTTTGGACGAGAAACACCTAACTCAAAGCCTTCACGACGCATGTTTTCGATCAGAACTGACAAGTGCAATTCACCACGACCGGAAACTCGGAATGCATCTGGATCTTGAGTTTCTTCAACACGCAATGCCACGTTGTGCACTAGCTCTTTGTTCAAACGGTCAAGGATCTGACGCGAAGTCACATATTTACCTTCACGACCACAGAATGGTGAGGTGTTAACACAGAAGAACATGCTCACGGTTGGTTCGTCGACCGCCAATGCTGGTAACGCTTCAACATTACCCACATTACAGATAGTGTCTGAAATGTTTAGTTCACCTAAACCCGTCAGAGCAACGATATCACCTGCTTCTGCATGTTGAGAATCAATACGTTCTAAACCTAAGTGAGTCAGAACTTTACCGATTTTACCGTTACGTGTTTTGCCTTCGCTATCGATAACTGTCACTTGTTGGTTTGGCTTAACAGTACCACGTTTGATACGACCAATACCGATAACACCTAAGTAGCTGTTGTAATCTAGTTGTGAAACTTGCATCTGGAAAGGCCCTTCCAGATCAACTTTTGGTGGCTCAACATATTTGACAATTGCTTCATAAAGCGGGGTCATGTCTTCTGCCATATCTGTATGGTCAAGACCCGCGATACCGTTTATTGCTGACGCGTAAACGATAGGGAAATCAAGCTGTTCATCCGTTGCGCCTAAGTTAACGAATAAATCGAATACTTGGTCAATAACCCAATCAGGGCGTGCACCAGAGCGGTCAACCTTATTGATAACAACAATCGGTTTTAAGCCATTATCGAACGCTTTTTGGGTAACGAAGCGTGTTTGTGGCATAGGGCCATCAGTGGCATCAACCACCAGCAGAACGCTGTCAACCATTGACATAACACGCTCAACTTCTCCACCAAAGTCGGCGTGACCTGGGGTATCTACGATGTTGATGCGATAGTCATTCCATTTGATAGCGGTATTTTTGGCAAGGATAGTAATACCACGCTCTTTCTCCAAGTCATTGGAGTCCATAACACGCTCATCCACAGTTTCACGTTCACCGAACGTGCCTGATTGCTGCAATAATTTACCAACCAGTGTTGTCTTGCCATGGTCAACGTGAGCGATGATGGCGATATTTCTTAAATTTTGAATTGACAAGGATTTTTACCGTTTAATTGACAGGAAAGGAATATGCTTTATAGAGCCTAACTATAAAACTGCAAAATAGGAAGCATACTTTCTACGTTAATTTGCTGTTATTTTACACGTTTTTCCGCGCAAGTGGAATAAATGTGAATTTCATCACTGTATAAAAAGTTTTTAACTAAAAAACATTTAGTTGCGTAACAACTACGGAATATCTCAAAAAATAACTGGTATCAATACTGAGAAATCACAAAGTAACAGAATAATACGCTATATTTTAAATTTTAACAGCCGTAAAAAAGAATAAAAAATAGAAATTCTTCTACTAACTCCCTCTTTCACGCTTTTTTCTGTAATTTAGATATATCTAAATTGACCAATTAGATATATCTAATTATATTTGTTCTCGTAAATTCGATATATCTAATCAAGGAGAATTATATGCGAATTCATTGTTGCCGTCATGTTTATCATTCACGCCATGAAGACGGTCATGGACACCAATGTTGCCACGGTGAAGGTCGTCATGGTCATGGCGAAGGTTGCCATGGTCGCGGTGAGGGACGTGGGCAGGGTGGTGGTCGCCATAGAGGTCGTGGATTACGCCGTTTATTTGATCATGGTGATTTGCACATTATGGTACTTTCATTAGTGGCTAAAAAACCTAGCTATGGCTATGAAATTATCAAAGATATCCAAGAAGCCTCAAATGGCCTTTATGTACCAAGCCCAGGTGTTATTTATCCGACGCTAACACTACTCGAAGAACAAGGTTTCCTTGAGTCAGAAGTGGTTGAACGTAACCGTAAAAGTTTCAAAATCACGGCAGAAGGTGCAGCACATTTAAAAGCGAATCAAGAGACAGAAACCATTATTTTCCGTAAATTAGCCAAAGCGCGTGATATGCAGCACGGCGGTAATTTATCTGAAGAGATCGAAATGGCTGTCAGCCGTTTTAAAGCGCTCTTGCGCCATAAAATGGTTTTAAAACAATTAAGTGAACAACAAACTCGTCAAATTGCGCAAATCATCAATGATGCCGTACAGCAAATTGAGCAAGTCAACATTTTATTAACTGATAACATTGATGAATAAAAAGCGGGTTGGTTAATCATTTATTTTATCTAAATGGCCTTGTGTTTTGACGTCAAGCACAGGGCTAACGGTCAAAGCTCCCCCTCTCTACTAGCCATTAATAATGACTTTACTTTGGCACGGCAAAACCTTTGTGTAGCCGCTAATCCTCGCTTTTTATTACTAAAGCACCAATATGGTGCACTCCACACAGAAAGTGCACCATATTGGTGCAGTAATTCACATGTACTCTCCTACTAATTTGTCATAACGGCGTAACACTCCATATTTAGGCTATTTTAAAAAGTTGGCACGTTTTTCGCTTATACTTTTATGTGAGAAGTTACACCTTGATTAACTGATGCTGAAAAGCCAGAAATAATTGCAAAAAGTAACGCAACTGTATGTGGTTATTTTGCAGACCCGACCTGACCAGGAGAGCCGACGATGTCCGCAGAACACGTTTTATCGCTGATAGAAGAGCACAAAGTAAAATTTATTGACATGCGTTTTACTGATACCAAAGGTAAAGAGCAACACATCACCATCCCTGCTCATCAAGTCAACGAAGACTTCTTTGAAGAAGGTAAAATGTTTGATGGTTCATCAATTGGTGGCTGGAAAGGCATTAACGAGTCTGACATGGTGCTAATGCCAGATCCATCCACTGCAATGCTCGACCCATTTTTTGCCGACCCAACTTTGATCATTCGTTGCGATATTCTTGAACCAGGCACAATGCAAGGTTACGACCGTGACCCGCGCTCTATTTCTCAACGTGCAGAAGATTTTTTACGTGCCAGCGGTATTGCTGACACCGTGCTGTTTGGGCCAGAGCCTGAATTCTTCATCTTTGATGATATTCGTTTTGGTAACAGCATGCACAGCAGCTACTATCACATTGATGATATTGAAGCGGCTTGGAATACTGGTACAAAATATGAAGGCGGTAACAAAGGCCACCGTCCGGGTGTAAAAGGCGGTTACTTCCCAGTTCCCCCCGTCGATTCTTCACAAGACCTCCGTTCTGCGATGTGTACCACCATGGAAGAAATGGGCTTAATCGTTGAAGCTCATCACCATGAAGTGGCTACCGCAGGTCAAAACGAAGTGGCATGCCGCTTTAATACAATGACCAAAAAAGCAGACGAAACACAGATTTATAAATATGTCGTGCACAATGTTGCCCATGCTTACGGTAAGACGGCGACCTTTATGCCTAAGCCATTAGTCGGTGATAACGGTTCAGGTATGCACTGCCATATGTCACTGTCAAAAGATGGTATTAACCTATTTGCAGGCGATAAATACGGTGGTTTGTCAGAAATGGCGCTTTACTACATTGGCGGCATTATCAAACACGCACGCGCACTGAATGCCTTCACTAACCCAACAACCAACTCGTATAAACGTCTGGTTCCGGGCTTTGAAGCACCAGTTATGTTGGCTTATTCTGCACGTAACCGCTCTGCATCTATTCGTATCCCTGTGGTTGCAAGCACCAAAGCGCGTCGTATTGAAGTGCGTTTCCCTGACCCAGCAGCCAACCCATACTTAGCGTTTGCTGCGCAATTAATGGCGGGTCTTGATGGCATTATCAATAAAATCCATCCGGGCGACGCCATGGATAAAAACCTATACGACCTGCCACCAGAAGAAGCAAAAGAGATCCCAACAGTGGCTGGTTCACTAGAAGAAGCCTTGGCTGAGCTAGATAAAGATCGTGAATTCTTAATTCGCGGTGGTGTATTCACCAACGATGCAATTGATGCCTATATCGAACTACTCCGTAGCGATATTCAACGCGTTCGCATGACCCCGCATCCATTAGAATTTGAAATGTACTACAGTGTGTAACACGCCGTTCCACTGCTAGTCTTTGTTGCCGTGAAACATTTGCCCCATCTCTGATGGGGCCTTTTCTCCTACTTTCAGTGGTATCATTTTATTTACGGCACCGTTATTCAAATTGCAGCTTTGTTGGGTAAATCAAGTATAATGCACCAAAATAGTGCAGGAGCAGAATTACATGAAAGCCGAACATTTGCCAGCACCGGAACATATTCTTGATTCACTGTTAAACAGCGTCTTAATCGTTGATTATGACCTTGTGATCCATTATGCCAATCATGCGGCTTTACAAATACTTGCCCAAAGCCAACGTAAAATATATGGCACCCCATTACCTGTACTTTGCAATTATTGCTCCTTAAATGATGAGCTAATGTTAAATAGCTTAAAAGAGGGCCATAGCTTCACCGATAACGAAGTTACGCTCGTTTTTAATAATCATTCCCATGTCATGTCGTTAAGTGCACAGCCTTTCTCTGCTCAGTTTATTTTGTTGGAACTGTCTCAATTAGATAGCCAACGCAGGCTCAGCCAAGAGCAGGTACAAAATGCTCAGCAATTGGCAGCAAGAGAGCTGATCCGGGGTTTGGCTCATGAAATAAAAAACCCATTAGGCGGCTTAAGAGGCGCTGCACAGTTGCTTTCAAGGGCATTACCTGACCCAAAACTGAATGAATATACGCAAGTTATTATTGAACAAGCCGACCGATTAAGGGCATTAGTCGATAGATTACTTGGCCCCCAATACCCTGGGCCAAAAACGCAACAGAGTATTCACCACAGCGCTGAAAATATCGTGCGCCTTGTGTCATTAGAGAAGCCCGAAAATATCACGTTAATACGCGATTATGACCCTAGTTTGCCTGATCTTGAGTACTATCCCGATCAAATTGAACAGGTTCTACTCAACATTATCCGTAATGCGTTACAAGCACTTTCCGATACGGGTGGCACAATAACGCTACGCACTCGCACAGCATTTCAGGTCATGTTACAAGGGGAGCGTTATCGCTTAGCCGCTCGTATTGATGTTGAAGATAATGGCCCAGGTATTCCACCCGCTATCCAAGATACGTTGTTTTATCCTATGGTAAGTGGTCGCGAGGGCGGAACAGGATTAGGCTTATCTATCGTTCACAGTTTAGTGGATCAGCACGCTGGGAAAATTGAATTTACCAGTTGGCCCGGTCATACCGAATTTTCTATTTATCTACCAATTAAAAAATAGGGGATAACAATGCAGCAGGGAAAAATCTGGGTTGTTGATGATGACAGTTCTATTCGTTGGGTGCTTGAGCGCGCCTTAAATAGTGCCTCTTTTCATTGCACCTGCTTTGACAGTGCCGATGCTGTTCTTGCCGCTTTAGAGCATGATTGCCCTGATGTTTTGTTATCAGATATTCGTATGCCGGGTATTGATGGTTTAGCCTTACTTAATCGGCTAAAGCAGTCGCACCCATCGCTTCCCATTATTATTATGACGGCACACTCTGATCTTGATGCAGCGGTAAATGCTTATCAATCGGGGGCTTTTGATTACCTACCTAAGCCTTTTGATATTGATGAAACCGTCGCTTTAGTCGAACGCGCCTTGAGCCATAGCCGAGAACAAAACCACCTCGAACGTGATTCTAAACAGAAAACGGAGAGTGTCTCTTCCACCATGATAGGTGAAGCTCCTGCTATGCAAGAGGTTTATCGGATCATAGGTCGCCTCTCTCGCTCATCCATTAGTGTGCTGATTAATGGTGAGTCCGGTACAGGTAAAGAATTAGTTGCACATGCACTGCATCAGCATAGCCCCCGTGCCAACGGCCCTTTTATTGCTCTCAACATGGCGGCTATTCCTAAAGATCTCATTGAGTCAGAGCTATTTGGTCATGAAAAAGGGGCCTTTACTGGCGCCACACAGGTTAGGCAAGGCCGTTTCGAGCAAGCTAATGGCGGCTCACTATTTCTTGATGAAATTGGCGATATGCCTCTAGATATACAAACACGACTATTGAGAGTTCTTGCGGAAGGGCAATTTTATCGTATCGGCGGTTATACTCCGGTAAAAGTCGATGTGCGTATTATCGCAGCAACACACCAAAATCTAGAAAAACGTGTTAAAGAGGGGCTATTCCGTGAGGATTTATTTCATCGCTTAAATGTCATCCGTGTACAGCTCCCACCATTACGTGAAAGAACAGAAGATATCCCACGTCTTGCCCATTATTTTTTACAAAATACTGCCAAAGAGCTAGGTGTCGATAGTAAGGTACTACATCCAGATAGTGAACATATTCTGCAACGCTATCATTGGTCCGGTAACGTGAGGCAATTGGAGAACGTTTGTCGCTGGTTAACGGTTATGGCGGCTAGCCAAGAAATTCTACCGCAAGATTTACCAGAGGACCTGTTGGATAGCCCACAACCGGACGATGCTAGCGAGGAGCCAGCAGCACGTCAGTCTGTCACAAGTCATCATCCATCATGGTTTGAACTGCTCGAGCAGTGGACACACAGTGCATTAGCTGAAGGTAAAGAAAACTTATTAGCTCAAACCGTTCCTCTAATGGAGCATACCATGCTAAATTGCGCCCTCAAATATACGAATGGGCACAAACAAGAAGCGGCTCGTTTATTAGGTTGGGGGCGAAATACTCTCACCCGCAAATTAAAAGAGTTGGGTATCGAGTAAATCACCACAGGCTTATTTCTGCACCTCTGCAAGTAGCCAATGACGAAAGATAGCCATTGCAGGGGTTATCGGTCGTGATTTCAATCGACTCAGCCAATATCCCCCTAAAGTGACGCTAATATCAAACGGTTGAACCAATGTACCGGCGCTCAATTCGTGCTCGAACATACAACTTGGAGCCAGCGCCACGCCATCCGTTAACAGCGCAGCTTCAACCATTAAGCGCGAAGAGTCGAAAATTGGCCCTTTCACTCGCCATGGCTCAAGCTCTGCTGCTATCTGCCATTTTTCCCATTCGTCTTTACGATAAGAGCGCATCAAACTGTGATCTTTTAAATCTAATGGATGAGTTAACTTATTGGCCACTTTTTCAGAGCACAGTACGGTATGAGCCGCTGAAAATAGCGCCGTATTTTCTGCTAATGGCCACAATCCTTCCCCAAAACGGATCGCAAAATCAACCCCCTCAGCTGCTAAATTAACCACGTTATTGTGCGTCATGATGCGCAAATCGATATAAGGATACAATGCAGCAAAAGCGGGTAAGCGTGGTAATAACCAACCTACTGCAAACGTACCGACAACGGAGACACTCAAGACTTCATGGTAATGCCCATCTTCAAATTGTTGTAACAATGATTCTATTTGGTCAAATGAGCGGCTGAGTACAGGAAGTAAAGCCAACCCTTCATCGGTCAGAGCCAGCCCCCGAGGTAAGCGAATAAATAGCTCAAGTCCAAGCTGCTCTTCCAGCAAACGTACCTGCTGACTCACAGCGGCTTGGGTCACATTCAACTCCAGCCCTGCTCTTGTAAAGCTTAGGTGCCGCGCTGAAGCTTCAAATGCTCTCAACGCATTCAAAGGGAGACGATGACGATAATTCCCTGACATAAGTTTTTCTTTTACCTCATCGAATTTTATATCGTTTCAAATCAGAATTTAAAATAGGCATACTCTTTGCTCATCATCGGACAATACGGTATTAATCAATGCCTCAGCATCTAAGGCATGTGGAAATTAGAATACCTGAATTTTAATTATCAATAACTAAAACTTTTACTTTAATGGATAACTCTATGAAAAATATTTTTCGTCAGGGGCGGCTTTTTATCGCCTTAAGTTTAGCAATGACATCGATTTCCGCCTTTGCCCTTACACAGCAAGAGGTCGATGACATTATCAAGCCCCTGATGAAACAAGAACAGATCCCGGGTATGTCTGTTGCCATCTCAGTGAATGGCAAACAAGCTATTTACCATTACGGTGTTCAGTCAAAACAGACCCAAATTCCTGTTTCTGATAGGACGCTGTATGAAATTGGCTCCTTATCAAAAACCTTTACCGCAACACTGGCAACTTATGCGCAAATTCAAGGAAAACTCGACTTTAGCCAAAGTGTCAGTCATTACCTACCTGAATTAAAAGGCAGTGCTTTTGATAATGTTAGCGTGATGAATTTAGCCACCCATACATCAGGGTTATCGCTATTTGTACCTAGCGATATCAAAACCAACGATCAATTAATGGCGTATTATCAAAAATGGCTTCCTGACAATGAGGTTGGACAATATCGTTCTTATTCAAATTTAGGGGTTGGGTTACTTGGTATCGTGACGGCAAAGCAACTTAATATGCCTTTTTCTCAGGCTATGGAAAAATTGATGCTGCCTTCACTTGGCTTAAAACATACTTATATCCATGTTCCCAAAAGCCAAGAGAAATATTACGCACAAGGCTACAATAAGCAAAATCAGCCTGTTCGCTTAAACCTAGCAATCCTTGGTCCAGAGGCTTATGGCCTAAAGTCCAATGCCAAAGATTTGATCCGTTATTTAGAAATCAATATGCAATCCATTAAAGTGGCGAAAACTTGGCAAGAAGCGATTGAAAACACCCATACTGGCGTTTACCTAACCGATTCGTTTGTGCAGGATATGATGTGGGAAAGCTATCCATGGCCGGTGTCGCTTTCACAATTACTGCAAGGCAACCGTGATGATATGGCTCTCAAACCACAAAAAGTGGAATTGATTAAGCCAGCCATGGCGCCAGAAGTACGCGCTTATTATAACAAGACTGGCTCTAGCAATGGCTTTGCGACATACGCGATATTTATTCCAGAAGAGAAGATTGCCATTGTTATGCTATCCAATAAATGGATACCTATTCCTCAGCGCATTACAGCTACTTACCAGTTACTAGAGAAAATCGAACGCTAAATACTCAAACGGCTCCATTGTAATATGGAGCCATGTATTTAAATAACACGAGAAAATTGGCGTTGACGCATTTGATTACGCAAATAGACATCAAAGCACATACAGATATTACGGATCAGCAAGCGCCCTTGAGGAGTCACCTTAATCGCGGTTTCTGTTATTTCGACTAAGCCATCTTCTTCCATCGGTTTTAACAGCGCTAAATCCTCTGCAAAATAGCGTTTAAACTCGATAGGATAAAGCGCCTCAATTTGCGCATAATGAAGTTGGAAATTACAAATCAGTGTCTTTATCACATCTCGGCGTAAGCAGTCATCATTGGTTAACACTAACCCACGCCACAAAGCATGCCCTTGCTCTTCTACTTGCGCATAATAGGTTTTTAAATCTTTTTGGTTCTGCGCATAACTATCACCCAACATACTGATCGCCGATACGCCCAATCCTAATAAATCACAATCCCCTTGAGTGGTGTAGCCTTGGAAGTTGCGATGTAAAATCCCTTCACGCTGTGCAACGGCTAACTCATCTTGTGGTTTGGCAAAGTGATCCATACCAATAAACTGATAGCCTTCTGAGGTTAAGGTCGCGATGGTTTCTTGCAAAATATCCAGTTTTTGCTCAGCACTTGGCAAGTCTTCATCTTTAATTTTACGCTGTGCCGCAAACAAGTTAGGCAAATGAGCATAGTTAAACACGCTTAAACGATCCGGTGACAGTTCAATCACTTTTTTCAAGGTAAAAGCAAAGCTTTCTGGGGTTTGCTTTGGTAGACCGTAAATCAGGTCAATACTGGTTGATGTAAACCCCGTTTCTTTTGCTCGATTAATGAGCGCAAAAATAAAATCTTCATCTTGTTCGCGGTTAACTAAAACCTGAACGTCTTTATTAAAATCTTGCACCCCCATACTCAGGCGGTTGAACCCTTCGCTGCGCAAATGATCTATCATATCCAGTTCAATTTCACGGGGATCTACCTCTATCGACATTTCAACGTCATCAGAGAAATGGAAGTGTGTTTTGAGCAAAGTGACCAAATGGCTAACTTGAGCCTTATCGAGATAAGTAGGTGTGCCGCCGCCCCAATGCATCTGTGTAACGGTTCGCCCTTTTAATAAGGCTGCACGTTGAATAATCTCTTTTTCGATGACCTGCAAGTATTCATCTGCTTTATGCTTTTGCCGTGTCACCAGTTTATTGCAGCCACAAAAATAACAAAGCTTATGGCAAAAAGGGATGTGAACATAGAGCGATAATGGGTTTTCAGGGTAGCGTTGAGTTGCAGCCACAAACGCACTCTCATCATACTCTTGGTTAAATTCCAAAGCTGTCGGGTATGACGTATAGCGTGGCCCTGAATAATTATATTTTTGGATGAGAGAGAGATCCCAAACGATATTTTGCTCTGACATTAACATTCCTCAATTGCGCCGAATACCTACTTACAGGCTGTATCTTATGCTTTTTTATTGGCGAACTTATATACACGACATAATAACATAAAAGAAATTATAACTTGTGATTGGCAAGAGAGAGTTGATGCAGCACCAAAAGTCGCATGACTTGAATGAATTTTAACCAAAACCTCCTCCAGCAGTGCACCGGAGGAGATAGAAAAACGATTATTTACTTTTCAGGATACGCATAATGTCATCCAGTTTATCTTCGTCTTCTTCTTCATCGTCGTCGGTCAGTTCAATACCTAAAATAGACATCAGCTCATCAATGCGGTCTAAACAAGTATCAATATACGCCTGCTCTTCCGCTGTCACCGTTTCACCATCTTCTAAACGCGCCAACAAGCTATCTAAACGATCGTCCTGCTCAAGCATTTCAAGCTCTTGCTCTGGTGATAATTTAACTTTTACTGCCGGCTCTTTAGCGGGCGCTGGGCGTGTTACCACCGCATTATCATCAACAACCAACGGAATCGGTTTTTTGCTACCCACACGTGGGTCTAGGGCCTGATTTTGATTTCCAGACTTGCTATTCGTTGATTTTTCTTGATAACGCGCCCCTGATTTATTACCACGATGCTTTTTCTGGCGTTTGCGCTCACGCCCTTCTGCATTAAGCTCTTCTTTTGTTTTACGGTACTTTTTCTTGGTTTTGCTGGCGGTTTTACTTGCCGGTTTTTTTGGTGAATTCATGGTCTGATACCTTGATAAGTCAGTTTCTGCTGCGGAATCTAGCAGAATCCCTCAAGCTGTGAAAGCACTTGAGCAGCAATTAAAACGGTTTTTTGCATTTTGCTTGTCAGTCTTATTGATTATAGCTCGAATTGATAGCAATTAAGAGTATTTGATGACAAAACGGCTCCAAGAAGGGAGCCGTTAGATAAGGAAGGTGATTAGGCGTCGACTAAAACCATTTTTAAAATAAATAAAATGGAAACTAAAACAACACATAACCCTAAGTCGCGCCAACGACCAGTACCGATCTTCATTGCACAGTAAGCGATAAAGCCTAATGCAATACCTTCTGTAATCGAAAAGCTAAATGGCATCATGACCGCAGTAATAAATGCAGGCACCGACTCCGTCAAATCATCCCACTTCACACGCGTTAAACTGGATGTCATCAACACGCCAACATAAATCAGCGCGCCCGCGGTTGCATAAGCAGGAACCATACCCGCTAAAGGAGAAATAAACATGGTTAATAGGAATAACACCCCGACCACAATGGCAGTCAGACCAGTACGCCCACCAACAGATACCCCCGAAGAGCTTTCGATATAAGCGGTTACCGATGATGTTCCCATTGCAGAGCCGGCAACAGAACTTAAGCTATCCACATAGAGTGCTTGCTTCATGCGCGGGAATGTTCCGCGAGCATCAGTAATGCCAGCTTTATCCGTAACCCCAATCATTGTGCCGGATGAGTCGAATAAGTTAACCAACATAAAAGCAAAGATGACCCCAGACAGCGCTAAGTCCAGTGATCCCAAAATATCGACTTGCCCCACTACACTGGTGATGCTAGGTGGCAAAGAGAAGATGCCGTTGAACTTCACATCGCCTAATGCAAGGCCAATCAAGGTAGTGACCACAATGGAAACTAATACTGCTGCATGAATATTACGGGCAGCTAAAATTGCAATAATGAAAAAGCCCAGAGCACCTAACCAAACGTTATGTTGGGTGAAGTTACCAATGGAGACTAAAGTGTCTGGATTCGCCACGATAATACCTGAATTTTTCAGCCCCATCATGGCAATAAATAGACCGATACCGCTGGTGATCCCCACACGCAAACTCAATGGAATATTTGCAATGATCCAGTAGCGGATACGAAAGAGTGTTAGAATAAAGAGACCCACAGCGCCCCAGAACACAGCGCCCATCGCAACTTGCCATGAATACCCCATCGCCCCAACGACGACAAAAGCAAAAAAGGCATTTAGCCCCATTGCTGGTGCCACCGCGATAGGTAGGTTTGCTAATAACCCCATCAAAATACTGCCGATAGCCGCAATTAAACAGGTCGTTACGAATACGGCTTTAATGTCCATCCCTGCGACAGATAAAATTTGAGGGTTAACAAAGACAATGTAGACCATTGTGAGGAAGGTTGTAAAACCTGCAACGACTTCAGTTTTCGCCGTTGTTCCGTGTTCTTGTAATTTAAACACGCGTTGGAACAGACCCTGTTGTTGCACAGAGCCAGAAGATTGATTACTCATTAGATATTGCGCCCAAAAAAAGTTTTTTTCGCCCTATCCTACAACAAACAAATCGAGAGTGTTACCGTTAAAATGAAAAAAAGAAAACGTTTGCGTGATGATAATACTCAAAAGTGCGTTAACTTACTGATACAGCAAGATGAATTGGAATTTACAGAAAAAAGAAATTTTTGCGTGATCGTGGCGGCGCCATTTGCACCGCCACATTATGATGATTACGATAAGGCGAGTAGCTTCTGCCTACGCCAAAAGAGTAATGACCGCTTCGCAGCAAATGGTTTAGCCCCACGATGATGACTTAAACGTTTTGCTATCAAGTTGGCGACAATTTCTAATGTCAGACAGATGACAAAGTAAATAAACGCGACAAATAAGAAAATTTCGAGTGGATAAACCATTTCACGGTTATTCACCTGTGTTGCCAAAAATGACAGTTCAGCAACGCCCACAATGTAAGCCAAAGACGTGTCTTTAATCAGCGCAACCCATTGGTTAATAAACGATGGCACCATCATGCGTAATGCTTGGGGTAAAACTATTTGCCAAAGCACTTGCCAACGGCTAAAACCTAACGATAAGCCAGCCTGCCATTGCCCTTTGCCTATTGCTAAAATGCCCGCCTTAACCGCATGGGCCAAATACGCCGACGTGATTAAGGCGAGAGCGCAAATCACTGAGGCGATACCCGGTATTTCGGTTCCGAGCACAACGGGCAAAAAGAAATAAGTCCAAAAAATCAGCATAATGACGGGAATGGCGCGGAAAAAGCCTAAAACAGCAGCGAACAGGTTCATCCAGAAACCACGTAACATCGCTAAGGCAACACCACCAAGCGTACCGAATACAATCGACATTGCCCCCGCGACCAAGCTGATAATTAATGTTAATGCGGCACCTTCAATAGGGCCATCTGGAAACGCACCAAACAAAAGGTACTGCCAGTTTTGCTCAATGACTGAAAAATCCATCTTACACACTCTCCACTAAATTACGTTGCGCTCGCCACTGCCCCCAACCTTCCATTACCGCGATAATCGCAATATACAGCACAGTGGCTAGGCCAAATGCCGTAAATGTCTGTAGTGTTTGGCTTTCAACCTGACGTGATACATAAGATAGCTCAGCCACACCAATCGCCATGGTTAAAGAGGAGTTTTTAACGACATTCATGTATTGCCCGAGAAGAGGTGGCATGGCTATTTTAACGGCCTGGGGTAGCACCACATGTTTCATCGCTTGCCACCCTGTTAAACCCAGCGCAAAAGCGGCATATTTTTGGCCTTGTCGTACACCACGGATACCGGAGCGTATTTCTTCGGCAATAAATGGTACGGTATATAACGTTAAGCCAATAAAACCTGCTAAAAATTCAAACGAAGGCCAACTGAGCGTCATCCCCGCAAATGTGATTTCGTGGGGAGTATTAAGCCACGCCATCATATCCGATGATAAAATTTCACCGGAAGCGAAATACCAGAAAAAGAGTTGTACCAACAACGGGGTATTGCGAAAAACGGAAACATACACTCCGACAATCCAGCGTAGCGGAGCAATTTGGCTATCCCTTGCCGCAGCAACCACAAAACCTAATAACGTTGCAGCGATAATGGTACAAATGGAGATCCAGAGGGTCAGTAAAAAACCATAACCAAACCATTCCAAATACTCGGGAGCTAAAAAATGCTCAGAAAGAAACTCGCCGCTCGTTAATTTTTCAAACATAAGTGCTGCCTTTTATAACTAAGAACCCCGCGATAATATGCGGGGCTATTTATTCTATGCTTATCGACCAGTGAGCATGGAATCGGCGAAATAGAACGCCTATTATTTTTGCTGATCCAGTGGTGCAAATTTGAACTCACCGCGAGGTTGAGCGGCCTTTGTATCAGGGCCAAACCAACGGTTATAAATCTGTTCTGCTTTGCCTTCTTTTTCAAGCTTCAACAACGTGTTATTCACATTTTCGATTAAACGTGTTTCACCTTTAGCGGCAGCAACCGCTTGATATTCGCGAGTGATGCTAAATGGAGAGATTTCAAAATCTGCTTTGACTTTCTCAGGTAAGTTACCAAGTAATCCCACTAATTTTGCATCGTCTTGGGTAATTGCTTGCACGTTACCATTGCGTAAAGCCGCAAATGCCTGTGGTGTATCATCATAAGAAATGACTTTTGTATTCGGATAACGTTCACGTAATGTCACTTCTTGCACGGTACCTTTGTCGGCACCAATACGTAAAGGTGCGATATCATCAGGCGTCTTCAATACCCCTTTACGCGCAATAAACTTTTGCCCTGTTGCAAAATCAGGAATAGAAAAATCAACCTGCTTAGCACGTTCATCAGTGATAGTGAAATTTGCCCCAATTAAATCGACTTTACCTGAAGTCAGTAGTGGAATACGGTTTGCTGGGTTGGTTGGACGCAACTCTAACTTGACGCCAAGGTCATCCGCTATCGCCTGTGCGATATCAACATCATAGCCCGCGAGTTTTTTCGTTTGTGGGTCAATAAAACCAAATGGTGGGTTACTGTCAAAAACAGAGATACGGATCACACCCGCTTGCTTAATATCATCCAGCTTATCTGCATTGGCGACATTGGCCACCAGCGCAAGGCCTGCAAGTAGTGCGGTAGTTAAAACGCGAGCTTTCATTGAACACCTCTGACGGTAAACTTATGTAAATTGACCATCCCAAGTTATCAAGGAACGCTTATTTCTTGAAATACTATTAGTTAATATATTTATATCAAAAAAGAATATAGAAATGCGGATATAAAAAAAGGGCAAACACCATCGGAGACGCCCTAAATTATGGTCTAAACCATGAATAGCCTTTTCTTATAACGAAAAGGAAAAACGGAAATGTTTAAAGGTTGACTAGAGCGGGTATCACCCCAGACGAAAAAGAAAGTTTGTACCAAGGAGTCACCGTGAGGCGGCCCCTTGGCGGCATTACCTCGTTATTCCTTCTTAGTGATCATCTTTTCTAAGCGATCACCACCTACATGGCGGAAGTCTTGGCCTTTGACATAGTAAAAAATAAATTCACAGATGTTTTGGCAACGATCACCGATACGTTCAATAGAGCGAGCACAAAACAGCGCAGTCAGTACACTTGGGATAGTCCTTGGGTCTTCCATCATGTACGTCATCAGTTGACGCACGATCCCTTCGTATTCTTGGTCTACCTTTTCATCTTCTCGATAAATCCGAATGGCTTCTTCCAAGTCCATGCGTGCAAAGGCATCTAAGACATCATGCAACATTTGCACAGTATGACGACCTAATGACTCAAGGCTCACCAATAACGGCTGGTGCTGGTGAGAAAACTTTTCCAATGCAGTTTGGCAAATTTTATCGGCAACATCACCAATACGCTCAAGTTCGGCAATCGTTTTAGAAATTGCCATAATCAGTCGCAAATCGCTCGCTGTCGGCTGGCGTTTTGCGATAATTTTCACGCATTCTTCATCAATAGCCACTTCCATCATATTGACTTTATGGTCATTTTCGATAACTTCGCGCGCAAGAGCCTCATCCTGATTATGCATCGCTGTGATAGCTTTGGTGAGCTGTTCTTCAACCAGCCCTCCCATTGTCATCAACTCTGTATGGATATGTTCCAGTTCAGCATTGAACTGCCCAGAAATATGTTTGTTGTGGTTCAGCGTATCCATAGTCGGCTCCATATCAACCGTAACGACCAGTAATGTAGTCTTCAGTTTGTTTCTTTTCAGGTGTGGTGAACATCTTGTCTGTATTATTAAACTCAATCAGCTCACCCAAATACATAAAGGCCGTATAATCAGAACAACGCGCAGCCTGTTGCATATTATGAGTTACGATCACCACGGTGTATTCAGATTTGAGTTCGCTGATCAACTCCTCAATGCGCCCTGTTGAAATTGGGTCAAGAGCTGAACACGGCTCATCAAGCAATAACACTTCAGGGCGGATAGCAATACCACGTGCGATACATAGACGCTGTTGCTGACCACCAGATAGGCTATAACCACTTTGATGTAATTTATCTTTGGTCTCATTCCACAGAGCCGCTTTGGTTAATGCCCATTGAACGCGCTCATCCATCTCTACACGAGAGAGTTTTTCAAACAGGCGTACACCAAATGCAATATTATCGTAGATTGACATTGGGAATGGCGTTGGTTTTTGGAATACCATTCCGACCTTGGCACGTAACAGAGCGATATCCTGTTTGTCTGTCAGAATATTTTGACCATCAAGTAAGATTTCACCTTCCGCACGCTGTTCACCGTACAGCTCATACATTTTATTGAAGGTACGCAGTAAGGTCGATTTACCGCAACCAGATGGGCCGATAAAGGCGGTGACTTTATTTTTTTCGATATCTAATGAGATATTTTTTAATGCGTGGAATTTCCCGTAATAAAAATTAAGGTCACGTACTTTAATCTTACTGTTTGCAATATCATTTGCATTAATCATGGCAACTTCTCTCTATAAATCTTTATTCAATCCGGGGTTAGTGTTTTTTCTGAGCAAACACAACACGTGCGACGATGTTAATTAACAAGACACATAGGGTGATTAATAGAACCCCTGCCCATGCCAGTTGTTGCCATTCAGAGAACGGGCTCATCGCAAATTTAAAGATAGTGACGGGTAAGTTAGCAATTGGCTCATTCATATCCGTACTCCAGAACTGGTTCGACAGTGATGTGAACAGTAATGGTGCGGTTTCCCCCGCAATACGAGCAATAGCCAGCAAAATACCTGTAATGATCCCGGAGACAGATGCTTTAAGCGTAATCGATAAAATCATTTTCCATTTTGGCGTACCTAGCGCATATGCGGCTTCTCGTAAGCTATCCGGCACTAACTTCAACATGTTTTCAGTGGTACGGATAACAATCGGAATTTGCAACAACGCCAATGCGATAACGCCAGCCCAGCCAGAGAAGTGCTGCATTTGCGCCACCACAATGGTATAGACGAATAGCCCCACCACAATCGATGGTGCTGAAAGCAAAATGTCATTAATAAAACGCGTTACAGAAGCTAGCCATGATTTACGGCCATACTCTGCCAAATAGATCCCTGCTAAGATCCCAAGCGGTGTACCCACGACCGTTGCCCACAAGATCAACAGCCCACTACCTACGATAGCATTAGCAAGGCCGCCCCCTTCCGTATTCGGTGGAGGAGTCATTTCTGTGAACAAGTTCAATGACATGCCATCGAACCCTTTGGTAACGGTTGAGAACAAAATCCAAATTAACCAGAACAGCCCAAATGCCATTGTTAGCATCGAAACAAACAGAGCGATTCGGTTAACTTGGCGTCGCCATGCCTGACGACGGGCTCGTTCTTTTTGATTAACGACAATATTATCGGATGTCGACATATTAACGGCCCTCGTTCTTCGCTAAACGCATAACCATGAGTTTTGATATCGCCAGAACAATAAAGGTGATAACAAATAGAATTAACCCAAGTTCCATCAGCGCAGCGGTATGTAGACCACCTTCCGCTTCGGCAAATTCATTCGCCAATGCAGAAGTAATACTGTTACTCGGCATAAACAACGAGAAACTATCCAGTTGATACGTATTACCAATTACAAAGGTCACCGCCATTGTTTCACCAAGCGCGCGCCCTAAACCTAACATTACCCCACCTATCACACCGTTACGTGTATAAGGCAGAACAATATTCCAGATCACTTCCCATGTGGTACAACCGATACCATATGCTGACTCCTTCATCATGACAGGTGTTTGTTCAAACACGTCACGCATGACAGAGGCAATATAAGGAATGATCATAATGGCGAGGATAATACCTGCTGCCAAAATACCAATCCCGAATGCAGGACCTGAGAAAAGCTCACCGACAATTGGGATACTCGACATCACATTGCCAACAGGCTCTTGAAAATATTCCGCAAACAGCGGCGCAAAAACAAACAGCCCCCACATACCATAAACGATACTAGGAATGGCAGCGAGAAGCTCAATCGCAATCCCTAATGGGCGTTTTAACCAATTAGGTGCAAGTTCAGTTAAGAAAAGAGCAATACCAAAGCTCACGGGTACTGCAATAATCAGGGCTATCAGTGATGTGACGATGGTGCCATAGATAGGCACAAGCGCACCAAACTCCTCAGCGGGAGCATCCCATTCTTTAGTCCATAAAAACGAAAACCCAAATTTTTGCATACTCGGCCACGAGGCAAAAATAAGGGAAATAATGATGCCACCAAGCATTAACAAAGTGATTAGCGCGGCAATTTTGACTAATGCGCCAAATATCACATCGCCTGACTTGCTCGGTGCTTTAAATGCCGTTGTTTTTTCGGCCATGCGCTTTGTCTCATCCTACACCTACTTTATTTAGTAGGATTTAGTTACTACGTCAGAAGGCGGATGTTAATCCTAAGCATCCGCCTACCATTACCAACCCGAGGCTCACTGATTAGAACAGTGGTTTGCCTTGGCTATCTTTGACTTCTGTTTTCCATGCTGCACGAATTGCTGTCACAACTTCTTGAGGAAGGATAGCATAATCCAATGCTTCTGCTTGCTGACCACCTTTCTCATAAGCCCAGTTAAAGAAATCGAGCACAGCTTTTCCTTTTTCTGCATTCGCTTGATCTTTGTGAACTAAGATAAACGTGGTTGAGGTAATTGGCCATGCGTTCTCACCATTACGGTTAGTCAGGTCTTGAGCGAATGACTTAGACCAGTCAACTTTCTTCGCTGCTGCGCTGAAGCTTTCACCTGTTGGGGAAACAACCTTACCATCTGCGGAAATGAGTTTAGTATAAGCAAGGTTATTCTGTTTCGCATAGGCATACTCCACATAACCGATAGAGCCTGGTAAACGCTGGACGAAAGCTGCAACGCCATCGTTACCTTTACCTGCGACGTTGTTTTTCGGCCAGTTTACTGTAGAGCCTGCACCAATATCATTTTTCCAGCTTGAGCTGACTTTTGATAAGTAGCTCGTAAATACGAACGTCGTACCTGAGCCATCAGAGCGTCTTACCACTGCAATGTTTTGATCGGGTAAGTTAACACCTGGGTTCAATTTAGCGATGGCAGGATCATTCCATTTGGTGATTTTACCGAGGTAGATATCACCTAATGTTGTACCGTCTAATGTCAATTGACCTGACTGGATACCTTTTACGTTAACCGCCAGTACCACACCACCGATTACGGTTGGGAACTGGAATAGGCCATCTTCTTTCAATTTTTCATCGGTTAATGGCGCATCAGACGCACCGAAATCAACCGTTTTTGCATTAATTTGTTTAACACCACCAGAAGAGCCAATCCCCTGATAGTTCACTTTATTACCTGTTTCTTTCTGATAAGAGTCCGCCCACTTAGCATAAACAGGAGCAGGGAATGTTGCACCCGCGCCAGTTAAGCTTGTGGCAGCAAAAGAAGACATTGCAGTCATTGAAAGGGTTGCTGCCATTACGCTAGCTAAGGTTGTACGCATCATTTTCATAATCCCTCCGGGGATGTATAGAAACAATTAAGTAGTAAATTGTTGGTGAAATGTCACGGTAGGAAAAATAGGACAATTTGATGACAACAACATGTCTGATTTATGACAGTTTTATGACAATTGACGATTTTCGTCTAGCTATCGAAAAAAAACAGCAGCTTAAAAAACAAAATTGACCATAAAATCAATGAGTAATGAAATACAGAGCAGAATATCTCTATATTGAGACCACCATGACAAACTGTCATAAAAAAGTCGTAAAATCCTTTTTTACTGCTTCTCTATTTTGATAATACGGTTTAATTCACCGTTTCAAGGGAGAAACATGCGCTTGCCATCAAGGGATTAAAATCAGCAATTTGCGTATGCGGTCAGACTACCATCACAAAATGGTCATCTCGCGTGGTGCCTGCTTTATGATAAAGCAGGCAGATAATCAGCGAAAATTGAGCCTCACGCCAGCTACGCAAACAACAAGCAAATATTCATTGTTCTTTATTTGACTTGAAAACCGGATGTTGTTTGAGCTGAGCGATTACTTGATCCATCCCCGTTTTATCATGAGCGGTCTGCGATAATGTCGCTATAGTGTTGCGAAGACCTGCAAATTTTGCCATCGGCGGTGGAGGTGGCGGTGTATTTGTCGACGTCGGTTGCTCCGTGGCTGCGGCTTGGTATTTCTGCGCATTGGCTTTAAATACTGGGCTATTTTTAAGTTCAGCAATCACTTGATCCATCCCCGTTTTACCATGAGTGGTCTGCGATAATGCCGCTATATTGTTGCGAAGACCCGCAAATTCTGCCATCGGCGGTGGAGGTGGCGGTGTATTTGTCGACGTCGGTTGCTCCGTGGCTGCGGCTTGGTATTTCTGCGCATTGGCTTTAAATACTGGGCTATTTTTAAGTTCGGCAATCACTTGATCCATCCCTGTTTTTCCGCCATCTCCTGTTTGAGCGGGCTTAATATCAGGCTTTGGCATAGGGGGTGGCATAGGAATAGATAATGCCCCTTTCGATGCTAAGGGTTGATTTGGAGGTAGTTGTATAACGGTTGCCAGTTGTTTGCTCCATTTCACCTGCTTAAAGGCCTTTTTGGGTTCTTGAAACAGCCCTACGACTGTGTTTTTGATATTAATTATTCCCGTGGAGAGTGTAGCCTGCTTTTGCTTTCCCTCTATTCCAGCGAAAGCTAATGCCGCTTTACTCTGAAAACAGCAAATAGGTTTAGAAAAATAGATATGCATAAATTCACCTGAGTTATTTTATTTATGTTTATTATCTAAATAAAATAACTATCAGATCTTTTATATAACGATGGTATTACTTATAGAGTAAGTTATTTTTTATATGATGACTGGCGCGTAAGATAGGCGTTAATACCGAAATAAAATAGAAGGTAGGTCGTTTTATACGACCCACTACCGACAATGGTTACTCTTCTTTTTCTTTCAATGGCAGGAGTGCACGAATGGCGAAACCGCCGCGTTCACTTTTATGGATTTCGATACTACCTTCATGGGCATCGACAATACGGCGGATAATTGCCAATCCTAGCCCTGTTCCCTTATTGCTACGGGCTTTTTCACCTTGCACAAAAGGTTGGAAGAGGCGTTGAATATCTTCTTCTTTGATACCTGCACCATCATCTTCCACTTGGAACCAAACCGAATCCTCATTTTTGCCACTGCTCACTTTGATCCAGCCGTTACCATAGCGATAAGCGTTAACAATCATATTGGTGATGGCGCGTTTAATGGCTAATGGATTCGCATTCACGATCAGACTACCCGGCTCCAGTGCCGTTTCAATTTCACCAGTCACGCTCGTTTCAGCGGTAACTGCCTCATTGAGGATGCTATTTAGGTCACAAAACTCCATATTCATTTCCTGACCCGTTTTCAGGTAGTCCATAAACTGACCAATAATCGCATCACACTCTTCAATATCCTTATTGATGGATTCTGCTAGGTAGCCATCTTCAGGGCTCATCATTTCCGTCGCCAATCGGATCCGTGTCAGTGGGGTACGTAAGTCATGACTGACCCCCGCCATTAAAATTGTCCGATCATTTTCAAGCGTCTTTATGCCCGCAGCCATATGATTAAAGGAGCGGATCGCGGCTCTTACCTCAGTTGCCCCTTTTTCTTGCATGGCGGGTAATATGACCCCTTTCCCCACTTGCCCTGCATGGTATTCAAGTTCAAGTAATGGCTTGTTTTGGTAACGAATATAGAGCCAGACCCCTGCAAAAATAGACAGGAAAATAGCTAAAGTATAACGGAATACTAACGAAAATTGGTTTTGCCCAATTTCAGTTAATGGCACACGCACCCAGATATCAGGCGCAAGATAGGAGGTTAACCAAAGAATAGGATATTCGCGGCCAAGCTCAAGACGCACTTGGGCTTCGCCACCAATATATTCCGACATGTTTTCGCTGAGAAAATCGTATTCTTTCGCCCAATTTAAGCCTTCTTCCATCGCGGCTGATTGAGCATAAAAGGTGATCCCCAACTCATTGTAGATTTTTTTACGTAATGCGGGAGAGACCCGTACTGTGGTTCCATCTTGCAGCACCATCCGCTCCGTCATTAATGTTCGCACTTCATAAGCCAACACTTTGTTGAATTGCTGCAAACTTGGCATAACAACAAAATTCAGCACCACCATATAGCTGGTGACAAGGCTGGCAAACAGTAATGCAACAAACAAAAATAACGAACGCGAAAATGTACTACGGCGAGAGAACCTCAGTCGCTTCATGCTTTACTACCGTCCGGCACAAATACATAGCCCAAGCCCCAGACTGTCTGAATGTAGCGAGGGTGAGCTGGATCTTCTTCAACCATACGACGTAAACGTGAAATTTGAACGTCAATTGAACGTTCCATCGCACTGTATTCACGGCCTCTCGCTAAGCTCATCAGCTTATCACGAGATAATGGTTCCCTTGGGTGCGAAACCAATACTTTAAGTACAGCAAACTCACCGCTCGTCAAAGGCATATTTTCTTCGCCTTGGAACATTTCACGGGTGCCTAGGTTCAGTTTAAACTTACCGAAGGTAATAATCGCATCATCCTGAGATGGTGCGCCTGGCAATTCGTTTGCTTGGCGACGTAATACAGCACGAATACGTGCAAGTAATTCACGCGGGTTAAAAGGTTTAGGAATGTAATCGTCGGCGCCAATCTCTAAACCAACAATACGGTCAACCTCTTCACCTTTAGCCGTTACCATAATAATCGGTATTGGATTGTTTTGGCTGCGTAAACGACGACAAATTGACAGACCATCTTCACCTGGCAACATCAAATCTAAAACGATTAGATGAATCGACTCCCTCGTTAGGATCCTATCCATTTGTTCAGCATTCGCGGCACTACGTACCTGAAATCCTTGCTCTGTGAGGTAGCGTTCAAGCAAGGCACGCAAACGCATATCATCATCGACGACAAGAACTTTATAGCTTTCTTGCATTTTGTAGCCCTCAAGATGTGCAATCTATCGAAATTATTTTTAAAATAAGAATATACCCACCATGCTCCAAGCTGTATGGGTGTTACAAAGCGCTGCTATCTAAATCACAAAAATAGTCATGACGATAAATTTTTACTTGCGCTTAATAACGGCATATCACCTGAATTATTTTGTGTATAAGTAAAATATAAGATAGTTAACGTCCTAATTTACCATCAACTTGAAATTTAATGAATAATTTTACGCCTTATAGGACTAGCGGTTTATAACTAATTTCTAACACTGTATAGGTTACCCGCCCCCCAGGTGTATTCACCGTAATTTCATCATCAACCTGCTTACCAACTAGCGCGCGAGCAACTGGAGAATCAATAGAAATCCAATTTTTGGATGGATTAAACTCATCGGCACCGACCAATCGGAATATTCTGATATTTTCATTATCGTCTTCTAATTTCACCCATGCGCCAAAAAAGACTCGCCCTTCTTGCCGTGGGTCTGGTTCGACAATTCTTAGTTGATCCAATCTTTTAGATAAAAAGCGTACTCGACGATCAATCTCTCGCAAACGCTTTTTACCATAAATATATTCCGCATTTTCTGAACGATCACCTTGAGCCGCAGCTTCAGAAACCGACTGAGTGACTCTTGGGCGCTCCTCTTTCCAAAGATATTTAAGTTCTTTGTCTAGCGCATCCCAACCTTCGCGTGTGATTAAGAGACTCTTATTCATAACCTTCATAAATCAGTAAGCAAGTTAGATAATTATAAATTATATACAGAATTAATCTTTAACTTTAGCAAAGTTCACCCTAGAAATTCTGCTTCTGTGCAAGTATAACAGTGCCATAAATTTTTTAACCATTCTTTGACTAGGTATTAAAAAGCGACATGAATGAAACTCTAAGCCAAATAATCGCGGGAGAGCTACAAGTTCAACCGAAACAGGTATTTTCTGCTATCACCTTGTTAGATGAAGGGAATACGGTTCCTTTTATTGCTCGTTATCGTAAGGAAGTCACAGGAGGCCTTGATGATACTCAGCTTCGCCAATTAGAGAACCGTTTAGGCTATTTACGAGAGTTAAATGAACGCAAGCAAACCATCCTCAAGTCAATCGAAGAACAAGACAAACTCACTCCCGAACTCGCCGCTGCTATCAATAACACCTTAAATAAAACCGAGCTTGAAGACCTCTACTTGCCCTTTAAGCCCAAACGCCGCACTCGTGGGCAAATTGCTATCGAAGCAGGCCTAGAGCCGTTAGCAGACACATTGTGGAATGACCCCACTCAATCCCCCGATGATGTCGCTCAATCCTTTGTCAATGCCGAAAATGGCGTGGCAGATACGAAAGCGGCTCTCGATGGTGCTCGTTATATCTTAATGGAGCGTTTCGCCGAAGATGCAGCATTATTAGCTAAAGTTCGCGACTATTTACTGAAAAATGCCCATTTGGTTTCCAAAGTTATCGATGGCAAACAAACCGAAGGCGCTAAATTTAGTGACTACTTTGATCACCAAGAACCTGTTTCTTCCGTTCCGTCGCATCGCGCATTAGCCATGTTCCGTGGTCGTAATGAAGGTATTTTACAGTTATCACTAAACTGTGACCCGCAATTTGAAGAGCCACCAAAAGAAAGTTACTGTGAAGAGATCATTACTCGTCACCTTGATGTTCGATTGAATAATGCACCAGCAGACCAATGGCGTAAAGCGGTTATTAGTTGGACATGGCGCGTCAAAGTATTGCTACATCTCGAAACTGAGATTATGAGCTCACTGCGCGAAAAAGCAGAAGAAGAAGCAATCAATGTGTTTGCGCGTAACCTCAGTGACTTATTGATGGCGGCACCAGCCGGTATGCGAGCGACTATGGGGTTAGATCCGGGTCTACGGACAGGGGTGAAAGTCGCGGTGGTGGATGCGACAGGTAAACTTATCGCAACGGATACTATCTATCCACACACAGGTCAAGCGGCTAAAGCGGCGGCTAGCGTTGCGGCCTTATGTCAAAAACACCAAGTCGAGTTAGTCGCTATCGGTAACGGAACGGCTTCAAGAGAGACTGAGCGCTTCTTTGCTGACGTGCAAAAACAGTACCCCGAAGTCACAGCACAGAAAGTGATTGTGAGTGAAGCGGGGGCCTCCGTTTACTCGGCATCAGAGCTAGCCGCTCAAGAGTTCCCTGATCTTGATGTGTCACTGCGCGGAGCCGTGTCTATCGCACGCCGCTTACAAGACCCCCTCGCCGAATTAGTGAAAATCGACCCGAAATCGATTGGTGTTGGTCAATATCAACACGATGTGAGCCAAACTCAATTGGCTCGTAAACTCGATGCCGTGGTCGAGGACTGTGTAAACTCTGTCGGCGTTGACTTGAATACCGCTTCTGTTGCCTTGCTAACCCGCGTTGCAGGTCTAAGCAAAATGATCGCGCAAAACGTGGTAAATTGGCGCGATGAGAATGGCCGTTTTGCAGATAGAAAACAGCTTCTAAAAGTCACTCGCTTAGGGCCAAAAGCCTTTGAACAGTGTGCGGGCTTCTTACGGATCACCAACGGCGATAACCCACTTGATGCTTCTGGCGTTCACCCAGAGGCTTATCCCGTTGTTGAAAAGATCCTCGAAACTGTTCGCCAGCCCCTTAAAGAGATTATGGGCAACTCCTCTGTTTTAAATAGCTTAAGCCCTCGCGACTTCACAACAGAGCAGTTTGGGGTTCCTACTGTTACCGATATTATCAAAGAGCTGGACAAACCGGGCCGCGACCCACGCCCTGAGTTTAAAACGGCGACCTTTGCCGAAGGCATTGAAACCATAAATGACTTAGTCGCAGGCATGATTTTGGAAGGTTCGGTGACTAACGTCACTAATTTCGGCGCTTTCGTTGATATTGGTGTGCATCAAGATGGCTTAGTGCATATTTCATCGCTGTCTAACAGCTATGTTGAAGACCCACATAAAGTGGTTAAAGCAGGTGATATCGTTAAAGTAAAAGTGATGGATGTTGATATCCCTCGCAAACGTATCGCCTTATCGATGCGCCTTGATGAACAACCCGGCGATACCAATAGCGCACCACGCCGCCATAATGACCAGCAAGAGAGAAACTCACGTAAACCGCAATCTGCACAACGTGACATGTCACGGAAAAACCAAGCCGCCACTGGAAACAGTGCGATGAGTGATGCCCTCGCTGCCGCATTCGGTAAAAAACGCTAATCCCTCAACCTCTACAATCCGATTTCTCTTTGATTGTAGAGGTTTTTACTCACGCCCAAGCTATTTCGCCCCGTGAATAATTAACAAAACAAATACATTAATCGATTTTAATTTACTCTATAAATTTATTGGGTTTCGCCTTGGTGCGCGGCAAACTCAATGCTTAGTTGATCCACATCAATTAAATTTGACGAAAAAAGAGGCTAAATATAACGAATAGTTGATGATTATTATTATCATTATTGATTAGATTTTTTTCTGTTTATGCTGACTTTTTACTTGTATCTCTCTTAATAACAATCATCAGTATTATTACCTATGACTAATGGAAGGCGATATGTCACTACTTCCTCAACACAGCTACAAAATACTCGGTTTTTCACCGCAGATAAGCCCCGCTTACCGACAAAAACTGCTCTCGCTTGGTTTATTACCGGGTTCCATTTTTAAAGTAGTACGTTTTGCTCCTTTAGGAGACCCAATACAAATCGAAACGCATCGAGTTAGTCTTGTACTACGAAAAAAAGATCTCGCCTTACTCAACCTTGATGAAGCCACGCCGACTTAATATCAGGTGTTGTTATACCACGTTACTATTTTGTATTTTTATTATCGGTAAACACTATGAAACCATTAACCATCGGCCTCATTGGCAATCCAAATGCAGGTAAGACAACGCTATTTAACCAATTAACTGGCTCTCGCCAACGGGTTGGTAACTGGGCTGGTGTCACCGTCGAAAGGAAAGTTGGGCGTTTTAATACGGCTGAGCATCATATTGAATTAGTTGACTTGCCCGGTACTTATTCGCTAACCACCATTTCAGAACAGACATCTCTCGATGAGCAAATCGCCTGCTATTTTATTTTAAGCGGCGAAGCCGATATGCTGATTAACGTCGTCGATGCCTCCAATTTAGAGCGCAACCTCTACCTCACTTTGCAATTAGTGGAGTTGGGGGTGCCTTGCATCATCGCACTTAATATGTTGGATATTGCACAAAGCCAACACATTGAGATTGATGTTGAAAAACTGCAACAGCAGTTGGGTTGCCCTGTCATTCCGTTGGTTTCAACCCGTGCGACAGGGATTGATAAACTCAAACAATCGATTGATAAACATCCTCAGAACAATATGACAGCGCTGGTTGAATATCCGGCGGCCTTATTACAAGAGGTGGATTCACTCTCTGAGCAGATCTCGGCGCAGCAATTTAGTCAGCAACAACGTCGTTGGTTAGCATTGCAGATACTCGAAGGCGATATTTATAGCCGCCAGCGCGCGAATATTACAGAAGCGCAATTGCAGGCAACTCAACAGCACTTAAAAGCTAGCTTAAATGAAGAGCCTGAACTGTTAATTGCCGATGCCCGCTACCAATCCATTGCTGCAATTTGTGAGAAATCCATCAATAACAGTGCCGCGGAGCCCAACAAATTAACGCAATCCCTTGATAGACTCATCCTTAACCGCTGGCTTGGCGTTCCGATTTTTTTATTTGTCATGTACTTAATGTTCGTCTTGGCAATTAATATTGGTGGCGCTTTGCAGCCGTTCTTTGAAGGTGCCTCAGAAGCCATCTTTATCCATGGTATTCAGTGGGTAGGGGCGTATTTCAGTTTCCCTGATTGGCTCACCGTCTTCCTTGCACAAGGTATTGGTGGCGGTATCAATACCGTACTCCCTCTCGTACCGCAAATTGGTATGATGTACCTGTTTTTATCTGTCTTAGAAGACTCGGGCTATATGGCACGAGCCGCCTTTGTGATGGATAGATTAATGCAGGCCTTGGGCTTACCGGGTAAATCCTTCGTGCCATTAATTGTGGGTTTTGGTTGCAATGTTCCCGCCATTATGGGCGCACGTACGTTGGATGCACCTCGTGAGCGCCTCATTACCGTATTAATGGCTCCATTTATGTCTTGTGGTGCGCGGCTCGCTATCTTCGCGGTATTCGCCTCCGCGTTTTTTGGGAAAAGTGGCGCAAGTATTGTTTTTTCACTCTATATCCTCGGAATTGTTGTCGCTATCTTAACGGGTTTGCTACTGAAACATACCTTAATGCGTGGTGAAGCCTCTCCCTTTGTGATGGAACTCCCGGTGTATCATGTGCCCCACTTAAAAACGCTGTTGATCCAAACTTGGCAGCGCCTAAAAGGCTTTGTGATCCGTGCTGGTAAAGTTATCGTGGTTGCCAGTATGTTTATCGGCGCTTTAAATAGTTTTTCCCTTTCAGGAAAACCTGTCGATAATATTAATGACTCCGCTCTTGCTTCCGTCAGTAAAGTGATTACCCCTGTTTTACAGCCTATCGGAGTGCATACTGATAACTGGCAAGCCACTGTTGGTTTGATTACTGGTGCGATGGCAAAAGAAGTTGTTGTAGGAACATTAAACACCCTCTACACCGCGGAAAATATCACAGCCGAGCCATTCGATGCCCAATCCTTTGATTTACTCGATGAGTTGGGGGATGCAGTCGCAGAAACTTGGGATAGTTTGAAAGAGACCTTTACCCTAAGTGCACTTTCTAATCCAATCGAGGCAAGTAAAGGCGATGGTGAAATGGCTTCTGGATCCATGGGCACCATGGCAGCCAAATTTGGTTCCGATATTGCCGCATACAGCTACCTTATTTTTGTCTTGCTGTATGTCCCTTGTGTTTCGGTCATGGGGGCTATCGCTCGTGAAACCAATAAAAGCTGGATGGCATTCTCCATTTTATGGGGGCTGAATGTGGCTTATAGCCTTGCGGCTCTGTTCTACCAAGCTGCAACTTTTAGCCAGCACCCGCAAAGCAGCTTAATTATTATTGTTGCAGTTATCATATTTAATCTTGTGCTGTTTACCTTATTGCGCCGAGCACGGAGCAGAGTAACACTGAATCTGGCAAATCAAACCGCCAAATCTTGTTCCGACTGCTCAGGCAAAGCCTGCCACTAACGGGGAATAACGATGGTCAGCTTGTTACAAATCAGGGATTTCATTGCACTGTATGGGCAAGCTGACCTCGACTTACTCAGCCAACGACTCCATGCCCCTAAATCACTTATCCAAGCGATGCTCGATAAACTAGTCGCAATGAACAAAATCGAAAAAGTCGATATAACAGCCTGTTTAACCGGAACAAGCTGTAAAGGATGCCCCGAAAGCAGTAATTGCTCACACCCTTTATATAAAATAAAGTCACCCCCGCTCTGTGAATGACTTACGCGACCTCGACAATGTCTCTTTTTTAAAGTTTTAATCAAATTACTCACTAAAATACATGACTTCATTCAGGTTAAAAGAGGAAGTATGTATGACAAGATTTGATAAAAGCCTATTTTTAAATAATACGCTTAATTACCTTCGTCAATTCGGCTATCAAGCAATCCCATCAGAAGTGAAATATAATTTAACCAAAGGCCTTACCGCTTATTTCCTCGTTACCTCAGTGAAAAATAGTGGTAACAGTTACATCAGCTTGTTATCGCGAGCGCAAGATTATCTTAATCGTACTCACTTAACTTCAAATAAAACCGATATCTCCCATGAATTACTCACAACAAGTATCAAAAAAGTACTTGATATCCAAAAACCCTTAGATGTGATTAAACGCTATCAAGACTATCATGCCAGCTCTAGCAAAATTGATCGCCGAGGTTTAGGCGTCAAACAATCACTCGCAACCCACCGAAAAGCAGATGTTGAAAGCAGCCAACATTTCAAAAAATATAGTGACAGCGTTCATCAATTAGCTGAACAATACTTTAATGCACTGAAAAATAAAGCACTTAAAAACGTTGATGAGCTCGACCCCTCATTAAATAAGGTTTTATTTAAAAAATTACTCAGCAGATACCCCAATAATTTATCAAAACTCATTACCAAATCCGATAAAAGCCTAATAGAGGCCTGCTTTAATACCGCTGCGGAACAAATGCGTTGCCCCAAGTTAAAGCAATATGACCAATTTATGGCAAAAAATGGATTTATCACAGCGAGTGAAACTGAGCTTAGCTATTTTTTTCAAATAAAAACGCCTGTTGAAATTAAACTAGGGTTACGTGAAGACGCCCGGCAGGCTGAAACAGGCAATAAAGAGACAGGGATACAAATTTTTGCCGGTAAAGATACATTAGCGGCCTATATCCGTAAAAATCCAGCGGATGATGTCACAACTTTCACCCTCTTTGACCCTAATGTCGGTGTTGAAAAATTCTATAGTATTGACGCCTTTCTTACGACGCTGATTAGCAAAGCTACGGCTTATAACCTTGAAAATGGCTATTCTACCGAAACATTGAAATACAAAAAGTTTTATTACCACCGACCACCCGCCGCCGACCAAGAACAAACGGCAACCCATCGTGCAAACCTTTTTGCGCCGTCCGCGCCACCACTCCCTTTTGAGCCTTCCGCCCCACCCGAGGCGTTGATGGCAGAAGACACGGTTGGCTCTACCAGCTCTACCGTTCCTCCATCTTATGGCGAACTATTTCTAGGGGATAAATCCCCTTTAGCGCTCCATGACGCACATCTTTCTGGGCAGCACAACGCACCAGCTCCCCCTTATGCCCTATTTTCGCCTACCCAGCAACGTTAGTTTTATCATTTTACTCAGTGGCTTATTGCCACTGAGCTAATAGGTCACTCTTCCAATCGTGCCAGAAAGTCCAGTAAATATTCACAAAATTCATCTGGATGGGAAATGAAGGGTGCATGGGCGCTATGGCGCATCACAACAGAAGGTGAATTAGGATAACGTTCATCAAGTAATGTCGCGACTTTACGTGGCACCAAACCATCTAAGTAACCATAAAGACGTAAAAATGGCACGGTGAGAGCTTTAAGCTCCTCACGTAAATCTGTAATACGTAAAATTTCTAGCCCTGCATTTAGAATTTCCACTTTTGGCATAGGCTGCTCGAGCACCACAGATTTTAGCAATTTAGCATCTTGACGAGCGCTTTCAGTGCCTAACGTTTGCAATGCTAAAAAACGTTCGACTGTGCGCTGAAAATCTGTCGATAGTTGCTGTTCAAACCCAAGTAGCACCGCTGATTTTATCCCCGGCCAGCTCCCCTCATGGGCTTGAAAACAAGGTGATGAAGCGACCGTAATCAATCCTTTTACCTGCTGAGGATGGCTAAGTGCAATATGACTGGCGATTAATCCCCCCAGTGACCACCCGAGCCAAATAGCCTCTTTAGGCGCCTGTTGCCATAAAGTATCAGCCATCGCGGCTAAATTCATCGCATCAAACCCTTGGCTACGACCATAGCCAGGCATGTCAACTAAATGCAAACGAAAATGCGGTGAGATTCGCGGAATAATGGAACGCCACACTTCGGCATTCAGCCCCCATCCGTGCAGCAACACAAGATCTTGAGAACCTTCACCGATTGTCTCCCAGTACAACTGCGTCATGGTTACACTCTCTTTTTTCACAGGAATATGCTTATGCTAACAATGCAAGGTGCCTGTTGGCTATGCCAGCAGCCATTAAAATTAGTGGATCACGGGATTTGTGCGTTCTGCATAAAGCGCATCCCAACCATGTCAAATGTCTGCCATCGGTGCGCACTACCAGCCGAACAAGGCCACATCCTATGTGGTCGCTGCTTAATTCAGCCGCCTGCGTGGCATCGGTTAATCGCTGTTAGCCCCTATCAAGCCCCTTTACGTAAATTAATCCATCGTTATAAGTTTAACCCACAGCCTCAATTAGCTTTCACGCTTGCTAAAGTGTACGCATTACATTGGCTTAATGGTTATCGCCAGCAGCTTTGGCCTAAGCCTGATAGGCTTTTGACAATCCCTTCACACCCTAAGCGGCTATGGTTACGTGAATTTGACCACATTGCTTTTATCGGTGAATATTTAGCCAAGTGGTTAAATATTGCCTATTCGCGAAATTCATTATTGCGCACTCGTGATACACTGGCTCAGATAACATTAAAACGTAAACACCGCCACAGCAATCTTAATGGCGCATTTACCCTAACAACTCCTGTCATAGGGCAGCACGTCGCTATTTTTGATGATGTGCTGACGACAGGCGCGACGATGCAAGCCGCGGCACAATTGCTGATTTGTGCGGGTGTAGAGACAGTACAGGCTTGGTCACTCTGTCGCACCTTGTAGGAATGGGGCAAATGGGCGTATTATAACCAACTAAAGCGGTCAACTATTATTGAGCAAATGATTATGATTAATATTACTGAAGCAGCACAGGCTCATTTTGCCAAATTACTGGAAAACCAAGAGCCAGGCACCCAAATTCGCGTGTTTGTCATCAACCCAGGCACACCTTCTGCTGAATGTGGCGTTTCCTACTGCCCACCGGACGCTGTTGAAGCAACAGACCAAGAATTGAAATTTGAGCGCCTATCCGCTTATGTTGATGAGATCAGCGCACCATTCTTAGAAGACGCAGAAATTGATTTCGTGACAGATCAGTTGGGTTCACAACTGACGCTCAAAGCGCCTAACGCAAAAATGCGCAAAGTCTCTGATGACGCACCTCTTATCGAACGTGTTGAGTATGTTTTACAATCACAAATTAACCCACAACTTGCAAGCCATGGCGGTCGTGTCTCACTGATGGAGATCACTGATGACGGCTTTGCTATTTTACAGTTTGGTGGCGGTTGTAACGGCTGTTCAATGGTCGATGTCACATTAAAAGAAGGGATTGAAAAAGAACTTCTCAAAATGTTTGAAGGCGAGCTAAAAGGTGTTAAAGATCTTACTGAGCACCAACGTGGTGAGCATTCGTTCTACTAATTGTTCACCTAAACTTGCTAATCTGACGGCGCCCGTATCTTATTGCGGGTGTCTTTTATTATTTCATCACCTTTATAATTCGGTATTTTATGGAACAATTTGAGACGCTAACGCCTGCACAGGCATACCAACATTGGGTTGATGGCACCGCGATATTAGTGGATGTTCGTGACCCACAAAGCTTCCGTGCGGGGCACGCAAGTGGCGCCTATCATTTGACCAATGAAACACTGAGCGCATTTTTAGCACAAACAGACTATGAGCAGACCATCATGGTGATGTGTTATCACGGTCATAGCAGCCAAGGAGCTGCACAGTACTTAATTAATATTGGCTTCGAATCCGTCTACAGTATCAATGGTGGTTTTGAGGCTTGGTTGAGGGAATATCCACAAGCCGTTACGGCTCTCTAAGCGAGAAAATCCATTCATGATCCATGTTGTTTCATTCACAAATCCCAGAATGGCCCAGGCTTTTGTCGATTATATGGCAAGCCAACATATCGAATTAAAAGTCCATCCTGTTCCAGAGCAGCAGCAAATAGAGCTTTGGCTTCAAGATGAGCAATATCTCGCAAAAGTACAGCAAGAGCTTAACCTTTTTTTGCAAGATCCATCAAACCCCCGTTATACCGAAGCAAGCTGGAAAATAGGTAACACCCAAACCGCGTTTAAATATCGCAACACTTTGACCTTGGCTAATCTCAAAGCACAATCAGGTCCTTTAACCATCGCCGTCATACTGATCTGTGCTGGCGTTTATTTTTGGTTAGCCATAACCCAGCACCTTGATGTGCTACGTTATCTTGCATGGCCACGGGAAGGGCAGCAATTTGAACTTTGGCGGTGGTTTAGCCCTGCATTCGTTCAATTTTCCCTATCTCAGCTCATTTTTAACCTCGTTTTGTGGTGGTATTTAGCTAGCCAAGTTGAACGTAGGCTAGGCTCCGGTAAATTACTAACGATCTTTTTAGTATCTGCCTTATTCTGTAATTGGGGGCAATCGCTGTATAGTGCATCTAATTTTGGTGGACTATCTGGGGTTGTCTACGCGCTGATCAGCTACGTTTGGCTAATGGGTGAACGTCAACCCGAAAAAGAGGTCAGTGCTCCGAGAGGGTTAATCATTCTAGTTGTTGTTTGGCTCGTGTTAGGTAACTTAGAAATTTTAGGTCCTGATATCGCAAATGCCTCACATATATCGGGGTTAATTATCGGATTATTGATGGGAATATGGGATAATCGACATACTTTTACATCCCATCGCTCCAGATAGAACATACATATTTAGTTAGAGGCTAACACCGTGAAACAGACCCAGAGACATGATGCAATCATCGAACTCGTTCGCCTTCAGGGCTATGTGAGCACTGAAGAGCTTGTTGAGCATTTCGAGGTTAGCCCTCAGACGATCCGTCGTGACCTCAACGACCTCGCAGAACAAAATAGGATCCAGCGCCACCATGGTGGTGCAGCCCTGCCTTCTAGCTCGGTTAATGCGGCCTATCACGACCGTAAAATCATGTGGTCAAATGAAAAAGCTCGCATTGCTCAACGCGTTGCCAGCCAGATCCCTGATGGTGCAACCTTATTTATCGATATCGGTACAACCCCTGAAGCCGTGGCTCATGCACTGGTGAATCATAAAAATCTACGGGTCGTGACCAACAACCTAAACGTCGCCACACTGCTAATGCCAAAAGAAGACTTCCGCTTGATCCTCGCTGGTGGCGAAGTACGCTCACGCGATGGCGGCATTGTTGGTGAGGCAACTCTGGATTTTATCTCACAATTTAGGCTGGATTACGGTATCTTAGGGATCAGCGGCATTGATATGGATGGTTCACTACTTGAGTTTGATTATCACGAAGTGCGCACCAAACGCGCAATTATCGAAAACTCACGTTGTGTGATGCTAGTCACTGACCACTCAAAATTTGGTCGTAATGCCATGGTCAACCTCGGCAATATGAATCTGATCGATCATTTATTTACCGACAAGCTACCACCTGAAAGCATTCAAAAAGTGATTGAACAGCACAATGTACAACTCGAGCTGTGCTAATACTTTAATCTAGATGGTAGTATCGGCTACCATCTTTCCTTTCCTGCCAAACTTAACCTTTTCGTTAACCCTCTCGATAACGCTCTCAATGACATTCTTTCGTTAATGTTCGAACATTTTCACTTTGTAAAAATAGCCACAGTATATGTGTGGTTATTGAAAATAATTTGTTACCTTTATCACGAGTTGTTGTTTTTTGTTGGTTAACAGTTGGCATATTAATCGATTTTGATTACAATCAAATGAGCGAAAACGAACATTATAGAAAACGTTTCGAACATCTCAGGGGGATGCATGGAAACTAAAGACTTGATTGTAATCGGCGGCGGTATAAACGGCGCTGGTATCGCGGCAGATGCCGCTGGCCGTGGATTATCTGTATTGCTGCTTGAAGCTCAAGACTTAGCAAGTGCGACATCATCTGCGAGTTCAAAACTGATCCACGGTGGTTTACGTTATCTTGAGCATTATGAATTTCGCCTTGTGAGTGAAGCACTTGCTGAACGCGAGGTGTTATTAAAACTTGCGCCACACATTGCGTTTCCAATGTGCTTCCGTCTGCCGCACCAACCTCACTTACGCCCAGCTTGGATGATCCGTATTGGCTTATTCCTGTATGATCACTTGGGTAAACGTACCAGCTTGCCCGGCAGTAAAGGGTTAAAATTTGGTCAAAATTCCGTCCTTAAGCCTGAACTTAACAAAGGTTTCGAATATTCAGACTGTTGGGTCGATGATGCGCGTTTGGTTGTATTAAACGCTCAAGAAGTGGTACGTAAAAATGGTGAGGTTCGCACACGTACAAAAGTCACTCGAGCCTATCGTGAAGATGGCTTATGGGTAGTTGAAGCAGAAGACCTGCGCACTGGTGAAAAAGAAACTTGGAAGGCGAAAGGTTTAGTTAACGCCACTGGCCCATGGGTAAAAGAGTTCTTTGACGATGGTTTGAAACTCAAATCACCTTATGGCATTCGTCTTATCAAAGGTAGCCATATTGTTGTGCCTCGCGCTCATGATGAGCCACAAGCTTATATTTTACAAAATGAAGACAACCGTATTGTGTTTGTGATCCCTTGGATGGATGAATTTTCCATTATCGGCACCACCGATGTCGAATACAAAGGCGATCCAAAAAATGTTCGTATTGATGACAATGAAGTGAACTACTTACTAAAAGTCTATAACGATCATTTCAAAAAACAGTTGAGCAAAGCGGATATTGTTTGGGATTACTCAGGGGTTCGTCCATTATGTGACGATGAGTCTGATTCACCACAAGCCATTACACGTGACTACACACTCGATATTCACGATGAAAATGGCAAAGCACCGCTGCTGTCTGTTTTCGGCGGTAAATTAACCACTTATCGTAAACTCGCAGAAGCGGCTTTCGGTAAACTTGCGCCTTACTACCCAAATGCAGGTGCAGCATGGACTAAAAATGGTGTGCTGCCTGGCGGTGACATTGAAGGTTGTGATCGTGATGGTTATGCACGCTTACTACGTCAACGTTACAATTGGCTACCAGAAGGCCTTGCTCTACGTTTTGCAAGAACATACGGCAGTCAAAGCAAGTTGATCCTCGAAGGTGCTAACTCACTCAGCGATCTTGGCGAAGCATTCGGTCATAACGTCTATGAAGCAGAGCTACGTTACTTAGTCGAACATGAGTGGGTTACTGAATTAGATGACGCTATCTGGCGTCGTACCAAATTGGGCATGTGGCTGAACGAAAGTGAAAAACAGCGCATCGCACAATGGTTGGCAGAGCATGTGAACGTCGCTCAACCAGCCACAGTTTAGTTGTAAAAATCTCGTTGGCAATGCACCAAAAGCCAGTCGGTTTATCATCGGCTGGCTTTTCTTTTGGAATTTATACGGACCCATAGAGCACAATACCTACTACTTTATCAGTTGCCTAAACGCATAGAGTTTGATTAAATAATCAAATCACTCTTTCTTCCACCTAGCTAAAGGTATTCCCCGACGATGATTTGAGATCTGCCAGAAAATGCTTACAGATACCCAACACGGTATTTCTTTTTCTGTTTTTGGCAGACAATGGTCATCAATCGTCTCATTTCTTGAAAGATAGCACGCTGTTGTCTGCCCCCTGCTCTCAGGAGGTACACATGACTGTTGCTTGTCATTTTTCACAACTTAATATCGAATTTCACCAAACAGCGCTTTTTCCCCCCTTAAATGGCTCCTTGATATGCCAAAAAAATGCGTTAATTGGCAACAATGGCAAAGGAAAGTCTGTATTAATGCGGCTACTTGCTCAACAAATGCAACCAACCTCAGGCTACGTTAGTTGGGCGATGCCTTTTATGCACGTTGACCAGCTCACACGCTTAGAAGGAGATACCATCGCAGACGCTTTAGGTGTTAGCCCCTTGGTCGATGCATTTACAAGAGTCGATTCGGGTAATGCGACTATGGAGGACTTAGAGCTATTGGAAGATAAATGGCATTTACCTGCCATTTGGCAGAGCTTATTGGACTCAGCCAAATTACCCGTGATGATAGATGCTCCAATTAATCACTTAAGTGGTGGTGAGCGAACTCGTCTTGCATTATGTCGAGCCTTCTTACATAAAGACCATTTTCTGTTATTAGATGAACCCGATAACCACCTTGACCATGAGGGTCGCCAGTGGCTAAGCAATAAATTGGCAGAACATAAAGCAGGCTCTTTGGTTATTACTCATAACCGAGCTTTACTGGCTCATATGCAAATGATTTTTGAGTTAACCGATAAAGGGCTACATGAATATGGCGGCAACTATGCCCTTTATGAAGAACAAAAACATTTTGCTATGGCAGCCATTGAGGCCAAAACCGAACGGCTAGACAACCAAATCCGCCAAGAAAAACGCCAACAACACGCCACGTTGCAAAAAGCAGAGCAACGACGCAAACAAGGCGAAAAAGTTCGTTATAGTGGCTCTCAGTCCTTATTGCTACTGGATATGCAAACCAATCGTGCGCAAAAAAGACAATCTAACGTGGCTGAACGCCATCAGCGTGTTATGAACGATTTACAAGGCCAATTACAGGACGTACAAGACAAACAGATCCATAATAAACAACAGAAAATGACGTTAAATTACCAGCCAGATGGTCGTAAGGTCACGATTTTTGCCTCTCAGCTACAACTGCCTTATGGCTACACGGAGCCTGTTTCTTTCACTGCCTATACAGGGGAACATTGGCACATTAAAGGCCGTAATGGCAGCGGTAAATCAACATTGTTAAAAACCCTTGCGGGGATGATTACTGCGGTATCCGGAGAATACCGAATTAACCCTGCATTTTGTTATCTCGATCAACATCTCAATTTATTGGATAAAACACTCCCCGTCGCGGAAGCGCTACAACGCTATCAACCTGCATTTACCGTTGAACAATGGCGCACCCAATTGGGCATGCTCAGGATCCGAGGGGATAAGTCACTCCAACCACTTAGCCAACTTAGCGGTGGTGAACAACTAAAAGCGACGCTATTAGCGCTAACCCATAGCCCAACCCCCCCTGCGATATTGTTACTGGATGAACCTGATAACCACCTTGATTTAGATTCAAAAACACTATTGGAAGGATTACTCAGCGACTACAAAGGCACGCTTTTTTTGGTGTCGCATGATGAGACTTTTGTTGAACAATGTGGGATGACCAATGAATTAGTGCTGGCAAATTAACCTTTTTATGCCATTGGCTGCCTACTGGCAGCCAACGAGCGACTAGTGAATAAACGTCTGCTTGACTCTATCTGACATCAAAACATAGGGGATCCAGATAAAGCAGTAGAAACAGCTATTTACCACATTAATAATGTAGCTATACTCAATTTCAATACCAAAAATATTTGGGAAAACAAAGCGCGAAACAACAACCATCACGGTATAAAATAGCATCGAGATAATAAATAAAGGTTTCGCGATTTTTAGGCCTTTGAAGGCTGCGATAACGTTCCACGCCAACAAAACTATCAATATACCTTGGGCCATTTGTAGCATATAAAAAGCGTTTGAAAACCCATCGACATAAAAATCAGATTGCTCATTCGTCACAAGGTGCCAAGCTGATTTAACTTGCAGGATATCTAAGTACATCATGATGATAGTCTGATAAAGCATATAAAACAGACCCAGCATAGGTAAAATAAGCCATCCTCTAATGCCTTGTAGTGGTGTTTTTTGAGGGCCCGTTAAGACTGCGGGTGTGTTGACATCCATCTGATTAATAACCTTATTCTTGTGACTTAATACAGCGTTCTAAATATGCTTTCAATACGTGTGCCTGATTATGCACCTTATCTTTAGCACTATACAGCAAGGTGAGATTGCCTAGCTTCGCTTTCTCTACAAGAGGCATCCAAGCCGCTGAATGATGACTTAATTCTTGATGATAGTCTTCAACAAATTTATTGAATTGGTCAGGATGTTGATGAAACCATTTACGTAACTCATTGGATGGCGCAACGTCTTTATTCCATTCATCATAATCGAGCGCGACTTTTTTTATCCCTCTTGGCCATAACCTATCAACCAATACACGGTATCCATCTTCAGACGAAACGGCATCATAGACTCTTTTACAGTAAATCATGCACCCTCACATTCGCGATATTCAGTATCGCTATTACTTAATTAACAAACGTATTTTTTACCCTGACAGAAACTAAGAAATATAAGCCCCAAATAAAGAGGCGTATCCCACTACCGACAATATCTACAATATCTTCATCCTCTGCTGATATTGAGAATAATGAACTCAATAAAACGACACTTGCTATGGATAGTATGAAGTCACTCGCGTAAAAGAGAATAATGACTTTAATCACCAATTTTTTCTTATAAATAAAGAGATAACATACGAATAACAATAAGCCATAAATCAATGCACTCGAGAGTAAGTTAAAATATATGAACTCCCTAGCCATTGGAATAAATGATAATGACGTAGGGTCAGTCATCTTCTCCAAACCTTCTAGCTGCTCTGGAAGGTCTTTCAATAAAGTATAAGGAGTGATAATTAGCGTAAGAAATAATCCTAACATAGGGATTAGTAGCCATCCCCCAAAACCGACGGGTTCAGAAGAAAGAGGCTCATTTTCAACCGTTACTGATGGGCAATCCGTTTTTTGATCTGAACCCTCATTAATTCTACTTGAGGAGAGATGTTCTTCAGATTGGTTCATGGCTAGCTCCTTGCTTTTTAGTTTAACCTCAATGCAAATAGTTAACTTAAATGGAAAATTTATTTTATATAAATCTAACGCTTTTCGATTAAAATATCACCTTTGAATTAAAAATTATCAAAGCCAAAATACGAAAAATATCAAAATAACCTCATATTTTTTGTCCATAAAAATAATAATCCCGATAAGGCCTACTCTATGCCAAAAATAACCGCCCAGCTGTCTCTACCTCCCCATTATCAGACGAATGACTTTTTCGCCTTTCATTTAAGAGATCAACATAATATTGCCGAAATTGTTGAAGGTAATTTATTGCGCAAAGGTATATTGTGGGCGCACTCTCCAGCTCAATTACTTATTGAGATTGATAAAGACAAGGCACACATTACCCTTGATATTGATAACGCTAAAAATCGGCCCAGCGAATACGATGTTGTTGAACTAGGGAAACATATGCTCGGTTTACGGCAAGCCGTCGAACAGTTTGAAGCGGAATATTTATCACATCCCATTATCGGTAAGCTGATTAAGCAACAACAAGGTTTACGAATATATCAATCTTCAAGCCCATTTGAAGCATTAGTGTGGGCGATTATTGGCCAACAAATCAGTGTAACAGCCGCGATTGCAATACGTCGTCGCTTTATTCAAGCCACTGGTTCAAAACACTCATCGGGCATTTGGTGTTTTCCAGATGCACAGCAGGTGTCAAAAGTGACTGATGAATCACTACGCCAAGCTGGATTTTCTACTGGTAAAATCATCGCCATACGAGCGCTTTGTCACGCACTGTTAAGTCAGCAAATCGACCTATCACAACCTATCAGCAACCATAATGTCACAATATTGACCGACCAATTAGTCAGCCTTAAAGGTATTGGCCCATGGACGGTAAATTATGCGCTTTTACGCGGTTTTAACTACCTCGATGGCTCGTTACATGGCGATGTGGCCGTGAGGCGCAATTTGCAGTCTCTACTTGGCGCAGAGAGCCAGCCTACAGCAAAAGAGACGGAAAAATGGTTAGAGGCATTTTCGCCATGGCGTGCCTTAGTTGCCGCTCATTTATGGCGTAGCCAATCGGCTGCGGGGTATTAATTCCCTCATACAGATAGCAGCCAACCCTAATTGGTTGGCTGCGTAAATTGCCTAATTCGGCAAAGCAGATCAGTCAAAATGACCGATTAACGTAACCAGTTGGTTTTCGCTAATTCAACAACTTCATCACCACGACCACTTAAAATGGCTTTGAGCATATATAGGCTAAAACCTTTTGCTTCTTGCAAATTAATTGTCGGTGGCATAGAAAGTTCTTGTTTTGCTGTGACAACATCAACAACAACAGGGCCATCATGAGCGAAAGCTTCCTTCAATGCGGCATCCACATCTTCACTCTTCTCAACGCGGATCCCTTTGATCCCAGCAGCATTGGCAACTGCCGCAAAATTAGGATTATGGAGATCAGTGCCTTCTGTTAAGAAGCCACCTACCTTCATTTCCATAGCGACAAAACCTAACACGCCGTTATTCAGAACAATGACTTTCACAGGTAAATTCATTTGTGCCAGTGACAACAGATCCCCCATCAACATACTAAAACCGCCATCACCACTCATGGTTACAACTTGGCGTTGTTTATCGACAGATTGGATCCCCATCGCTTGCGGCATCGCATTTGCCATTGACCCATGATTAAACGAGCCAATTAAACGGCGTTTACCATTCATTTTTAAGTAACGAGCCGCCCATACCGTTGGCGTTCCCACATCACAGGTAAATACCGCGTCATCATTCGCCAATGCACTGATCCGGCTTGCTAAATATTGAGGGTGGATCACACCGTCTTTACCCGGTTTCGCTAAATCATCAAGACCTTCACGCGCTTCGGTATAATGTTTCAATGCGCTATCTAAGTGGTGCCTATCTTGTTTCACGTCTAAGTGAGGTTGCAATGCGGTCAAAGTGGCTTTAATGTCACCAATCATACCCATATCGATATGGCAATGGGAGCCTAAGCTACCTGCATTAATATCGATTTGAATAATCTTAGCCCCTTGAGGATAGAATGGGCGGTATGGGAACTGAGTACCCAGTAACACCACCGTATCGGCATTCATCATTGCATGGTAGCCGGATGAAAAACCAATCAGCCCCGTCATACCAACGCTATATGGGTTATCCCACTCAATGTGCTCTTTACCGCGTAGTGCATGCACGACTGGCGCTTTTAATGTTTCCGCCAGCTTAATCACTTCATCGTGTGCACCAGCACAGCCTGCCCCACAAAATAGGGTGATATTTTGTGCTTGGTTTAGTGCGTCCGCTAACTTCGCAATTTCAGCAGGCTGAGGCATGATCAACGGAGCTTGCGGCTGATACCATGTATCATTTGCTGTTTCCGGTGCTTCACGTAACGCAATATCTCCTGGCAGTACAATGACAGAGACACCTTTTTCTAGAATCGCTTTACGCATCGCAATCCCAAGCACTTGAGGAAGCTGCTCAGGGTTAGAGATCAGTTCGCAATAATGACTACATTCGCGAAATAGCTCTGTTGGGTGCGTTTCTTGAAAGTAGTTACTACCGATTTCACTAGAAGGGATATGTGCAGCAATTGCTAATACAGGCACGCGATTACGATGGCAATCATACAACCCATTGATTAGGTGCATATTACCCGGACCACAAGAGCCTGCGCAAACGGCTAGCTTACCCGTCATTTGCGCTTCTGCACCTGCGGCAAATGCTGCAACTTCTTCGTGACGGGTGCCTAACCATTCGATTGTGCCAAGACGGCGTAAGCTATCACTCAGCCCATTGAGTGAATCACCCGTAACGCCCCAGATGCGCTTCACACCAGCATTATCTAGGACTTTCGCGACATAGGATGCAACTGTCTGTTTTTTCATAATGGCACTCTTTCCAGTCAGATTAGGTTAAAATATTCACAGAGCATCAAATCTATTTTCTCTGTAATACATCATCATTATTAAACCAATTTACGCACTTTAAACTTAGTGTAACGAATTAAATTTGCGGTTCCTACCGAGGAAAACAAATAGCTATTAAGAACAGAACAATCCTCCACTAATATCAAAAGAAGAATCTAGATACAGCATAAATTAAATATTCATTGTGTGCTGAAATATCAAAAAACAATAATATTAACAATTATTTAATAACCAGTCATAATAAGAGTATTTAATAAATAATATCGATAATGATAAGTAATTTGTTGATTATCCTAGAGGAGTAAAAATAAGATAAATAATTGTATTGGTTAAGGTGCCAGAATATTTAAATTGGTGATTGAAGTGCAAGAAGCTGGCATCAAAATAGAAATATTCACGAAATTCAAACCAGAAATAAGACTCAAAAATAGCTATCGATAAATAACTCAAATTCCATACCCTCCATCGGATAAATGGTATGGTTTACCAATAGGCCAAACGCGATATTTTTGCGCGCTGCTGCATAACTCCCCCTCTTGTAAAAAATTTAAGATAAGCATCATATTATTAAGCATTAAACACATCGCAATTTTTTATTAAAAAACAACACACTAAGTATAAAAACCAATTAAGTATTTTTGGCAAGGTTAAAAAATTAATAAAGCCACTAAAATCAGCATAAATAACCGACATTTTACATTTAATCGATATTATTGTATTATTGATGACCTGTTTAAGTCACATAAAGGTTCTCATTTTGCTTTTTTTACAAAATGCACAACAACAAACTAGCTCACAACACTTCTCTATTCCCTGCTCTTCTCTGCGCAATTGTTAGCGGTGATTTTCCCCAAGTCGTCTTAGCAAATTCGATATGAAACACTCGTCATATTGATGATCTTTGCCAGTGATAAATAAAATATTGATGCATTCTACAGATAACGACTATTCTAATATAACGATCTCTGTTTTTATCTGGCGCGAGCAAGATATAGAGATATGGACCACACAGATCATGAATGCAATTCATTACGTTTCGAAATTCAGATAAAAGGATGGTTCCATGAAGTTCAAAAAGAAAAAAGAAAAGCCTTTAAATATTAATGATATTACTATCATTGATGATGGAAAATTAAAAAAAGCCATCACTGCGGCGTCGCTGGGTAATGCGATGGAGTGGTTTGACTTTGGGGTATACGGTTTCTTAGCCTATGTACTCGGTCAAGTTTTCTTCCCTGGCGCATCACCGAGCGTACAGATGATCGCCGCTCTAGCCACTTTCTCTGTTCCCTTCTTAGTTCGACCGCTCGGCGGTGTCGTCTTTGGTATCCTAGGGGATAAGTATGGCCGACAAAAAGTCTTAGCCATCACCATTATCATTATGTCGATCAGTACTTTCAGTATCGGTTTGATCCCTTCATATGAGACTATTGGTATCTGGGCGCCTATCCTACTATTGTTAGCAAAACTCGCCCAAGGCTTCTCCGTGGGTGGAGAGTATTCAGGTGCAGCTATCTTTGTTGCCGAATACTCACCTGACCGTAAACGTGGTTTTATGGGAAGTTGGTTAGACTTTGGCTCTATCGCAGGTTTCGTGCTAGGTGCCGGTGTTGTGGTACTCATTTCAAGTATTGTTGGTGAAGAAAACTTCCACGAATGGGGCTGGAGGATCCCTTTCTTCCTTGCACTGCCTTTAGGTATCATTGGCCTGTATTTACGCCATGCACTTGAAGAGACCCCAGCATTCCAACAACACATTGAAACGCTCGAAAAACAAGATAAAGCCAATATTCAAAATCCACCGAAAGTCTCTTTCCGTGAGGTCGTTTCTAAATATTGGAAAAGTTTGATGATCTGCGTTGGTTTAGTTATCGCAACAAACGTGACTTACTACATGTTGCTGACTTATATGCCAAGTTACCTGTCGCATAACCTAAACTATTCTGCTGACCATGGTGTGCTGATCATCATTGCCATTATGATTGGTATGCTCTTTGTCCAACCAATTATTGGTTTAACCAGCGATAAAATTGGTCGCCGCCCATTCGTTATTGCGGGGAGTTTAGGTCTGATAGTGTTAGCCTATCCTGCCTTTATGCTCATTGATAGCGGCTCTGTTGGCTTGATTTTTGTTGGTTTGCTTATTTTAGCTGTGCTACTGAACTGTTTTACAGGGGTGATGGCATCAATTTTACCGGCTATTTTCCCAACGCACATTCGTTATAGCGCCCTCGCAATCGCCTTTAATATTTCAGTTTTGATTGCCGGTGCCACACCGACAGTAGCAGCATGGTTAGTTGAATCAACCAATAATCTGTATATGCCCGCCTTTTATTTAATGGTTATCGCCTTAATTGGCCTCTATACTGGTATTACTATGCCAGAGACCGCAAACAAACCATTAAGAGGGGCAACGCCTGCGGCATCTGATAGAGCAGAGGCGAAAGAGATCTTAAGCGAGCACTATGACAATATTGAACAGAAAGTTGAAGATATTGAACAACAGATCGCTGAGCTAGAGAAAAAGCGTCAGTCATTAATTAATCAGCACCCTAAATTGGATTAAACCTGATGTAAGGCAAAGGAGCAGAAGATGGCGAAAAAACAGGCTTGTCACCTAGTCTGGTTTCGTAATGACCTTCGTGTCACCGATAATAAAGCGCTGTCATCTGCTTGTGCTGATCCTGATGCTAAAGTGCTCGCCGTGTTTACGGCTACACCAGAACAATGGCGAGCACATCACCTCTCCTCTCGGCAAATCACCTTTTTGCATCAAAATCTCATTGCGCTTCGTGACTCGCTGGCCAAATTAAGCATCCCTCTGTTTTGCCAAACAACCCCCGATTTTTTAAGTGCCGCACAATGGGTACTGGATTTTGCTCAACAGCAGCAAGTTGACCACCTATATTTCAATCATCAATATGAACTCAATGAGCATAGGCGAGACGAATGGTTGATTCATCACCCACAACGCGCTTTCCGAGTACATGCTTTTGATGATGCCTTACTATTACCACCAAAATCCGTCACAAATCAGAAAGGCGAAATGTACCAAGTGTACACTCCGTTTCGTCGAGCCTTTATTAGCCAATTAGTGACCACCGATTTTCGTTCCTTACCAGCACCTCAACCACGAGGGGAAGCACTTGCTATCGATGACCTATCACTCCCCTTGTTTGCGCATCACGCCGTCGATATTGCGCCACATTTCCCAGCGGGTGAATCAGCAGCACGCCAGCAACTCAGGCAATTTTGTCGCCTAAAAGTGCAGCATTACCAACAGCATCGCGATATTCCCTCAATTGAGGGTACTAGCCTGTTATCCCCATATTTGGCAATTGGGGTACTCTCACCACGGCAATGTTTAAATCGCCTGCTCGCTGAGTATCCACCGCTTTTTGATTCCCCAGATAGCGGGGCATTCACATGGCTTAATGAATTAATTTGGCGAGAGTTTTACCATCATCTACTCGTCGCTTTTCCACGCTTATGCCGCCACCAGCCTTTTATTGAATGGACCAACCACATTCAGTGGAATAGCTCCGATGCTGACTTTAAAGCGTGGCAGCTTGGGCAAACGGGATACCCCATCGTTGATGCTGCAATGCGACAACTCAATACCACAGGTTGGATGCATAATCGCTTAAGAATGATCACTGCGAGTTTTTTAGTGAAAGATTTACTGATTGATTGGCGACTCGGCGAACAATATTTTATGCAGCAATTAATTGATGGCACACTCGCGGCAAACAATGGAGGCTGGCAGTGGTCTGCTTCGACAGGTACTGATGCACAACCTTGGTTTCGTATTTTTAATCCAACCACTCAGGGTAAAAAATTTGACCCTCAGGGTGCATTTATTCGCCAGTGGCTTCCAGAATTACAATCCGTACCCGATAAATATATTCACACACCGCATGAGTGGGCAGAGGCTAACCACGTTACTTTAGATTATCCCGCACCAATTGTTGACCATAAACAAGCACGTTTAGCCACATTAGCCGCTTTTGAAGCAGGAAAAAGCGATAGCGTAAAACACCATTAATTATCAAAGTAATAATTTCAGTTAGGGATTATACTGTCTACTACTCATCCATAGAACAAGCAAAAATCGGAGTCGTTATGCAGGTGATTTTACAGGTCGATTTCCCTTATCAAGGCCCTTGGGGAGAGCAGATGGCTGATGCAATGAAAACATTAGCCGAGTCTATCAATGATGAACCTGGCTTTATCTGGAAAATTTGGACGGAGAACCCATCGACACAAAAGGCTGGAGGTATTTACCTGTTTGCGTCAGAAGGGCAAGCTCAAGCTTACTTACAAAAGCACAGTGCGCGGCTAAAATCCTTTGGTGTTCCTGAAGTCCGAGGGGAGATCTTTGCCGTCAATCATGCGCTTAGCCAACTGAACCAAGCGCACTTTATTCACAATTAATTTCTGACTGCTGATAAGAGGCTGGACAGCGGCTAGCCTCACCGCAACCTGCTATTGAATACGGGCGAATCATCCCCGTATCCGTTCAGCCGCTAAAAATCCCCTTCACGGCGCTCAACAAGCGTCAGAATACTGTATAAGGCAACGGCAACATTATTTTGATTGAAGACTTGAACATCCCATTCAACCACGCCATTTGGCTTATCTTCTGCCGTTTTTTGTGCTTTTTTAATCTTTTTCTTGCAAGTTAAACGCACTTGGATGGTATCACCAATTTTTACAGGCTCAATAAAACGTAAGTTTTCCATACCATAGTTGGCGATCACAGGACCGACTGCCGCATCAACAAATAAACCAGCCGCTGCTGATACAACAAAGTAGCCATGAGCCACTCGCTCACCAAATAATGATTGCGCAGCGCCAATTTTATCCATATGTGCATAGAAATGGTCACCACTTAAACAAGCGAAGTTGACTAAGTCTGCTTCCGACACCGTGCGTCTTGCCGTCAATAAGGTATCGCCAATGACTAAATCCTCAAAATACTTCCTAAACGGATGCACTTGATCCGTCACTACATCTGCACCACGGATCCACTGCTTGGTGACGGCAGTCAGCATAGAAGGGCTACCTTGAATAGCCGTTCGCTGCATATAGTGTTTAACTGCCCTCAATCCGCCTAGCTCCTCGCCACCACCCGCGCGACCCGGGCCACCATGCACTAATAGTGGTAATGGTGAGCCATGCCCCGTTGATTCTGCCGCTGAGGCTTCATTCAGAATCAACATTCGACCATGTGCCCGTGCACTTCTACGGATAACATCTTGCGCTACTGAGGTGTCTGCCGTTACTAATGTACCCGCAAGGCTCCCTCCTCCCATAATGGCCAACTCAACCGCTTGGTCACTCGTCTCATAGCCAATCAATGTTGCAACCGGCCCAAATGCCTCCGTTTCATGGACGGCCTGATTAGTATAAGGATCGGCGCAATAGAGCAAGGTAGGCGGATAGAATGCCCCTTTTTGGCTATCGGCCCCCATCACATTCAGCTCTTGAAGATCCCCTCCACACAGGATTTCACAACCGTTTTGCTGTAAATACATAACCTTTTCATGAACATCATCACGCTGCTCTTGATTGATTAAAGCCCCCATGCGCACGCCTTCAACGGCAGGGTCACCGACAGTGATACCCGATAAGCGTTTTAATAATGCCTGTTTAACTGTTTCTAACTGGGGCTTCGGCACAATGATACGACGGATTGCCGTACATTTTTGCCCTGCTTTCACCGTCATCTCACGGGTCACTTCTTTAATAAATAAAGAAAATTCAGGTTGTTCTGGAGTAACATCAACCCCAAGTATTGCGCAGTTAAGGGAGTCTGCTTCCATGGTGAATGGGATCGACTTTTCACGTAATCGAGGGTGAGATTTTAATTTTTGCCCTGTTGCTGCCGAGCCAGTAAAGGTCACCACATCCTCAAAATCGAGATATTCAAACATATCACCGATCCCCCCGCAGATTAGCTGAATAGCACCTTCAGGCACTAACCCACTTTCAACGATCAGGCGCACCATTGCTTGAGTAACTTGAGCGGAAGCCGTCGCAGGTTTAATAATCGCAGGCATCCCCGCTAGCCACGTTGGTGCCAATTTTTCTAGCATTCCCCAACAAGGGAAGTTAAATGCATTGATATGTAATGCCACACCATGGCGGGAAGTTAAAATATGGCGAGCAATAAATTGGCCTTGTTTCGATAGCGGGATCATCTCATCTTCGGGCCAAATCGTATCATCTGGCAACTCGCGATTTGCAAGCCCTGCAAAAGAGAAGAGTGTTGCGATCCCACCTTCAATATCAACCCAACTATCTGCTTTAGTCGCCCCTGTTTGTGCTGATATTTCATAAAGAGACGCTTTATGCTCTAGCAAATATTTAGCGACGGCTTTTAACATTTGGCCGCGCTGCTGGAAAGTCATGGCGGATAAAGCATCCCCGCCTTTTTTCCGACCGTAATCAAGACAATCAACCAGAGGTAAACCCGCAGTGGTAACCTCATATAACGCCTGCCCAGTCAATGCATGATAAATTTTGCGGCCTTCACCTTCACCATATAACCACTTCCCCGTTATATAACTTGTTAATTGCTGCATGGCATCTCTCCAAAATAAAAAACAACAAACACAAATATTAAATAAATATGTATCACAATATGGGCAGCGAATGCCAACCTCAATTTAACAAATTAAGAACAAAACTTATCCATTAGCTACTAACAAATAAAAACCACACTAATTTACATAAAATTAACCCTATGATTTAAATCAATAAACTTAAATTGATTGTGAAGCCAATCGCAAAAGGAGAATAAATGAGATTGATTTTATTGTTAACGATTCCTAGCATTAATGTTAAATATTGTGATTCATTTTTTATTTTTATTTAATTTAATACGAATCATTTGGAAGAAAACAATGAATGAGCAAAATCAGGCAAACTTCGAGGCCAAAATCGAAGCCGACATTAATATTGAGCCAAAAGATTGGATGCCCGATGCCTATAGGCAAAACCTGATCCGCCAAGTTGGACAACATGCACACTCGGAAGTTATCGGCATGCTGCCAGAAGCAAACTGGTTAACTCGCGCACCCACATTGAGACGTAAAGCTATCTTGTTAGCAAAAATCCAAGATGAAGCAGGTCATGGCCTCTACCTTTATAGCGCAGCCGAAACGTTAGGATGCACTCGCCAAGACATCTATCAAAAGATGCTTGATGGCAAAATGAAATATTCGTCTATTTTTAACTACCCCACCCTAACTTGGGCCGATGTAGGTGTGATTGGCTGGTTGGTTGATGGTGCCGCCATTGTTAACCAAGTTGCCCTCTGCCGAGCCTCATATGGCCCCTATGCACGAGCGATGGTGAAAATCTGTAAAGAAGAGAGTTTTCATCAACGTCAAGGTTACGAAGCTGTCACTGTACTGGCGAACGGCTCTGATGAACAAAAAGCCATGTTACAAGATGCCATTAACCGTTTCTGGTGGCCTGTTCTGATGATGTTCGGCCCGAACGACAGTGACTCCCCACACAGTGCACAAAGTATGGCATGGAAAATTAAAAGATTTAGCAACGATGAGCTACGCCAAAAATTTGTTGATAACACAGTACCGCAAGTGGAAGCCCTCGGTATGACTATTCCAGATCCAGAACTGAAATGGGATGAGGAGCTAGGGCACTACCGCTTTGGTGAAATCGACTGGGAAGAGTTTTATCAAGTCATTAAAGGCGAAGGCATCTGTAATTACGAACGCGTGCATGCCAAACGCAAAGCTTGGGAAGATGGAGCATGGGTACGCGAAGGTGCCATGGCACATAGCCGAAAACAGAAAGCCGTTAAATCCGCCGCCTAGCACAGAATAAAAGGAAAAGACCATGAGCAATCAAGATTGGCCATTATATGAAGTTTTTGTTCGGAGCAAACAAGGGCTTGCGCATCGTCATGTCGGTAGCCTGCATGCCGCTGACGATCAGATGGCACTAGAAAATGCACGCGATGCTTACACTCGTCGTAGTGAAGGATGCTCCGTTTGGGTGGTCAAAGCGACGCATATTATTGCCTCTCAACCAGAAGATAAGAGCGCTTTCTTTGACCCTGCTGACACCAAAGTCTATCGCCACCCAACTTTTTATACCATCCCCGATGGCATCAAAAACATGTGAGGCAACGATATGAATCAGCATGAAGCACTCAAACAATATGTTTTAAGGCAAGGCGATAGCGCATTGATCCTGGCTCAACGGCTATGTGAATGGTGTGGTCATGCACCAGAATTGGAAATCGACCTTGCTCTCTCCAACATCGGTTTGGACTTACTCGGTCAGGCAAGAAACTTTTTAGCGTATGCCGCAACCCTATCAGGAACAGAGTTTGATGAAGATAAAATTGCCTTCCTCCGAGATGAACGTGAGTTTTGCAACTTACTGCTGGTAGAGCAACCAAACGGCGGCTTCAACGACACGCTAGTACGCCAATTTTTTATGGATGCCTACCATGTTCCGCTTTATCAAGCCTTAATTCACAGCGCAGATGAACAATTGGCAGCCATCGCGGAAAAATCGCTCAAAGAGGTGCTCTACCACTTACGCTTTAGCCGTAACTGGATGATCCGCTTAGGTGATGGTAGCGAAGAAAGCCATCGGCGAATTCAGCAGTCGGTCGATCAACTGTGGCGCTTTACAGGCGAATTATTCCACGCCGATGAAGTCGAGATTACGCTCGCAGAGGTAGGTATCGCTGTTGACCCTCGAACATTACGTGAACAGTGGTTAGAAACGGTCACAGAGACTTTCGCGCAAGCCACGCTGACGATGCCTGAACAAAATGCATACCGTTTAGGTGGCAAACAGGGTAACCACACTGAACACTTGGGCCTCATTTTAACCGAGCTACAGTTTGTCCAACGCGCTTATCCAAATTGTGAATGGTGATGCTATGGAACAGAGATTGCAAAACAGCGGGTTACAACCCCCTCAAATTCATCAGATCTGGCAGCAACTGCATCAAATCCCCGATCCTGAGTTACCTGCACTCTCCATTACTGATCTTGGCATGATCCGCAATGTTTTTGCCACATCTCGTGGCTGGAAAGTGATGTTTACACCCACTTATTCCGGTTGCCCAGCAACTGAATTTTTAATTAACGAAATCAAAAATGTTTTAGAGCATGCCGGGTTTCCCAATGTGGAAATCGAGGTCGTTCTCACGCCGGCATGGACAACAGATTGGATGAACCAAGACGCCAAACAACGCTTGCGTGAATTTGGTATTGCGCCGCCAGCAGGAAAAGCCTGTGAACACCCCGAAAAATCGGGGCCAATCTGTTGCCCACGTTGCGACAGTCAACACACAGAGAAAATCAGCGAATTCGGCTCGACCGCCTGCAAAGCACTATATCGCTGTCTCGAATGCTTTGAGCCATTTGATTATTTTAAATGTATTTAAGGGCACACTCATGACTGTATTTCATCGTTTAAGTATTGCTGCAATTGAACGTGACACGCCTGATGCGGTTGCTGTGACCTTCTGCGTTCCTGATAATTTGCGCGAGCACTATCGCTACCGCCCTGGGCAACATTTAACCCTAAAAGCCTTAGTCAATGGCGAAGACTTACGCCGCTGTTATTCCATTTGCAGTTCACCTGACGACGGGGTGCTAAAAATTGGTGTTAAAGCCATCCACGAAGGACGTTTTTCAAATTTTATTAACCAACAACTTCATGTTGGCGATAGCCTTGATGTAATGATCCCCCAAGGGAAATTTGGTTATCAACCTCAAGTCACAACAGAAGGTCGTTACCTTGCGGTTGCGGCAGGCTCCGGTATCACACCTTTACTTTCCATTATTAAAGCCACCCTACAAACTGAGCCACACAGCCGCTTCACTTTAATTTATGGCAACAAAAATAGCCGTTCGGTGATGTTTAAAGAGAGCATTGCCGACCTTAAAAACCAGTATGCAGAACGTTTTCAGGTGCTCTATCTATTTAGCCAAGAGCAGCAAGACAGTGCACTGCTTAGCGGTCGCGTGAATAAGCCACAATTAATGGCATTGGGTAAAACCTTGCTCAATTTTAAGCAATTTGACCATGCTTTTGTGTGCGGCCCTGAAGAGATGATGGACGATGTGCAATCTGCATTAGCTGAATGTGGCATGGCGCCAGAGCGTATTCATAGTGAGCGTTTTAACACTTCCGGCACGAAATTCCGCCCATCTGCAACATTAGCAACGGATAACCGCCAAGTCAGCATTCACCTTGATGGACGTACAATGACCATCAATATGGATAGCCAAGACGACAGTATTCTGGATGCGGCCTTACGCCAAGGCGCAGACCTTCCCTATGCCTGTAAAGGCGGTGTTTGCGCAACATGTAAATGTAAGCTTAAAGCGGGCGAAGTTGAAATGGGCGTCAACTACAGCCTTGAGCCGGACCAAATTGCGGATGGTTATATTTTAAGCTGCCAAGCATGGCCGAAAGGCGATGGCGTAGAACTCGATTTCGATGTGTAGGAGGCTCATATGCAAACTGATTGGATCCTAGCTCATATTGAACATCGCGTCCTAACATTGACGTTGAATCGCCCTGATGTGCGTAACGCCTTAAGTACTGATTGCCTCGAATTACTTGTCGATCACCTTGAACAAGCCGATAAAGACCCACAAATCGGCGCCATCGTTATTGCCGGCAACCCACGTTTTTTTGCGGCGGGTGCTGACCTTAAAGAGCTCCAGCAACAAACCGTTGCGGCGGCGATCACGGATAGGCGCCCTCAAGTTTGGCGTCGTTTTTCGCAAATTTCCAAACCCATTATCACCGCAGTCAATGGTTATGCATTGGGTGCTGGCTTTGAATTAGTACTTGCAAGTGATGTGGTCATTGCCGGTGAAACGGCGCGTTTTGGCTTACCTGAAATCACCCTAGGGCTAATACCTGGCGCGGGAGGAACTCAACGTCTGGTTCGCGTGGTTGGCAAATCCCTTGCGATGCAAATGGTACTCACGGGCGAGGCGATTCCTGCACAACGTGCCTTACAAGCAGGATTAGTGAGTCAAATTTGTGTGGATGGGTTAGTTGTTGAATACGCACAGAAACTTGCCCAACGCATGGCGGATCACGCCCCACTTGCCGTGAGAGCGGCTAAAGCATCCATTAATGCAGCTCAAGAAATCTCACTTTCAGAGGGATTACAGCTTGAGCGCCAATATTTTGTCACCTTGGCAGGTACTGATGACCGCCGCGAAGGGATCAATGCTTTCTTTGAAAAGCGACAGCCAAAATTTACAGGACAATAAGATGCCAAACAGCGCAATGATACTGACAACACTGGAAAATGGCGTACTCACCATTACATTAAACCGCCCTGACCGGTTAAACAGCTTTAACGATGAAATGCATCGTCAACTAAGTGATGCACTAAAAATTGCTGAACGTGATGATACCGTGCGTTGTTTAGTGATTACAGGAGCCGGTCGTGGTTTTTGTGCAGGTCAAGATTTGAATGATCGCAATGTTTCGGTTAGCGAACAGGCACCGGATTTAGGTTATTCCGTCGAAACTTTCTATAACCCTCTGATGCGCCGACTCACTTCACTACCGAAGCCTATCATCTGTGCCGTTAATGGCGTAGCCGCAGGTGCAGGCGCGGCAATCGCCTTAGCGGGTGATATCGTTATTGCGGCTAAAAGCGCCAGTTTTATTCAATCTTTTTGCCGCTTAGGTTTAGTACCGGACTCCGGTGGTAGCTGGTTCTTACCTCAATTAGCAGGCCATGCAAGAGCCATGGGGATGGCATTACTTGGCGATAAAATTAGCGCTGAGCAAGCACTACAGTGGGGCATGATTTGGCAAGTCACTGAAAATGATGAGCTGACAACCACCGTTAATCAATTAGCCCAGCACTTCGCCACACAGCCAACCTATGGCTTAGGGCTAATCAAAAAAGCTATCTATCGTGCCGCAACTAACACATTAGATGAGCAGCTAGACCTAGAACGTGATTTACAGCGCTTAGGTGGACGCAGCGAAGACTATCGCGAAGGAGTCGATGCCTTTTTGAATAAGCGCGAACCTAAGTTTAAAGGACGCTAATATGACTTTAACTCTTAATACCGTCGCTGTCATTGGTGCTGGCACAATGGGTATCGGCATTGCACAGGTGGCAGCAAGCGCTGGACATACGGTACTGCTATTTGACATCAACACACAAGCACTGAATAAAGCAAAACAGTCTTTAACTGAACGGTTAAATAAGCGCGTTCAGCAGGGCAAAGCGGATGCGCAAACAACAGAGGCACTGCTTGCGCGTATTACACTTGTACATACGATGGCTGACTTAGCACCGGCTCAATTAGTCATTGAGGCTGTCGCTGAGAAACTGACTATAAAACAAGCGATATTTAGCGAACTTGAAGGCATTTGCAAAGAAAATACCCTCTTTGCAAGTAACACCTCTTCGTTATCGATTACCGCCATCGCCAGCCAACTTAAACACCCAGAGCGCTTTGCTGGCCTCCATTTTTTCAACCCAGCTCCCATTATGAAGTTGGTTGAAGTTATTCGTGGGCGCGAAACCGCAAGCGCTGTTATTGAACAGCTAAAAAACTTGGCGGTCGCATGGGGCAAAATTCCCGTTATCTGCCGCTCAACGCCTGGCTTTATCGTTAATCGAGTTGCTCGCCCTTTTTATGCTGAAACATTACGCGCACTTGAAGAGCAAATCGCAAACCCTGCAACATTAGATAGTGTTCTACGTGATGCCGGTGGGTTTTCCATGGGCCCTTTACAACTGACCGACCTTATTGGTCATGATGTGAATTACGCGGTGACGGATTCGGTTTTTCAAGCATTTGGCTACGACCCTCGGTTCCAAACCTCCTTTGAACAATTAGAGCTGGTCCAAGCGGGACATCTCGGTCGAAAAACTGGCCGCGGCTTTTATCATTACGATGACAACAAACCACTGCCTAAAGCCACAATGGCAGAAAAAGTGATATTAAACAATCCCCCCTCCGTTACGGCTCGAGGCGATTGGCAAAGTTTACCTGAGTTTGCACAATTATTAAGGCAAAACGGGATCCCTCTCGAAGAATCTAAAATAGATAGCCACGAATCGCCTACACTCCGAGTTAACAATGTTATTGTTATGTTAACGAATGGTGAATTGACTTCTGTACGAGCGCAAAAAGCCAATCAGAGCATGGTGCAATTTGATTTATCCGCTGATTATGCCAAAGCAAACGCAATTGCAATCAGTTGTGCAGTCCAAAACAGCCACCAAGAAAACCAGAGTGTCATTGCCTTTTTTCAATCGCTCAACAAGGACGTGATTGTATTACCTGATTATCCCGGCCTATTGACAATGCGGACGGTTGCCATGCTATGCAATGAAGCTTTAGATGTTGTCAATAAAGGCGTCGCTAGCCCAAAAGATACTGATAACGCAATGCGTTATGGCGTGAACTACCCTAAAGGGCCGCTCGCTTGGGGCGCCGAAATTGGCTGGCAACATATCCTTAATACACTCGATCAGTTATCGCAGTTTTATGCCGACGGGCGCTACCGGGCGAATCCCCTGTTGCGCCAATTGGTTGCTGGGGTGCGGTCATTACCTGCTAAGGAGCTGCAATGAGTTCACAAACCACAATAACATTGGCTCAACAATCCGCAGACATCATGTACCGTGACGATGCTTGCGCAAAAGCGATGGGGATGGTGATAGAGCAAGTTTCTGAGGGAGCCGCTCAACTCTCCATGACCGTCACTTCGCACATGCTTAATGGCCATAAAACCTGCCATGGCGGTCAACTATTCAGCCTAGCTGACACCGCGTTTGCTTACGCTTGCAATAGCCATGGACTCGCCGCTGTTGCCTCAAGCTGCTCCATTGATTTTATCCGCCCTGCATATGAAGGGGATACATTGACCGCAGTCGCAAACGTTAAGCATCAGGGCAAACGTACTGGCTTATATGAAGTAGAAATTGTCAACCAACAAGGCAAAACCTTAGCTTGGTTCTACGGGCGAGCACATCGCCTAGGTCACCGTTTAACAGGAGAAGAGTGATGAGAGATGCCTTTATCTGTGATGGTATCAGAACCCCAATTGGCCGCTACGGAGGCGCACTGTCCTCTGTACGCCCTGATGACCTCGCCGTTTTACCTTTAAAGGCTCTAATGGAAAGGCATCCTCAATTAGATTGGTCAATAACTGATGACATTATCTTAGGTTGCGCAAATCAGGCTGGTGAAGATAACCGTAATGTCGCACGAATGGCGAGTTTATTAGCGGGTCTTCCATTATCCGTATCGGGCACTACCGTGAATCGTCTTTGTGGTTCAGGCCTTGATGCAATTGCACTTGCGGCTAGAAGTATCAAAGCGGGGGAAGCGAATTTTATGATTGCAGGCGGTGTCGAATCAATGAGCCGCGCGCCCTTTGTTATGGGTAAATCAGAATCGGCCTTTTCAAGGCAAGCACAAATATTTGATACCACAATTGGTTGGCGATTTGTCAATCCACTGATGGAAAAGCAGTTCTCAACACATTCGATGCCAGAAACGGCGGAGAACGTTGCAGAAGAGTATCGCATCCATCGAGCTGACCAAGATGCCTTTGCTCTACGTAGCCAACAACGCACCGAACAGGCTCGTCAACAAGGCGTTTTCGCACAAGAGATCATCCCCGTCACCATTAAACATCGCAAAGGGGAGACGATTGTTACAGAAGACGAACACCCAAGACCTGAAACAACCTTGGAACAATTACAAAAGTTAAAAACACCGTTTCGTGAAAATGGCTCAGTGACAGCAGGTAATGCTTCTGGGGTGAATGATGGTGCAGCCGCCTTGATTATCGCTTCCCAAGAAACGGCTAAAGCTCAGGGGTTAACCCCTAAAGCACGAATTATCGCAACAGCAACCTGTGGTGTTGAACCTCGGTTTATGGGGATAGGACCATTACCCGCTACCCAAAAAGTCCTCAAAATGACGGGGCTAACAATCGAACAAATGGATGTGATTGAGCTAAACGAAGCTTTTGCTGCTCAAGCACTCGCTGTACTAAGAGGATTAGGTTTACCTGACGACGCGCCACAAGTGAATCCAAATGGTGGTGCCATTTCCTTAGGCCACCCTCTTGGTATGAGTGGGGCAAGGTTGGCGATTACCGCCGTGAACGAATTACATCGTCGCCAAGGGCGCTATGCCTTATGCACCATGTGTATTGGTGTGGGCCAAGGCATAGCCATGATTATTGAACGAGTTTAGACCGATTAACCTACCCAAAATCACACCGTTCTAATGAGATGAATGATGGGTAAAAAATAAAAACGCCTGAAACCCTACACCTGCTCAGGCCAATACTGCACTCGCTTTTCGCCATTGCATATATACCCGCCCTGACTCGGCAATATATCGCAAAAAAGGCTTAAAGCATGCGGATATCAATAATTATAAGGACTAGCAATTATGAGCACTCTACAACACACTATTGATCCAATTGAGTTTGCATCGAGAGATGAAATCGAGGCATTGCAGTTCTCAAGACTGAAGTGGACACTCACTCACGCTTATGAAAATGTGCCGATGTATCGCAAAAAATTCGATGCGGCCGGCGTTCATCCTGACGATTTCAAGCAACTGAGTGATATCGAAAAATTCCCGTATACCACAAAGCAAGATCTACGCGAGAATTACCCATTTAATACCTTTGCAGTGCCCATGGATAAAATCATCCGTATTCATGCCTCTTCGGGCACGACGGGTCGCCCCACTGTTGTCGGCTATACCCAACAAGATATTGATAATTGGGCTGATTTAATCGCTCGTAGCCTACGCTCTGCGGGAGCCACGAAAGGAGATAAAATCCACGTTGCCTACGGCTACGGCCTATTTACCGGTGGCTTAGGCGCTCATTATGGTGCTGAGCGTCTTGGTGCAGCCGTTATTCCTATGTCTGGTGGTCAGACAGAAAAACAGGCTCAATTAATTGCTGATTTCAAACCTGACGTCATCATGGTAACCCCCTCTTACTGTCTAAGCATCATTGATGAGCTAGAGAAAATCATGGGCGGAGACGCAAGTAAGTGCTCACTAAGACTAGGCGTATTTGGTGCAGAGCCATGGACTGAGGCATTAAGAACAGAAATTGAAACTCGCTTAGGCATCAAAGCGCTTGATATCTACGGCCTGTCAGAAGTCATGGGGCCAGGTGTGGCCATGGAGTGTGCCGATGCCGGAGAAAGTGGGCCTACAATCTGGGAAGATCATTTTTATCCGGAGATTATCTCACCTGATACCCTAAAAACACTCTCGCCCGGTGATAAAGGTGAGTTAGTATTCACTACCCTAACAAAAGAGGCTATGCCTGTTATCCGCTATCGCACTCGCGATTTAACCCACTTAATGCCGGGGATTAATCGTAATATGCGCCGTATCGGTAAAATTACCGGCCGCTCTGATGACATGATGATCATTCGTGGAGTCAACGTTTTCCCATCGCAGATAGAAGAGCAAATCATGCAGTTCAAAGAGCTTTCCCCTCATTACCAGCTAGAAATTAGCCGTAAAGGGAATATGGATAGCTTAGCTATTCGCGTCGAGCTGAAAAAACCCGATCTTCTGACCTATGATGAGCGTTGTAATATCTGCCATAACCTTAAGCATCGAATTAAGTCAATGGTAGGCGTGAGCACACAGATCAGTCTCGTTAATTGCGGTGATATCCCTCGTTCACAAGGCAAAGCGGCTCGTGTTATTGATACAAGGATCGCCATATAAATCTTCTCTACGAGGCACCTCACAATGGATAAATGTCGGGGTGCCTTTAATTTTAGTTTCCTAATATAACAATGCCCTGTGTAGCAAATAGAAGACAAGCAAGATGTTTTTGTCTACTATTCATTCATATTTTTGATACAGATATTCATCGGATAATGACAAAATGGAAACTAAACTTAACCAATTTATACAGCATGCGCTAACCAGCCAGCCAATTAGTGGAACATCACTCATTATCTCTCTTTATGGCGATGCGCTACACCACCGCGGGGGCGAAGTATGGCTTGGTAGCTTAACCAATTTACTTGAACCAATGGGCTTTACCGACCGCTTTGTCCGTACTTCTGTATTTCGCTTACAAAAAGAAGGCTGGCTAGATGCTGAAAAAATCGGTCGTCGTAGCTATTACCGAATATCTGAACGTGGTCAAAACCAATTTCGTCACGCTGAAAGTAAAATCTATCAAAGTGAGCAACCCAATTGGGATGGCGAGTGGGATTTATTGTTACTTGAAGCCGCTGACAAAGATGAAAAAGCAAGGCTCAAAAAAGAGTTAAGCTGGTTAGGATTTGGTCAATTTAGCACCTCACTGATGGCAGCACCAAGTAGCGCTCAAAGCGATATTCCTTCATTACTTAATGAACTTAATGCAAGTGAAGAGGTGATCTACTTTCGAGCAGATTACCCCTATAACCGCTCCGAAAAACACCTAAAAGAGTTGGTGTCAGACAGTTGGTCGTTACAACAGGTGGCTGAACATTATCACCAATTTATCGTGTTATTTCGCCCACTCGCACTCTTATTAAAAGAGTTATCGGATGAGCAAATAACACCTGAGCAATGCTTTCAACTACGCTTATTACTGATCCACTTTTATCGCCGAGTAGTATTAAAAGATCCGCTGCTACCTGATGAGTTACTCCCTGCGCAATGGGAGGGGCAAATAGCCAGGAATCTGTGTATCAATATTTACCAGCGTGTTGAAGTAGCAGCAACACGCTACGTCAGCGAAATATGCGAAACAACTGTAGGGGAACTGCCGCAACCGACTACAACCTATTTCCGACGTTTTGGCGGTGTATTAAAAGAGATCGCGGCATAAATCTTCTTAAATACCGATGTAACTTAAACAGAAGGGGAACTCAATATGCCTTTTTATCAGATAGATGGCATCACGCCAGTTGTTAGTCCAGAAAGTTTTGTGCATCCAACCGCTGTGATCATTGGCGACGTGATTATCGGAAAAAATGTTTATATTGGCCCTAATGCGAGCTTACGTGGAGACTTCGGGCGTTTGATCATTAAAGAAGGGGCTAATGTTCAGGATAACTGTGTTATGCATGGTTTCCCGCAATACGATACCATCATTGAAGAAAATGGTCATATTGGTCACGGTGCGATTTTGCACGGCTGCCATATTAAGCGTAATGCCTTGGTTGGAATGAACAGTGTCATTATGGATGGCGCCGTGATTGGCGAGAATTCTATTGTTGGCGCTTGCTCCTTTGTGAAAGCAGAAGCGGTATTTGCAGATAATACGTTGATCGTAGGAACACCTGCTAAAGCACAAAGAACACTGTCTGAAAAAGAAATAGCTTGGAAAAGCCGAGGTACGGCTGACTATCAAGACCTTGTTATCCGCTGCCAACAAAGCTTCAAAGAAGTTACCCCACTCACACAAGAAGAGCCAGATCGCCCGAAACTGACATTTGAAGGTGTCATTCCGAAATCAGCCCTATAGTTACCCTACGAATAAAATAATAAGCACTCCACTTCGAGTGCTTTTATACCCATAATTAAGTAAAGTCACTGATTATTGGCAATAAATCATCATTAAATTGATACTATTCTGATTCGCTTATATCGCCGTGTTTAATACAATCCCTTAGAAATAAAATAAGCAGTGGCTGTTTTTCAACCCACAATAACAAAGAATAACAATTCGTTATGGGTATTTATCGTGCAAAATACCACCCATGTTGAAAAATTCACCGCCTTTTCTTCTATGTGCAAAAGAAAAGGTAAATTAATAATAAAGTTAATTTGTTTTTTGCCGATAATGAAACCTGTAGAAATGAATAAATCATTTTTAGATAAATTAAGTTTAACTGGCAGACCTTTTTCGAAGTGAGCCAATATAAAATAAACCTTATTATTAATGTGATTATTTTATAGATATTAGCTATTAATATGATAGTTAAAACCTAAAATTGATTAATATTTACTCATCGACACGTCATTGTTTATATCAAAAAAATATTTCACATGGTGAATATATTTATTAACAATAATACATATTAAGAATAGTTTCATTTTTATATAAATATTTATTTTGACTAAACTTATTTATTCAGATTAAAAATTTGAATAAAATAAAATTATTAAAATGATTTTCATCAAAAAAATTTATGTATTTTGACTATTTATCAACTACTACCAAAGGAGTACCTGACTTAACATATTGATTTAAAATCAATAAAGAAATACAAATCCACAAAATGAAACGTTTGGTAACAAGTTTTTAACTCTACTTTTGTAGCCAAAAAATACATATAACTCTGAATTAACTGAAATTAAAAAATAAAACACCACCCTCTTTTCAAAATACGCCCTTTAACACGTAATCAGCAATCTTTTCCGAGCCTAATTCGATATTTAATTTTTAAATCTAATATGAGTAATAATCCCCCTCTTTTTAAACAAATGATTACACGTATAATAGCGCCCTATAAAATTTGATATAAATCAAATTACCCTCAAATTTAAATGAGGCTGAAATATAAAGCGCCTTTGTTAAAAAGTGCCGTTTCGTATTTCTGTTTTTTAAATTCAACGTAATTAATAAATTTTTTTAAACTGGCTGAGGATGGCTTTCTATTTCTATAAATAACAGAAGGCGCAAACTTTGCCATTCCTCTTTTATTAACATATATACAGCTTTTCTCGGAGAAGAAAATGAATAACAAATTTGCATTATCAGTTGCAACGGCATTAATTCTTTCTGCTACACCAGCACTTGCTGCTGAAAAAGCAGCTGGTGGTGTAATTAACTTTAGTGGCGCAATTACTGATACAACTTGTACTATCAATGGCGGTAAAAGTGCGGATTTCACTGTTGCATTAAATCCAATCACTGTTGAAGATGCAGGCACGACTCAAGGCATTATTACTAAAAATAAAAAAACAGTATCACTCACTTTCTCTAACTGTACTTCTGCAAGCGGCGCTGCTGATACCCCTCTGAAAATTTATTTCTCATCTGCAAATAATATTTCTACTGATGGTAAGTATCTGCAAAATACCACAGTTAATGAAAATGACACGAGCGTTTCTCGTAACGTTGGTTTCGCCATTACTAAAACAACAGACCAAATTCCTCTGTTATTAAACCAACCATTCGTTACTGATATCAAAGGCAACGACTCTAACACTGAAACCTTAGCATTAGATATCTATTACTATAAAACGAATGCTCTGCCAGCAAGAGTTGGTAGCTTAAGCTCTAACGTCACTTATACCATTTCATATCTGTAATTATTTACCCAAATAGCCAGGCTATTTTATTAGCTTGGCTATTTCTGAGTTTATTATTATGCGCCTACTTATTTTATTTTCCTTACTCGCTAGTATTAATACTGCCTTTGCTAATATTGTTGTTAATGGAACACGCGTTATTTATCCAGAAAAAAATAACGAAACCATCGTACAACTTATTAATAATGGAAATGATCCAGCCTTAGTCCAATCATGGATTGACGATGGTGATATCAATTCAACACCAGAAACAGCCAATGTTCCTTTTTTGCTTTCTCCCCCTGTTGTTAAGGTATCAGGGAATGATGGGCAACAGTTACGCATTAAAAAACTCCCCGCATCGCTGCCAACCGATCGCGAATCTGTTTTTTATTTAAATATATTAGATATCCCACCAACACCAGAACATCTGCAAGGGAAAAACACGATGCAGTTGGCGATTAAAACACGTATTAAACTGTTCTATCGTCCGAACCACTTACAAGCCGGTGTTGAACAAGCACTCGAACAGATTGAAGTGAAAGCGGAAAACAAACAATTCCGTATCACTAACAATAGTCCTTATTACGTCACTCTTGCGAATGTTGATGATAAAAAAGGTAAAAAAATATTGACCGATTCACTCATGGTAGCGCCGTTTTCACATGCTTTAGCACCAACTAAAACCGCTGTCAGTGCAGGTCAAAAATACAGTTTGCTCTATGTCGATGATCTCGGCGCCTATAAAAATAAAGATGTGATTGCAAAATAAAATATAAGAGAGCTTGTAATAATGAAGTTGCATGGCCGCCATAGGAGCCTATTAGCAGTTTGCCTAATTCTTGGAACATCAAAAAGCTGGGGGGTGAGTTTTGATACCTCTTTACTCGCTGGTGATTCCGCGAAATCCGATCTGTCTCGCTTTTATGAAGAGCAAAGCATGCCAGCGGGTACACAAGAGATGGATGTCTTTATTAATGGCGATTGGAAAGGCCGTTATCCTTTTATATTTACAGACTCTCACAACCGTATTTTTCTTAGCAAACGCGAAGCTGGACTTTTAGGGATCAAATTACCTGAAACATCGGATGAAGAGCAGGAATATACATTAGAACAATTGGTCCAAGGTGGTAGCTTTAATGTCGATATCAGTACATTAAGCATCAAAATGTCTATTCCACAAAGCTTTCTTTTGCACAACGAAGTGGGCTATGTTCCTCCCGAATTTTGGGAAGAGGGTATCCCCGCAGCCATGCTTTCATATAACGCGACTTACTATAAAACAAAGAATAAAAATGGTGATAAATCATCGAGTGATGATCTCTACGCGGGTTTTGAATCGGGGCTCAATTTTAGCTCTTGGCAATTTCGCGATAGCAGCTCACTCCGAAAACATTCAGGTGATAGCTTAAAATGGGAAAATAATACACGCTATCTACGCAAAGCTTTACCATTATATCAATCCAATTTTATTGCAGGTGATTTTTACTCCCAGGGAACACTATTTGATTCAGTGCGAGTTCGTGGCGTTTCTCTCGCCTCAGACATTAATATGCGCCCCACTTCACAACAAGGCTTTGCCCCGATTGTTAGAGGTGTCGCTCAAACTAACGCCCTTGTCAAAGTCATACAAAACGGCAGTATTATTTACCAAGAAAACGTGCCACCAGGGCAATTTACCATCGATAATATTCAGCCAACGGGGTCGGCTGGCGATTTGTTAGTGATCGTAAAAGAAGCCAACGGGCAAGAACAATCTTTTACGGTTCCATTTTCTGCCGTACCGGGGATGTTAAAAGAGGGGGTAAGTAATTATGCCCTGCTCGCTGGTAAGGTGAACCAAGAAAATGGTCACTATCAGCCCAAATTTCTCCAAGGCACCTTCGAATATGGTTTTAATAACCTAATCACTGGCTACACGGGGGTGATTGCAAGTGAAGATTATCAAGCTTATCTGCTCGGCTCTGGTTGGAACTTACCTATTGGTGCTGTTTCTCTCGATATCACACATGCCAATACTCAATTACCTAATGACACGCAGAAAGGCCAAAGTATGCGAGTGTCATACAGTAAGTTTCTCAATACGACAGCTACCAACTTCACCTTAGCCGCCTATCGCTATTCGACCAAAGGCTATTATAGCTTCAGTGATTCGATTCATGCCCATGAAGGTTATCGTTTATATCAGGAAACTTTAGAAAAACAGGCCACAGAGACACTGCCTCATCGTGAATTACCTGCTTTCGATATAAATACGTGGGATTCTATGCGTGGGGTTCGTCCAAAAAATACCTTCACGATCAATTTAAATCAGCGCTTACCTGAAAACTGGGGAACCTTCTACGTTTCCGGCTCCCAACGTGACTATTGGTCGACTACCCCAACAACCCGCGAGTACCAACTAGGCTACTCGAATGCGTATTCAGATATCAGCTATTCACTGTCCGCTAGCCGAGTACGAGATGGTAAAGGCGAAGAAGAAAATCGCTACTATATTTCAATCAGTTTACCTCTGTCTGTATTTGATAATGATATATGGGTCAGCACAGGCCTTACTGCTACCGATTCTCACTATCAACAAAGTACCGTTTCTTTAAGTGGTACGGCTCTGGAAGCAAACCGATTGAGTTATTCACTTTCCGGCAGTAATCAGCAAGGTGGCCAAAACATGGCAAGCGCCAATATGGCTTATCGCTCAAATGTTTCCACTATTGGTAGTTCACTCAGTGAATCTAATGACTACCATCAAACTGGGCTGAGTGCACGCGGCAGCTTAGTCGCTATACCTTGGGATATACTCGCATCTAACGAAATCGGCAATACAATGACCATCGTCAAAGCGCCCCATGCACAAGGCTTAATGGTGAATGGCGACCAAAGTATCGTGACCAATAAAGAAGGACTGGCATTAGTACCTTATGCAACGCCATATCGTAAAAATACGATTATGCTTTCAAATACAGAAAATACACAAGGCGCTGAAGTTATCGGCAATATGGCAAATAGCGCACCAATCGAAGGTTCAGTGAACTTAGTGAAATTCAAAACCGATACGCGCACCTCTTGGCTCAGTCGTGCATTACGACAAGATGGCAGTGCATTACCTTTCGGCGCAGAAGTAACTGACCTTCAAGGAGAAGCGATTGGCTATGTAGGGCAAGCCAGTGTGCTGTATTTAAAAGCAGAAGCTTTTCCTAAGTCGGTCATTATTCGGTTAAATGAGGGTCACTGCACCATTCATAACTTACCAGACAACCTTGACGGCCCCACTGGCGTTTGCCAATAACGAGATGAATGTCATGATGCGATACTATCTTTTTTTAATCCTAATTCTCTTTAGCGGCTATAGTCAGGCAATTTGCCATGAAAGTGGCATAAGCTATGCTTCGCCAATTAGCATTGATTTGTCGGATAAACTCACCCCCGCCACCCCCGAGTGGACAACGACCATATCGACACAGTACTCGGGTAGCTTTAATTGTTCCACCCGCCAAAGCGAATTTGGTTATACCAAAATCCTGAATACTGACAACCAATATGCAACCATTTTGAGTTTTATGAATGGGAAATATCATGTCAGGGCACAAATCATTAATGATATTCCGAATAAGAAACTGAATAAATCAGGTCGTCACTCTGCTTCTGAGTTAAATACGCCAGTAACGATTAAATTTACGCTTGAACCAAAACAAGGCACGCTCATTGCCGGTGATACCGTCCATCTACATGATATTCTCTTCGTCACAGATTTAAGCGGAATGTCAATTTTTGATATTGTGCTATGGCCCGTTAAACAACTTCTGAAAATCCTACAATGGTTATTTAACGGTTTTAACTGGCCCTATGATGACCGTGATATGTTCGGTCAGCCACTAATATTAAAATATGCACCAAAATTAACTACCTGCGCTTTCCAAAATGCGGGGCTTGTTGTCACATTACCAACATTAAGCCGCCATCAAGTCATCAATGGAAACCAAGCTGGCTATACACCGTTTTCATTGAATATGCGTTGTGAGAACCTTGGGGGCGCAAATAATACGGCAGAAAGAGCGATCGATGTCTTTTTATCTAGCAATAATCTGCTTAGCTCAGATAATACGGTCTTGATTGATAAAACAGCCAATGCCGCACAAGGTATCGGGCTACGCTTAGTTAAAACTAATGCGCCAAATACCCCTGTGGTGATTTCACAAAATCCAAACTCCCGAGGTAATGCAACGTCGCTGTTTTACGTAAATGCAGGAGGCCAACTGGAACCGCACTTTAGTATTCCAATGGCTGTTTACTATTATGCATGGGACCCTCAGCGAGCAACCCAAGGCACCCTCAAAACCACGGCGACACTCAATATTGTCTACCCGTAGGCTTCAAAAGATAAGAGCGCTAATCATTAGCGCTCTTATTGTATTTAACTTACGCTTTACTACCAAAAGGCGGTTTTGCAAACCAGACGGTGATAATCAGTCCAATAAACACCCATCCACACAACCAAAAGATTTCATTGGCCGCAATGATTAATCCTTGGCTAGTGATCTCCTGCACAATAAAGCCCGATGTCTGCTCATGACTTAAGCCATGTGCCGCCATCTCTTTATACATCTCTAGCGATTCAGGGTTATAGTCAGTGATGTATTCCGTTAACTGGCTATGATGGAGCGACTCTCTATCACTCCACATCGTGGTTGTGATTGATGTTCCTATCGAGCCTGCAAGAGTACGGAAGAAGTTTGCAAGACTTGACGCCGACGCCAATTTTTCAGGGGGTAAACCTGACAGTGTTAACGTCGTCAGTGGCATAAAGAAGCAAGCCACAGCCATCCCTTGCACTAACTGAGGCCAAACTACGGCAGAAAAGCCCATACTTGGTTCAAAGGTATATGCCCGCCAGAAGAAACAAATCGCATAGAATACAAAACTAAATGTCACTATCCAGCGAATATCAAGGAAGTCTGACAATTTCGCGACGGGGGCAGAGAACAAGACGGGCAATAACCCTATCGGCGCAAGGGCTAACCCCGCCCATGTTGCCGTATACCCATAGACCTCCTGCAATAACTGGGGCAAGAGAACGATAGCACCAAAGTAGGCCATATAGGCTAAGCTAACGGAAATCGTGCCTATCGTGAAGTTACGTGATTTAAATAGTGCAAGCTCAACAACTGGGTTTTTGTCTGTTAGTTCCCAAATAACCAAAAAAACCAATGCTATCGCTGAAATTACCGCTAATGTGACAATTTCATCAGAGGCTAACCATCCTAACTCTTTCCCCTTATCCAACAGGACCTGAAGGCAACCAACACCCACTGACAATAATGCCAAGCCAATCAAATTAAACGGGACATTGACTACTTTCGATTCCATTCCTTTAAGGATAATAGAGCCCACAATAACCACAAAAATACCCAGTGGAACGTTCATAAAGAAGATCCACCCCCAATGGAAGTTATCACTAATATAACCACCAAAAATAGGGCCAAACACCGGGGCTAAAATGATCGTCATTGACCAAAATGCCAATGCCATATTTTGCATTTTAGGGGGGTAGCAACGCATGATCAGACTTTGTGAAAGGGGGATCACCGGCCCCGCAACAGCACCTTGTAAAACACGAAATAAAATTAACATGCCAAGGCTATCAGAGAAGCCACAAAGTAATGAAAAGATGGTAAATAAAGCGGTTGCCCATATAAAAACACGGACTTCACCAAACCGTTTAGCAAGGAACCCAGAGATCGCAATGGAAATGGCATTAGAAACACCAAATGAGGTAATCACCCATGTTCCTTGTGACATTGAAACACCGAGATCACCAGCAATGGTTGGGATGGCAACGTTAGCGATTGTCGAATCCAGCACCTGCATAAAGGTTGCAAGTGACAATGCAATCGTTGCCCATACCAGCTTTGAGCCCTTTAGTGGTTGAATATCTGCCACAGCCACTCCTTTCGGGCTAATCCGCGTTTTCGTTAATAATCGTGTCGATCACCGAATCGACATCCGCCAGCTTTAACACCAGCACATCACTTTCAAATGCAGGCGTGTCACGCTGAACCTCTGCTAACACAGGGCCATTTTGATCTTTAATATCAATCGTTGCATTCATTGATAACCCAATACGCAACGGATATTTGGCAACCTGTTCAGGGTCTAGCTCTACACGGACAGGCAAACGTTGTACCACTTTAATCCAGTTACCTGTTGCATTCTGTGCAGGTAATAAAGAGAAAGCACTCCCCGTTCCCATATCCAAACCAGCCACTTTACCGGTATACACAATATCATCACCATAAAAATCACTGGTGAGTGTTACTGGCTGCCCTATGCGCACCTTTTCTAATTGTGTTTCCTTAAAGTTCGCATCCACCCAAACGGGTTGAGCTGGCACAATAGCCATCAAAGAGCCTTGCGGACCGACTTGTGAACCGACTTGCACATTACGACGCGAAACATAACCTGTGATAGGGCTTTTCACCTCTGTACGTTGCAAAGTAATCCATGCGTTGCGCACATTATCTGCGGCTTGTTGGATTGCCGGTTGTTTTCTCAACTCGGTATTGCGCAATAGTGCTTGGTTCGCATTATATTGCTGAATGGAGATATCTAAGGCTGCTTGCGCCAACTGCACCGCTTCTTGGGAGTGTTGTAAATCTTCTTTAGAGATAGTCCCACTTCGTCCTAAAGCGGCGCGGCGTTGATAATCTTTCTGTGCTTGCGCAAGTGAGATACGATTTTTTTGGATTTGCGCTTGGTATTCATCACCATTAATGTACAGCTCTTTGGTTTTGCGCACCGTGGTTGCGAGGTCATGTTTTGCCTGCTCGTAGGCTAGCCGTGCATTGGTTTTATCCAGAACCACCAGCACATCACCCGCTTTAACCAAATCGGTATTTTCAAAATTAACCTGAGTCACATTACCTGTAGTCTGCGCAACAATAGGTACTTGCACACCGGAGACATAAGCATCATCAGTATATTCTTGAAAACGTAATACCAAAAACCAATAAGCACCATAAGCAACAAACAGTAGAACAATAATAATTGAAGCAATTACCATCCAGACTTTTCTACGTTTTTCATTCTTCGTTTTTTGATTAGTTTCGGTTGAACTCGTTGGTTGATCCATAATAACTCTCTGGGTCTCACACTTTATTAATCACTACCCTTATATTTACGGACTAATGCTAATAAAGCAATAGAGAATTCCATTTAACAATATTAATTTTTAGTTTTGTCATTAATTAATGTTTTATATTTCACATCAATAAATGACAGTAATATTTAATCAAGAGCATCCGAAATTGAAAAGCATTTTAACGCATAGATTCAACTAGTTATAGATGTTGACTTTTTAGCACCTAGACTTATTATCATAAGAAACAAAACCATTTCCAATTCATCTATTTTTGATGACTTTACTTCAACACCAAGCAGCTTTATTGTTTTATCGCTATATTAAAATATAAAACATTCCTAATTTGATAGTTATTGACTTATCTCAATATTTTTATCAAATGAAATTGTGGACTATTATTTTGTATCATTGAAAATGATAAATAATAACAAATAGCGCTCGTTTTAACGCTACCTTTAGCATCTAAAAGTTAATCATGAAAACGATAATATAAGGCGGCTAGCTGCGACTGATTTCATTCAGGAGAGGTGATGAAAGAGAGAGAAAAACCATCAGAGCAACAACTGATCATCGATCAATTATTTGCCGGACATTATCGTGACCCTTTTGCTTTCCTTGGTATGCATCAACAAGGAAAAGTTACCTATTTTCGAGTCTTACTCCCAAATGCTCAAGAGGTCACCGTACTGGATAGGTTGACCGCAGCCCCCGTTGTGCAACTATCACGCCTTGATGAACGCGGCTTTTTTTCAGGCGATGCAACAGACTTAGACGCTAATTTCACTTATATTTTGCAGGTTAACTGGGGCAATTCACAACAGGTTATTGAAGATCCGTACCGTTTCGGCACATTACTACACGATGCAGATACCAAAGGCCTCCAGCGTACTTTCTCATTTGAGACACTCGGTGCGCATGTACGCCAAGTGGGTGATATTACAGGTACGCATTTTTGTGTTTGGGCACCGAATGCCCAACGAGTCTCTGTCGTGGGCGCTTTTAACTTTTGGGACGGTCGCCGATACCCAATGCGCCATCATCCCGAAAATGGCCTTTGGGAAATCTTTCTTCCCGCGATTCAGGCAGGTACTCACTATCAATATGAAATATTAGATGCAAAAGGCGAAATACAATTAAAATCCGATCCTTATGCCTTTCGCAGCCAATTACGACCAGATACGACATCAATTGTTTCCCTGCTTCCAAAACAGCGCCACCCCACAGCACAGCAAATCCAATCGAACCAACGCAATGCCCCTATCTCTATTTATGAGGTTCACCTTGGTTCATGGCGGCGCTCAGCCAATAACCATAGTTGGCTCACTTACCGAGAACTGGCAGAAACATTACTTCCCTATGTTAAAGAGATGGGGTTCACCCATTTAGAAATATTGCCTATTAGCGAACACCCTTTTGATGGCTCATGGGGCTATCAGCCATTAGGTATCTACTCCCCTACCAGCCGTTTTGGGTCGCCGCAAGATTTGATTGACTTTGTTGATGAAGCACATCGATTAGGTATTAATGTGATCCTAGATTGGGTGCCCGGCCATTTTCCTTCGGATAATAGTGGGTTAGCCAATTTTGATGGTACGCCACTCTATGAGTATGCTGACCCAAAAGAAGGTAAGCACCGCGACTGGGATACTCTGATCTACGACTACCGCAGTCACGAGGTACGCCAGTTTTTATCCGATAATGCCGTCTATTGGGTAGATCGATTTGGCTTCGATGGCTTACGCGTTGATGCTGTTGCATCGATGATTTATCGCGATTATAGCCGCCCTGACGGCGAATGGATTGCAAACGAGTATGGTGGCAATATTAACCTTGAGGCCGTCAGTTTCTTACAGCATACCAACGAATTACTTCACCGTATCCAGCCTAATGTATTAATGGCCGCAGAAGAGTCGACAGACTTCTCTGGGGTGACATTGCCACCATCCCTTGGCGGACTTGGATTTAACTACAAATGGAATATGGGGTGGATGCATGACACGTTAAGCTATTTACAGCTAGACCCTATCGCCCGTAAATACCACCATAATAAAATGACATTCAGCGTGATGTATGCGTGGAGTGAAAACTACATATTGCCTCTATCTCACGATGAAGTTGTTCACGGTAAAGGTTCCTTATTGCGCAAAATGTCAGGCTCACCTGACCAAAAATTTGCCACGCTACGTGCCTATTATGGGTTTATGTGGGCGCACCCAGGTAAAAAGCTGCTGTTTATGGGGGGAGAAATCGCACAATGGCGTGAATGGGATCATGATGGGGAGTTAGATTGGCATCTGGTGGATATTCCTACCAGCCCGCATGCTGGTGTTCAACGTCTGATCAGAGATCTCAACGTTACTTATCGCGGTACACCCGCCCTGTACGATAACGATCACAATGAAAGTGGTTTTGAATGGGTGATCGTCGACGATCACGATAATTCGGTTTTTGCATTTATTCGCTACGCCGAAAATGGCGACCCGCTGCTTGTAATCAGCCATTTCACTCCAGTAACGCGAGCAGATTACCGCATTGGTGTCAGGCTACACGGTCAATATCAAGTCTTATTAAACACAAATGATTCACGCTATGGGGGCAGCGATAAGCATCCTGTTGCTCTTATTTCCAGCCAGCCAATCAAGGCACATGGTTGCCAGTATTCTATTGCATTGACGCTGCCACCGTTATCAACGCTATATCTGACCATAAAGCCAGCCACAAAGAAAAATAAGGAGTAAAAAATGAAAGTATTACATGTTTGTGCCGAGTTTTTTCCTTTATTAAAAACAGGTGGACTGGCTGACGTTGTTGCGGCACTCCCGCCCGCTCAGCGGCAACATGGTGCAGATGCGAGAGTCTTAGTGCCGGGTTTTCCTGCTATTATCAATCAACTTGCTGATAAACAAAAAGTCACGACCCTTAACACATTCGCAGGGGAAGTGACCTTATTTTATTGTCTATATAACGATACGCCATTATATCTTATTGAAGCACCGCACCTTTACCAACGAGAAGGTAGCCCCTATCACGATGGTTATAACAATGCCTATCAAGATAACTATCGCCGCTTTGGATTATTAGGTTTTATCGCCGCTGAACTCGCCAGAGGCTGTGACCCACTATGGCAAGCCGACATTGTGCATGCTCATGATTGGCATGCTGCCCTAGCCTGTGCCTACCTTGCAGCCTATGGCTACCCTGCCCGCTGTATGTTCACCATCCATAATATCGCTTACCAAGGGCTATTTTCACCCCATCATATTCATGAACTGTGGTTGCCCCCTGAGTTTTACAACGTTGATGGAATGGAGTTTTTTGGTCAACTCTCATTTATGAAAGCAGGGCTATTTTATGCCGATCATACTAACGCCGTTAGCCCGACCTATGCCAAAGAGATCTTAAATCCGCATTATGCTTATGGCCTCGATGGGCTTTTAAATCGGCTCAACCACGAGCAGCGCTTAAGTGGTATTTTAAATGGCATAGATACTGAAGTCTGGTCACCTTCAAGTGATGCCTTAATTGCGCAAAAATACAGTGAGCGTAGTGTAAAAAATAAGGTAAAAAACAAACTGGCTTTGCAACAATCCCTCGGCCTTGCGCAACAAACGGATAAACCGCTCTTTGCTGTTGTTAGCCGAATGACCCGCCAAAAAGGTTTGGATCTGATCTTAGAAATCTTACCGGATCTACTGAGTTCTGGTAGTCAGTTTGTTTTACTTGGCAGCGGCGATCACGACCTCGAAAATGCCTATCGCCATGCTCAATCACAATATCCAGATCAGGTACGCGCGATTATTGGTTATGATGAGCCATTATCCCACCAAGTCATTGCAGGTGCAGACGTATTAATGGTGCCAAGTCGTTTTGAGCCATGTGGCCTGACACAGCTCTACGCGCTACGTTATGGCACGTTACCACTCGTGCGCAACACTGGTGGCCTAGCCGATACCGTGACAGATTGTTCATTGGAGGCGATAAAACGCAAAGAGGCAACAGGCTTTGTGTTTAATGAGAGTCATGCCGCCGATCTTAAATCCGCAATCGACCGCGCGTTAGCTTTGTGGGATTCTCCAGCACAATGGCAACAGGTCCAAAAAAATGCAATGGCAAAAGATGTGAGTTGGCAAAAGTCGGCGGAGGCGTATTTAAATATCTATCGAAGAGTGCTGGGGCGATGAATTCTAGGCCCTGTGAATAATTCTATATATTTGCCTATTTATAAAAGGTGGTCGTTCAAACGATCACCGAAATCAATAAATTTAAATGTTAGAGAAATTTCCATCATGCGGAATAGTATTCTCAGGTAATTCGGCTACTACTTAATATTGCAAGCAGTTTCTCTTTAGCAAATTAAAGAATATTATTCGTTTAATCTTATAGTGTGCTAATACCGGTTGATATTCATTTTCCAAATAAAAAAACGCTTGACGTTCGCTACTTTGAATAATTTTTTTGCTTTTTGCCGTCAGCGTCATGACATTATCTATATTCACAGTCAGTAAATTACTGCCTATTAATCGTGATTAAAATAACTTGTGAATCACTTGAAGCTCGGGATTAATCGAAATCAAGTCATCAATCATTTGGTGATAAATAGCGGGCATATTTTGTTTCCATCCTATCATATCCGGACGGTGGTCTATTGCCATGGGGGTTTTTAATAGCGGATGATCAATGATGGGTGTTGTCAAATCATGGCGGGCACGGAAATTTTTGACGGCTTGGTATTCAAACGGCCACGCTAATAAAATTTCCATATCAATTTCATAGCCTGTTGAGCTTTGTTCATTCTCATTATCTGCAAATAATGCAGACCATTCGACATGACAGTCACAAAGTGCAATAAGCCATTGGGAAAC
>NZ_JAMPOG010000013.1:0-3486 GCF_028480065.1 Providencia sp. PROV189
ATACATAGGGAGTGATTCTGCCATTTTACCCGATTGAATACTTTCAATAATTTTATCGTAGCAAAAGTGCCCTATTCGAAAATCATTACAGGCGAAATCCATTAATAAAATTTCACCTTGCTCCGCTAAATTGAGAAATAATTCCTCTCTATTTTTTGTCATAAGATAATTTAATACAAACAGTATATTCTTATGGTAAAAAAAACGCTCAAATTCATAAGGTGAATCATTATCATTTTTGTATATTCTTCGCATGTATGTTAGTGCAATACTTGATAAGTAAGACTCTAGTAAAACTTTATAACGAATATAGCGTTCTGAGTTACTTAACCCATGTAATTCATCTAGACTATCTATAGTTTCGCTATATATGATTTTATTAATCTTTGCAACATCATTATTTGAAGAGTTAACTAAATTCTCTATATATTTAATTACTTTATTTGTTCGATTCATTTTGCCAAATCCTCAGCGATGAAAAATTCAGTGTATTTACTGTTATGTGAAGGATTAAATTCATTATCTAAACCTACTGTTATTTTATAACCAACTACCTGACACTTTTTCATACTTAATTTAATTTCTTTTAGTATTCTAAATTCTTTTCTAGTTAAAGAGTAATCATTATCACCATGAAATAAAGAGCGCGTTCAGCTAATTCAGTATGGCGTCTGATATTTTTTTATAGTCTACTTGTATTTCTGTAAGCTTTCCACTTAAAGGAGTTGCATTTGGACCAAACTTATCCTTCATCGTCGTTTTGATTTCAAACGTAACCCACTCAGGTGACGATGACTCAATTTTGCAAATGAAATCATCTTCATAATCATTCATTATTTAAAGCTAACATACTGACTAACAACTGTATTCACTCATTCTTTATTGTTTTAACCCCATTGATTACAACACCCCGCTCAAGATACTTTTTTACTACTTGCTTAATCCACTGCGACAAGCACACACCCACCAGAGCAACCACAAGCCACTTTGTGACCTTCTAAGGCGACAGGGATACCATTAATTTTTATTAAGCTATCGCCTTCAACGATAGCGCCTGTTTTTTTACACGAAGGGCAATAAACAGAGTCGCCCACACAGGCGACTCCTTGGGTTTGTTTGGCGAGAGAAGAGGCCGTCAACACCGTGCCTCCGGTATTCGTCGTATCATTTTTTAAGATAATTTTTCTGCCGTTCACAAGACTACGCATTGCGTTTTTTCTCCTGATCAAGCTTTGCTAAAATCTGTTCGATCTGTTGCTCAAAATCAGTAGGAAGTGGGTTTTTACCAAAAAACAAAAAGGGTTTGCGGGCTTGGTAATCGACAGACGAAACGGCATCTCGCCCCTCTTGCATATAAGCATTGAGAAACGTGATAAAACGATGGTTTTCACTGTCGGTACTGGTCAGGAAACTGGAGTAATGGGAAACATTTGGCTTGTAAAGTATGGTTTTCAATTGCCCTGTTTTTTCATCAATGCCATACAGTTTAATCGCCAACATTTTACCTGCATAGCCGAATTGTGCATCTTCATAGCGTGTTAAACGTACTTTCCCCATCCCATAGCTATACAGTATTCCTCGTTGCCTATCCGCAATGAGATACACCGGAGGTGTGAAGAAAGAGAGATAGCCCAATAACCATAAAAAACCCGGGAAAAAAATTAGCCAGCCGATAACTAAATATTTACCATATTGGCCATTTATAACAAAGTTACCTGAATTGTAAGCTTTTATATACTCCCATAAACTTATTTTTTCTTTTCCAAAATAAGGTTTATATAATTCAATTAACTTTGCTGATAACTCACTTTGTTTTTTTTCATTACCATACTTTTTTTCTACATGTTTAGCCATCATTTCAATTGATGTTTTATTTTCAACATGCACCTTAAAAAAAATAGATGCAGTGTAAAAAGCCATAAAGAGTAACACGATAAAAAAAGGTATTGTATTAGTGAGCTGGCTATTCCGCTGTGGGGAGTTAATCACACAACGCTGTTTATTGACCGCATCTAAAAATACCAGTTTTTGAGGCTCCAACGGATCATCGTAGTGATGACTTTCTTCAATCAATGGCGTGGTTTCTAATTGCTCCGGGTGCTTTGTTGCCGTATATAAACTCGTCATTCGGTGCCTTCCTCATCAATACAGCCATAAAGTTTATCATTAGGATCGCCGTTTCGGTAACGCAATGGCGCAATCTCACCTTTAAGACGATCCACCAAGTAGTACCAATAAATGGATGGAATAGATTGCCCCAGAGGATCAATGACCACATGTAAATGATACATGGGGAACTTACACAAAATTATCTACAGGCTCATTTAATCTGCTGCAACAAGCACACTGCCCCCTGAACACCCACAAGCCACTTTGTGACCTTCAAGTGCGACGGGAATTTCGTTGATTTTCATTAAACCGTCGCCCTCGACGATAGCACCTGTTGTTTTACACGAAGGGCAATAAACCGAGTCGCCCACACAGGCGACTTCTTGGACTTGTTTGGCAAGGGAGGACCCCGTAAGCACTGTACCACCTGTGTTGGTGGTATCATTTTTTAAAATAACTTTACGACCAATAACTGTGCTACGCATGATCATCAACCTTAAGACCTAGTACATAGTTACATTAGTTTATTTATTCTTATCTCAAAATAAAATTAATTAGTATATGTACAAATCTAGAAAACTTTCTGCTCCAATACTGCCTAAAAAAAGATTTGTCTCAGCAGACCAACCAATCGCAGGTTTTTCATTATCAACAATCTCTATAAATAAGCATAAACTGATACTTGCATTATATAACTCTTTAATTTTAATAAGTTCATTTTTTTTATCCGAAAATTTCTCAAGTATTTTTTTCGTTTGAATTTCCACGTCATAGGATTTTTCTTTATCTGTTCGAACTATCCAGTAACTAGTTGGATGATAAAATTCTCTTTTTACATTTAAATTCCGCTCACCTTTTATGGCTGCTTTACTAGGATTAATATTTAGCATCTCAGTTATTTTCACGATATCTAATTTTTCATCACCTGAAATTGAAAACTCCGCCTGAACTGTTGTTTTAGTCATTCTATAACTCCTATCAGTTAATATATTCGCCAGTAGGTATTCCTGAACCTTTTCCACCTTTCCTAAAGATCCAGACTTGTCCAGAATCTTTATCTACATAAAGGTCATATTTTTTATTTCAGCATTACTGCCTAAGAATTCACTTTTTATTTCATGCGCATCAACACTTTTATCTTTTAAATATTTATCATCTAACATTTTAATATTTTTAGGTTTTTCTTCACCATTATCACCCGCACTTTCACTCAGGTAAACATAAACCACTGGTAATGATGGTATTGGCGTAATTAAAATATAATCACGTAAATCTTTCGCATCGGGTAGCGGGTTAATGTATATCTGTGGCTGCCCTTCATGGATTGGAAAGCCACCTGCTGACGTAATATCCGTAGGCTCAGGGAGCTGATTGCCA
>NZ_JAMPOG010000014.1:0-143230 GCF_028480065.1 Providencia sp. PROV189
TAATTTAGCTAAGCCATATATTGAAAAGACCTTACAATTTATATTAGTAAGTGTTCTCATGTGTTAATTAAAATGAGAATAATAATTATAACAGAAATATTACTATATAAACATTTGATATAAATTAATTGTTTTACTTTTTGTTTTTTAGTTTTTGTATTTGATTATTTTAAGGCTTGATTATATTTAAATAAACCTTATTCATTTTTTCTTTTATCGATACTCGATTATGGATATGTCGTTCTCTAATATATAACCTTAGATGTTAGTGATATGTATCTAAAAAGCTATTAATTTTCACGGTAAGTATTTTTATTGAGGGTTTTATTGGTATATAAAAATATTAACATTAATTAATATTAAGGAAATTTAATGTTTATTGCTGTTTTACGGAGGATTATTGAATAAAAATTCATGTGGTAAATATACGTATGCTTATAATAAATTATTAAAATAATAATAAAGTAGAGTGAAAAAAGTCAATAAGTATATAATGAAATTAATCAATTAACTGTAATTGCGGTCTTGAGAGGGGAGTGCTAGAAAGGATTGTAATTATTAAATCTATTTATAATCAATTACTTATTTCTTCATTCTAATCAGAAGGAGAGTAATATAAATTACATTTTAATAACAAAAAAATGCAAGATATAGATAAGCTCATCATAGATCCCTAATGACATAGTAAAAATAACTATTAATGTAAAAAAGCTAACAGAAAGCAGTTTCGCCATAATTAATTGATAAAACTCTATTGGTAAATATGTGTTTATAGTTTTAGTATAACTGAACTTAAATATTAAAAATGATGTAATGTGTAAACATACATTTCTGGTAGCGCATACTAACAACTAACGCCATTGTTCAGGTATTTTTTGAAGTTATAGACTAACTGATCTGATTAAACCAGTTTTTTATGCTGTATATATGGTATAATACAGTGGTAGAAGTCGGTGATATTGGCCTGAATTACTGCAAATTGTAACAAAATTGAATGTTCACAAAAGGGCGAAATGAAGAGGTTCGCTGATAAATATCTTGCATAACTCATCGGTTAGAACAGATTTAGTGGTGGGTTACTTAAAGTTAATGAATTTTACAACTTTGTTACATTCATGCCTTTCGCTATACTAACATAATAATCAATATGATTGTCACCACTTAAATGAAGAGGATCTTATAATGAAACTCTATCTTTATGATCATTGTCCGTTTTGTGTTAGAGCAAGAATGATATTCGGATTTAAAAAAATCGCTGTAGAGCAGATATTTTTGATGGAAGATGATAAAGCGACGCCAACCAAAATGATTGGCCGCAAAATGTTGCCTATTTTGCAAAAAGATGATGGTGACTATTTACCAGAGAGTCTAGATATAGTTCATTATGTCGATCAGCTAGTAGAGCCAGCAATCGCTCAACATGCTGTTTCTCCAGAGATTGATAAATGGTATAACACCGTTTCAACTACAGTATATAAATTGGTTGTTCCACGTTTTACACAAGCCGATTTTCCTGAGCTAAGGACCCCAGAGGCGAGAGCCGCTTATATTGAAAGGGAAGAGCGTGCTTTTGGTGATCTGAATACGTTATTAAAAGAAACGCATACATTAATTGTGGAGCTTGAACCACATATGGATGCTTTAGATGCATGGTTAGAAACGCGTAATAGCAACAATATTATGGATGATATTATTATCTTCCCTTTATTGCGCAGTTTATCAATAGTGAATGACTTACCGTTTAGCACCACTATACTGAATTATATGAAAAATATCGCTCAAATAACGGGGGTAACCCTGCTGTTTTCACAAGCAAGGTAAAGTTAGCTATTTTGAAACCGTGTTATTATCAAGCAAAAATCCCATTATTCATGACAAATAATGGGATTTTTAATTAGTCGTCACTTGAAAATAAAGAAAAATTAATTAACGTAATCTTTCAAAACATAAACCAGTTTATACCTACCTTGTGACAAAGTAAGCTTTTTATCATTATAGGATATATCAGCACCTTCGGTTAGCATACGTTTAATTAATGGATCCCATTTTGATAAGTCTTCATCAACGCACTCTAATTCTGTTTTGGATAGATGCTTAACAACAAGCGTTGCATTATTGATCCGACCCATTCCATGAAAATCATTGCACATAGTGGCAGAGACAAACATTTTTTCGCCAAAGGACAAACTAGGAACGCCGACTTTACCAACGATGGGGTGCCCATCAACCTCTGTTAGTACAAAATTATGATGGATTAACTGTTGCTCAGTCACATTATCGCTGTTATCAGCACTCACATTTTGGGTTTGGCAGGCTGCTAATAAAAAACCCAATAGTGTTAAAGGGATTATCCGTTTCATTATCATTTTGCCTCTATTAGGCTTTGACAATGTTAGGACAATCTTCGCCATTATTAAGTTGGCGGATGTTCCCTAAAGTTGTTTCGCTGATACTGGTTAATGCTTCTTCCGTTAAGAAAGCCTGGTGACCCGTAAATAGCACATTATGGCATGATGAAAGGCGACGGAAAATATCATCTTGGATAACGTCATTCGATTTGTCTTCAAAGAACAATTCGCGTTCATTTTCATAAACATCCATACCAAGAGAGCCAATTTTCTGTGCTTTAAGTGCACTAATGGCTGCAACAGAATCGATGAGAGCGCCACGGCTTGTATTGATGATCATTACGCCATTTTTCATTTTATTAAATGCGTTTTCATCTAATAAATGGTGATTTTCGGGCGTGAGAGGGCAGTGTAAAGAGATAATGTCAGAATTTTTGTATAAAGTATCTAAATCCACATATTCTGCACCTAAATCGAGGACCACTTGATTTGGGTAAGGGTCATGGGCGAGTAAACGCATACCAAACCCTTTTAAGATCCTCAGCGCGGCTTGGCCAATTTTACCCGTACCGATAATACCGACAGTGCGGTTATGCATATTAAAGCCCGTTAACCCTTCTAAAGAAAAATTAGCATCTCGGGTACGTTGATAGGCTCGGTGGATACGACGATTAAGGCATAACATCATCCCCACGGCATGTTCGGCAACTGCTTCAGGTGAATAGGCGGGCACACGCACAACTTGGATCCCAAGCTCTTGTGCTGCGACTAAATCAACATTATTAAAACCTGCGCAACGTAATGCTAAAATGCGGATATTAAGCGCCGCAAGCTCTTCTAATACTTCACGGCTAGCATCATCATTAACAAAGATACATACGGCATCAGCGCCGACAGCATTTTTTGCTGTTTGTACTGTTAATGGAAAATCAAAGTATTCGATATTAAAATCAAACTCGGATCCTTGATTGACTTGATCCATATGTTTACGATCATACTGTTTAGTACTGTAAGAAACGATTTTCATCTAAGAAACTCCGTGTACTATTCGTTAGGAACCCAAAATAAGGGGTAGCTAAAAAAGTGGCTACCAAGCATTAAGGTCAGAATAAGATAATTATTACAGTAAATCATCAAAAAAATACTGAAAGCGCGCCTTTATTGCGCTTTAATTGGTGATTGTAGTCGTTTAAAGATATAACGATCTTGATTAGCACCAATATTCACAATCGATATAGATAAAACAAGGAAGCTGTTTGATGAAAAGGGCACTTAAAATATTACTCTTAAGCGTTGTAGGATGCGTTGTGCTCTTATCTATTTTATGGGTCACAGTAACCCGTTGGCTTCCTATTGTTGCAAAATCTTATTTACCCGAAAACGTGACGCTGTCATTTAGCCAGCCTGTATATCGTCATGATCAATTAATTGTTGATAGCATACAATTGAAGGCAGGCGACTGCTTGTGGTTTGATGCTAAAAAGAGCCGTTTTTCGCTTTTTCCATTACATTTAGCAATTAATGAGTTAACTGAAGATAATCAATGTTTAAGTCAGTTGTCTTCAGATGAAAAAGATAGCGAAAGTACACCACTATCGGTGATTGAATTGATTGATAACTTACCTTCATTTTCATTGGTCATTGAAAATGCCAAGGTATCGCCTTGGGAAGAGTATCAAGGCAGTATTTGGCTGTATCGAAATGAAGGGACGCCATTAGCTTTAGATTATCGTGGTGATAAATTATCTTTTTCAACCAATATCACTGCTAACCATCAACTCAATATCGAACATTTTTCCGTTCAATTACCAGAACAAGAGCAGCGCCTTGAACTCGATGGCGAGTTAAGCTTACCACTAACGACAGAATCACTTCCGACATCAGGCATACTCTTTGCTGAATTTTTATTAACTCAGCCAAGCAAATCCCTGTATGCGAAATTGCGGTGGCTGGATGATCAAGGCACATTGTCTTTATTTGATAAGCAAAGTGGTCAAGAAATTTTTCATTTGCCTTGGCAAGTGTCAGCCAACATGATCCGTATTGAGGATGGGCGTTGGCAGTGGGAAGAGAGTGAGGTTCCATTACATGGCGGTATTTCGTTACAAATAGAGAATTGGCAGTCGGGCCTGAGTGACATGGTGATTAGTGGGCGTACTAATATGATGACCGAGGCTCAAAAAGGTAAAGCGAATTTAGTATTAAATTTACCAGCTAATAAAATTAATTTACTCGATGCAGATATTCATTTTCAGCTAAATGGGCAATTGAAATATGATGATATGGTTTTAGATATCAACTTGCCGTCAAAAATATCGGGTCAATTAATTTCACCCGCAATTTCATTTCTTCCCGGCTCACTCTTACGAGCTTATGGGCGTGTTTCACCGACGCTACTATTACAAGAAGCGCGCTTACCTTTAGCGGGTACTTCATTGAGTGCGGAAGGGATCACCGGGCGCCTCCAAGCTATTTTAAAAGTGAAAGAGCAGTATTGGGGGGATTTCGCCATTCATTTAGACGGTCAGGCGAATAAGTTTATATTTGATAAAGGCAAGTGGTTTTGGAATTATTGGGGAAATGCACAATTACCGGCTTTAGCGGCGCATTGGGATATCAAAGGGCAAGGTAGTTGGCAAGATTCGTTAATTACCCTAAATACGTTAAACACTGGGTTTGACCAAATAAAATATGGTTTGCTTTCGATGACGGCAACACGCCTTATTTTAACAAAACCTTTATTTTGGCAACGTGATCCGGCTAAAGAGAACTTCCAAGGTGAACTCCAACTTACCAGTAACCGAATGCAATTTGGAGCCGCAAGCTATTTGCCTAAAACGACTGTTAATGCGGCTCTAAAAGGTAAATCACCGGCTGATTTTCAGTTAAAAGCTGATTTAAGTACTAAAGACGTAGGGCCAATCGTTATTTTTAGTCGATGGGATGGCGAACGTTTTCGGGGGCAAGCGCGTTGGCCAGAACAATCAGTGAGCGCATTCCAAACATTGATCCCAAATGATTTAGGGATCACCTTGCGTGAAGGAAAACTTTTTTCACAAGCCGCTTTTTCGATTGATCCAGAAACCGGTTTTATCGCGGGAGGGCACTGGCGTGTAGAAAATACGGGAATGTGGCTTAAAGATGGTGAAGTGAGTGGCTTAGATTTCGTTTTACCTTGGAAATTACAAAATAGCACATGGACGTTAGGTGAAAAATCGGCTGTACAATTACGTATCAAGCAATTAAATAATTTGTTTGAACTAACCGATATTCGAGCCGATTTATCAGGTACTTACCCGCCAACAGATGCAATGCCATTAAAATTGAGCCAAGTTGGTTTTAATTTATTAGGGGGGAAGGTAGAGCTTGATTTACTCCGTTGGCCACAAAAACAGCCAGCCACAATCAGACTACATCAAATTGAATTAAGCCGATTATTTACCATACTCAAAGTAACTCAGTTTGCGGCCTCTGGTCGCGTTGATGGGGAATTACCTTTTTACCTTAATAATCCAGAGTGGATCGTTAAAAATGGTTGGTTAGAAAATAGTGGCCCGTTGGCCTTGCGTCTTGATACTCAGTTTGTTGAGTCAATTAAGGCTGATAATATGTCTGCAGGAGCAGCGATAGGTTGGTTGCAATACTTGGAAATTTCTCGCAGCCGTACCGATGTGAATATCACCAATTTAGGCTTGTTGACAATGAAAACCATTATCCAAGGTTTTAATCCTCAAGAATCTAAAAAAAGAGAAGTCCACTTAAATTACACACATGAAGAGAATATCTTCCAATTATGGCGTAGCCTACGTTTTGGCAGTAACTTAGAAGAGTGGCTGGAAAAAAATATCTAAAGGAATAAGGATTAACAGTGAAAATAATCGCGACGAGTGTATTTACATTGATGGCAATGATGCTGACAGGTTGTTTGCGGGTTGAGGTAGCGACACCTGATAAACCCATTAATATCAACATGAATGTTAAAATTGAGCACGAAATACTCATTAAAGCTGATAAGCAAGTTGAAGACTTACTTAAAGAAAATAGTGATCTTTTTGGTAAGGTGGAAGCACAATGAAGACCATTTTCCAAGCGTTGATGATATCCGGTTTATTTGTTTTTTCGGCTGCTGCACTAACCGTTGATGAGGCAAAAAATCAAGGGTTAGTTGGTGAAACATTATCGGGTTATTTAGCGGTAGTTACCCACGGTAATGCGGAAGTTGATGAGCTTGTCACTGAAATTAACCGTGAGCGTGAAATCAAATACAGTGAAATTGCGAAGAAAAACAATCTAAAAACTAGGGATGTGGGTAAAATAGCGGGGCAGAAACTCGTTGAAAGAGCCGCGAGTGGGGAGTATGTACGCGGTATTAATGGTCAATGGCTGAAGAAAAAATAATATGCGCATGATTTGTTCACACGCACATCATTGTAAGGTCAATTGCGGTTAAGCGATAACCGTATCGATGCATTGACGAGCATCTTGCTGTGCTTTTTCAGCCGATTCAGTACCTAATGCAGTACCCTCAGCAAAAATAAATTCGATATCGGTGATACCGATAAAGTTTAAGAACAGTTTTAAAAATGGAACAATAATGTCAGAAGCCGTATCTTTATAGATGCCACCTCGGCTGGTTAACACAAATGCACGTTTATTTTCTAATAAACCGACTGAGCCTTGTTCAGTATATTTAAAGGTCTCTCCCGCTCTTGCAATAAAATCAAAGTAATTTTTAAGATGGGAAGGGATATTCAAATTGTACATTGGCGCAGTAATGACAATCACATCATGTTGTTTGATTTCATCGATCAATTGGTTAGATAATGCTAAATGCGCTTTCTGCTGTTCAGTTTTACTGTCGTCTGGTGCGAAAGCTGCTAAAATTTCCGCATCAATCGCTGGAATTGGGTTGCTGACAAGATCACGGATGGTTATGCTATCGCTCGGGTTTTTTTCTTGCCATTGTTCAATAAAGTAATCTGCCATTTTGTTACTGTGTGAATAGTCTGCCAGAATACTTGATTTCAACAACAATACTTTTTTCATCGTTTTACCTTAAAACTCATTGATTTATATCGTAATTAATAATACAGATTTTAATCATCAATGAAAGAAAGAATTTTAGAAGAGTTATATCAAAAAAATTGATGTTGCCATTTATTCTGTGATATTGATGGCGTTTTTATCATGATGGTAATGACAGCCTATATTCAACAAAATGGCATAAAATAGTTAAATAATAAGGATTTAAAAAGTGGAATCCATGCTGACAGCCTTAGAAGCTGATATTGGACAAACTTCATTACGTGACCAACGGTTACTGAAAAAGCGTCTTCAAGGAATAGTTAAAATTCGTGATGAAAAATCACGAGTTGCGGTACTGAATGCGATAAAAGCGGATGTTGAAACAGCGAAACAAAAAATTTCGAACAAGCTGCTTAATCCACCTAAAATCGTCTATCCAGAAAATCTTCCTGTTAGTCAAAAAAAACAAGCTATTTATGATGCGATAAAACAGCATCAAGTGGTGATCATCGCGGGTGAAACAGGGTCCGGTAAAACGACTCAGATCCCCAAAATATGTCTGGAATTAGGGCGAGGCGTTAAAGGGCTAATCGGTCATACACAACCAAGGCGACTAGCCGCTCGTGCGGTAGCAACCCGTCTAGCTCAAGAGCTTGAAAGCGAAGTCGGAACTATTGTTGGTTATAAAGTTCGCTTTAGTGATCAAGTGAGTGATAGTACACAAGTCAAATTAATGACAGATGGCATTTTGTTAGCAGAACTGCAAAATGATAGGTTACTGCTGCAATATGATACGATCATTATCGATGAGGCCCACGAACGTAGCCTAAATATCGATTTTATCTTAGGTTACCTGCGCCAATTATTACCTAAACGTCCTGATCTAAAAGTCATTATTACGTCAGCAACTATCGATCCTGAACGTTTCTCTCGCCATTTTAATCAGGCACCCATTATTGAAGTGTCGGGGAGAACTTATCCCGTTGAAGTGCGTTATCGCCCGATTATGGGGGATGATAATGACAGCGACCGCGATCAAATCGATGGCATCATTGATGCTGTAAATGAGCTTGGGCAGGAAAGCTCAGGGGATATTTTGATCTTTATGAGCGGTGAACGAGAAATCCGCGATACCGCTGATGCCTTGTCAAAATTACAATTGCGCCATACCGAAATTTTACCGCTATTTGCTAGGCTATCGAATAGTGAACAAAATCGCATATTCCACCCACATGGTGGGCGGCGAATTATTTTAGCTACTAACGTTGCTGAAACGTCTTTGACCGTGCCTGGCATCAAATATGTTATTGATACTGGTTATGCGCGAATAAGCCGTTACAGTGTTAGAACCAAGGTGCAGCGCTTACCTGTTGAACCGATCTCCCAAGCTTCAGCAAATCAGCGTAAAGGTCGCTGTGGTCGTGTTTCTGATGGTATTTGTATTCGTTTATATTCTGAAGAGGACTTTTTAAGTCGCCCAGAGTTTACCGATCCTGAAATACTAAGAACCAATTTGGCGTCTGTTATTTTACAAATGACCTCAATTGGCTTAGGGGATATTAGCGCATTTCCATTTGTCGAAGCTCCGGATAAACGTAATATTCAAGATGGCGTGAAGTTATTAGAAGAGCTTGGGGCTATTCAGGCGCATCAACAGAGTGAACGCGGTTATATATTGACGGATATTGGTCGTCAATTGGCGCAACTACCGGTTGACCCACGTCTCGCTCGAATGGTGATAGAAGCGAGAAAGCTAGGGGCAGTCAGGGAAACCATGGTGATTGTGGCGGCATTATCGATTCAAGACCCAAGGGAGCGCCCATTAGATAAACAACAAGCGGCAGATGAAAAGCATCGCCGCTTCCACGATAAACAATCTGATTTCTTAGCATTCCTTAATCTGTGGGATTACTTAAAAGAGCAGCAAACCGCTTTATCAAATGCGCAATTTAGAAAAATATGCCGCCAAGATTTTTTGAACTATTTACGCATTCGAGAGTGGCAAGATCTCTATACTCAATTGAGGCAAGTTGTTAAAGAGCAAGGTTTTCCAATTAATAGTGCAGCGGCAGATTACCGGTGTATTCATACATCATTACTTGCTGGGCTGCTATCTCATATCGGTCAAAAAGATGTGGAAAAACCAGAATTTACAGGCGCTAGGAATGCAAGATTCACTATCTTCCCCGGCTCAGGTTTATTTAAAAAGCCCCCAAAATGGGCAATGGTCGCCGAGTTAGTAGAAACGTCAAAATTATGGGGGCGGGTGGCTGCAACTATTGAGCCTGAATGGATAGAGCCGTTAGCGGAGCACCTTGTTAAGCACCATTACAGCGAACCTCATTGGTCTAAATCGCAAGGTGCTGTGATGGCCTCTGAAAAGGTCACTTTGTATGGATTACCGATCGTCGCCGCGCGCCAAGTGAATTACGGGAAAATCGACCCCTTATTGTGTCGCGAGCTTTTCATTCGTCATGCACTTGTCGAAGGGGATTGGGTTACTCGTCACGCATTTTTCAGGGAAAACCGTAAGCTATTGGCGGAAGTTGAAGATTTAGAACACAAGTCTCGTCGTCGTGATATTTTGGTTGATGATGAAACCTTGTTTGCGTTTTATGACCAGCGTATCCCTAATGATGTGATCTCTACTCGCCATTTTGATAAGTGGTGGAAGGTTGCTTCAAAACAGCAGCCCGATCTCCTGAACTTTGAAAAAAATATGTTGATCAAAGAGGATGCGGCGCACGTTTCATTGCTAGATTATCCAAACTTTTGGCATCAAAGTGAGCTTAAATTCCGCTTAAGTTATCAATTTGAACCAGGAACGGAGGCAGATGGGGTGACAGTGCATATCCCATTAGCCATTTTAAACCAAGTACACAATGTTGGTTTTGAGTGGCAAGTCCCGGGGTTACGTCAAGAACTGATTATTGCGTTGATTAAATCATTACCTAAGCCTGTACGTCGGAATTTTGTGCCTGCACCTAATTATGCCGCGGCATTTCTTGAAAGAGTACCGACACCAGATGGTAGCCTACTTGATAAGCTTGAGCGTGAATTACGTCGCATGACAGGGGTGACTGTTGAACGTGATGCTTGGCAATTAGACCAACTACCTAGCCATTTGAAAATGACATTCCGCGTAGTGGGTGAAAAAAATAAAACCATCGCTGAAGGTCAAGATCTGGATGAATTGAAAAATCGGCTCAAAGAAAAGGTACAAGAAACCCTTTCCGAAGTGGTTGATGATGGCATTGAACAAAGCGGCTTACATATCTGGAGCTTTGGTGAGTTACCTCAACGTTACGAACAGAAACGAGGAGGGTATTCTGTTAAGGCTTATCCGGCCTTAGTGGATGAAAGAAACAGTGTTGGGATCCGCGTTTTCGAAACCGAATTTGAACAACAACAAGCGATGTGGGGTGGTGTACGTAGGTTACTGTTACTGAATATTCCATCGCCAATTAAATACTTACATGAAAAACTCCCGAACAAATCTAAACTGGGATTATATTTTAATCCGTATGGAAAAGTTTTAGAGTTAATCGATGATTGTATCGCCTGTGGTGTTGATCAACTCATAGCGACTTATGGTGGCCCTGTGTGGACGGAAGATGGGTTTGGCAAGTTACAAGAGTTTGTGCGGGCTGAACTCAATGATGCAGTTGTACAAATCGCGAAACAAGTTGAGCAAATACTCACTGCGGTATTTGCAATCAATAAACGCTTAAAAGGACGCGTTGACTTTGCGATGGCAATGGCACTTTCGGATATAAAAGGGCAGATGTCTAACTTAGTCTTTAAAGGCTTTGTCACTGAACATGGTTGGAAACGGCTTCCTGACGTGCTCCGTTATTTGAATGGTATTGAGCGCCGATTAGAAAAACTGGCGATTGATCCTAATAGAGACCGTGCCCAAATGAGTAAAGTGGAGCATGTGACACAAATGTGGCAGCAATGGAAGGCGAAACTGACACCAGTACAACAACAATTACCGGAAGTACAAGAGATCCGTTGGATGATCGAAGAGTTGCGTATAAGCCTATTTGCACAGCAGCTTGGTACGCCGTATCCGATTTCGGATAAACGGATTATTCAATCAATGGAAAATTTAAGTCAGTCACTGTGATAAAATACAGAATTAGATGATAACCCTCAAAACCCCATCATGATGCTAAAGATGGGTTTTTTTTATCGTTATCGGTTATGGATAAACAATTTGTAATGTCGCAGTTGCATTCGCTTTCCCAGCACTAACAGAGGGGTGGATTTGCACATATTGAGCTTCGAAATAAATGGCATAGGGGGAGCGGTCAAAACTAGTTCCCAAATTAAAGACTTTATTTAGAGGGATTGGCTCACCTTGAAAACGCAGTTGTAAACCAATCCCTTGGGCGCTATCAGGTCTTTTATCTAGTGCAATCACAGAATGATCTGCACTGTGACTGGCTCGCCCACTAAGGATAATGCCCACAGGGGTTTCTCCACTACAATTTAGCGTAAGATAAAAAGAGACGGGGGCGGAATGGCTACCAATCCCCCTAAACTGGCTCTGTTTAACTTTCTTCATTTTTACTCGTTTATGTTTTTCGAGCAGTTCACAGCTAGGCGTAACAATCTTTGTATTTAGGAAACGATAACTTTGAACAGGTAAATGACCAATTGATGCTTCAATCAGACGATGAGAGCTAAGTATCCCTGAACCTGTGATGTTTTTTGTTTTCACCAATTGTACTCGGATCCCATTTAATGCATTACCACAATAGCTATAACGATGAGAGGTAATGTGGCAAGCATTGGGTGAGTCATTAACAAAAGGTAACTTATCTCGGCTAAATGCCGCTCCCTGTGAGATAAAGCGAAGGCCAATACCGTCAATATTTGTTTGATAAATTGAGTTATAACCATTTGATAGTAATGGGAACTGGCTATTTTCCCATTTTGCTTGAACGGGTGAGCGACAATCTACCATGATTGGATTGTCACTAAGACCGTTTAAGGTCACCTCTTGGATCACCGACCCTACCGCTAATCGATGAGGTACAGTTACCGTACCGAGGGATAACACAGTATGATGTGGCGTGAAATTTGGCACATATTGGCATTGAGAAGCATAAGCGTTATGTGTAACGAATATACAGCAAGGCCATAAACGAGAAATTAAAGTCATCATAAAGCTTCCTTGCGCTGACAAATCACCGGAACATGGTAAAACCCTTGATTCAGATCTGTTTCTAATAGTTGGTATTGAAATTCACATTGCTGCGATTGTTTTGCTCCCCATTTCAATTTTATTGTGCCTGATGGCTCAAGCCCACTTAAATAGACTTGGCCCATATCGTTAATAATCCCTACATTAATATCATTGCTTGTTAGTTCTCCTTTTTCTGTTACGAGGCTGGCAAGCGCACCAAAAGGGGCCAATTTCCCATCCGCAAGCCGAATAGTAAAGAAAGAGCGTTTGCCCCGTTTGACGGGGAAGTGAACCAGTACCAATGCCCCTTTCGTTGGTAAAATAGATTGAAAACTCGTTTCAATTTCAGTATCTACGGGTAAGGTCTGTGTATCAATAACAAAGTTATTACGCCGATAAGGTTGTAGCTGATTGATAATCGCATGGCCTTTGCTATCGGTATTGGTATTGAGTTGAGCATCCAAACGGACGTCTTGCGTATTAGGTACAACCAATAAAGCGGAAGTTTCGCCACGACTCGGTGTTAGCGTGATGCCATACGGATGAGCCACCACTGAACTTCGAAACCCATAGTGCAATTGATGCTCTTGTTTGTAGCCATAACCCGCATTTAAAATAAATTTATTATGATGATACTGAGTATAAAATCGTGTGTCTGATTCATTTTTCGGCCTCATACAACAGCGGTTATTTAGAGAGTTATGCTGTAGAGTATAAGAAATAAAATTATCTTCTAGGATGGCTCCCGTTAATGTTGCTTGCTGGCTTTGATAGTTATTTGGCGCATATTGTGATTGGTAACTAAAATGCGTATTAGGCAACCAAGTGTTCACTGGAATAATTATGGAAGCAGAAAAGATATACTCTGGTTTTTGCTCAATGATAGAATAATTTGACTGGCAGTTAAGGCTAAAATGGTATTCGTTTATATTGCCTGAATAATTGAGATTATAGGCCCACTGATATCCTCTTTGCTCTCTAAACCTCTGTTGCGATGCTGATAATGATATATTTCCAAAATAACCTAACCCTTGTGATAAATGTAGCTTAATGATCTGTTGAGGGTAGGCGGTGTTAGATAAGTTTATTTTATCCAATACATCAGTGAACTGCCGTAACTTAGGGTTATCGGTCCATTGAACATTAAATGTAAACTCAGTTGCGGTGGGCGTGATTAACTTTGAATATTCAAACTGATAACTATTTGATTTATTTTTCTGACTGTAGGATTGTGTCCAATCAATAGTCAAATCGCCAAATTCATTGGCTGAAAATGAACTGCCTAATATCAGTGATTTAAAAGGTGATGAGAAAATAGAACCAGTATACGCAGTGATATTATTGTTAATACCATATTTTATTTCGCTATGAAAAAAATAAGGTGGTGCAGAGCGTGAGCGGTTAGAGACCATTCCACTGTTTAAGGCATAGCGAAATTTGCCTTTTTTGATCATCAGTGGCGAAGAAGAAAAAGGGTATTGGTATTGACGAACTCGACCACTAGACTCAGTGATCGTCATTTCTAAGACGCCTTTATGGGCTAATGGTTTCAATTGATTTAGTGTAAATGGCCCCGCAGGTAAATAATCATTATAAATGATAATATTATTTTGCCTTACGGTCACCTGAGCAGGACTATGATTAATACCTTGTAATATGGGGGAATAATATGCATCATAATCCGGAAACATTAATTCATCATTAGAGAGTGAGACCCCTTTAAAAGAGTATGGTATAAAAAATGAGGAGGCAAGGTAATACTCGCCTAAGATAAATTGACTTTTTAATGACCTAATCGGGTAGGATAAAGTTGTATTATAACTCTCCCATTGTTGGTGTGAGTTTGAATAGACTAAATTATTTCTTAGGCGCCATCCTAGATAGTTAATACCATTTTGCAATGACAGGTTAAAGCTATTATTGTCATTAATGTACTTATTCGAGTTATAACTTCCGGATAGGTTATAATCAATATAAGCTGACGTTACGCCATCATCCCATTGTGATTGAAGGTTATTCTCATTAGTGTCACTATTTAAGTAATGATGAGGGATATTGATATCCAACGTTAAGTGATTAAAGTCAAAATGATGAGAATAACCCTCGATAATTGTTGAAAGGTGGCTAGCTAGGTTGTCATTTTTATCAAACGCCATTGTATTTAATGTTTTTTCATGCAGGCCAATTTTTAATAATTGATTTCGACTGAATATTGGTACTAACTGTTGATCTATATATTGAAAACTTACATTTTCAGTAAATAGTCTAACATTGTTGACAATAACATCAACGGCATAAATCCCTTCGGGTTGATTATCTAGATTTAATATAATATTTTCAATGTCATTAATATTTTCAATGTTATCAAGTGCCTCAAGATTAAAATATTCAGCATATGCCAAAAGTGGAGTCGTGATTAAAAACAGCATTAATAAAGTGATATTATTTTTTTTCATCATCATTAAAGAGTTGTTGAGAAATTAATTGTGTTTTACCGCCATAATCATTTAATGCGCTCCAAGAAACAGAATTCAATTGAGGCAATACTATTTTCCAAGATAATTGCCCAAAGGGGGCTATCATGCCAGGCTCTGCAATCTCTTTACCATTAAGGTATAGTTCTCGCAGCGTAATATAGTGCCCAGTAGGATTTGTTGCCGTTACTTTTTGGTTATTATAGCTAAAGGTGACCTCTTTAAATGCAGATTCGGCACTGCTATTTAAAGATTCAGGCCGATAAAATAGCTTGAAACTGGATTTCACAACAATATGTAAATTATTTTCTGTATTTTCATGAATGGCAGGAAGAGACTTGATATGTAACCAGTAGAGAGTTTCTTGATCAGTTTGGTTTAATGGCGCCACTTTTATCACTCTTAATTTATTTAATGAGGCAGGTTTTAGCTTAAATAGTGGTGGTGTAATAATAAAATCATTAGACCGTTGATTATCTTTCTCAACCCATGATTGAATAAGGTAAGTCGTTTGCTCCTCAGGGTTCTCAATAGATAATGATATTTCCCTATCGTTTTCAGGATAAACAAACCGCGTGCCATTAATAATAATTCCGGCATAAGAGAGAAAAGGAAGCAATAATAAAAAGGTGACTGTTATTTTCATGATAATTAATAAGAGAGAAGAAAACCTCTCTCTCATCTCCTCTTTTATTGATAAATAATGCTGAAATGCGCTAATGCATCTGCTGAGCCGGGAATGATTTGATCACTGGTTGCAATATATTTAGCCACAAAATTCATTTCTACCGTTTTACTTGGGGTTATTTCTTTAAACTGGCTTCCCCCATTTAGTGGTATACGGCGAACACTATTTTCTTCATAAAGGCCTATTGCAATACCTGTTGCAGCAGGTGAGGTTGCATTTGGTGATAATCCTAATAAAGAAGGGTTAGCACTATCACTTTTACCATCAAACTTAAATTGAATTTTCTTATAATCGGTAGGGCAATTAGATAATGTTATTCTAAATGGTGTTGCTGCGGCAGCACTATTTTTATTAGTAAAAGCGGCTACAGAAACCTTCCCCATATTTACCACTTTATGTACAGAATTAGTATCAACAGAGCACGCCGTTGGAATTATACTGCCAACGAACTTTATTTCACCATCTGCTGAAAAAGAAATAGAATGATTAAAAAATAAAATAAGTAATATATATTTTAATAAACTGTTCATTGTATGACCTTGTAAATTATTTGCTGTGTGATTTCTATCAGTATATGTTGCTGATTGAGCGCAATATAATAAGTCTATTTTTTATGTTAAAAAGGGGTAAATTGGCGTGCACAAAACCAAATGATTTGATATCGACTTTCTTTTTCATCCTAAAATTTTGTTTTTAACATTTGCATTATGAAAATGATTTTCAGCATGATACTCCGTTTATTGTTCTTAAAAATTAAGAGTAGGGTATAACCGTTAAATTTTTAACGATTATAGCATCAAAACACACTTGTTTAGTTACAACATACTAGTTGTTTGGAGAGTACCTAATGAAACAACAGTGCCAATACAAAAGATAACGTGACTAGGCTAGCTAAAAATTAAATGGGAAATCAATCCAAGGTAGGGCGAATAGGGGGGAAATGGTAAATCAGAGTCTCTATTTACTCCCTTTGCTAGTTTTAGCAGAGAGAGTAAAAACACAAACTGTCTGTATGGGAAATGAGCAAAACACTACAGTGTTTTACTTGTTACGCTATGCAAATAGGGCGAGCCATTGGTTTTTACGGCGTTTAAAGAGAATGGGTGTAACTCCTTTGAGCCTTTCTCATTTAACTTCTGGCGACATCTAATTTTTCTGGCACAGGCACTATTCGAAAAATGAAGCTTATTGATTTTTTTAACTTTAGCGCTAAAACCAATGTCTTGTGATGATTGAATTCTCTCATTTTTGGTTATGGTATATGAATGTTCATTACGTAATATTAAGTGCATGTTACCTCCTGAATGCAATCATTAGATAATATATGATTCACTTACAAATGATTTAAAAAAGCGCTGCTAGAACTAATGAAGGAAGAAGTATCGATGAGATCACTACACTGAATACTAGAGCCTTTTCAGTGTAGTGATTGTAGTTGAAGCTAGAATAGATAGTAGGTTGCGGGCACTGCCCCCGCGATAATAGCCAGAGCGATAATCTTTTCAGCCATATTAAGTGGAGCTTGTTGGGATTGCTGAGTTCGCGCATACCAAAAAACAAGTATACCAGGCGCATATAAAACGACAGACAGCATAAGGTTGATCAGTCCAGAAGCATAAAGCAGCCAAAGACCATAGAGGCTGGCCACCATTCCAACCATCAGTAGCAGCTTATTATGGCGTTCAAAAGCGACTTTTATGAGAAAAGCACCCACTAAAAAGTAAGGAACCAAAATCATCTCAGAAGCGATTGTTAGGAGCGTATTGTAATTACTCCCACTTAGCCAAATTAAGACTAGAGAAAGCTGTACGGCACCATTTGTTAACCACAGGGAGGAGGATGGAGCATCATTCTTATTCAGTTTATTGAATATTTTAGGGAATGATTGATATTGCGCTGCGATATAAGGCACTTCGGCAGCCATAATTGTCCAACTCAGGTATGCTCCACACACAGAGATAATAAGCCCCGCTGCGATAATGATCTCACCACTTGAACCAATTAAACCTACCATTAAATTGGCCATTGATGGATTTTTTATTTCAGCAAGCTCAGCCCTTGGCATAAGGCCTAACGAGAGAAGTGTCACTAGGATATAGATGATTAATGCAGAACTAACGGCGAAAACAGTGGCTAAGCCAACATCACGGCGGTTTTTAGCGCGAGCAGAGACAACGACAGCTCCTTCGATACCAATAAACACCCACAACGTGATCAACATAGTGTCTTTAACTTGCTGCCAAACAGGCACTCCGAGGGAAATCCCACTAAAATCTGCATCGAACACATCAAGTTTGAAAGCGACAAATGCTAGGATAATAAATAGCCCTAATGGGATTAATTTTGCCATAGTGGCTAGCTTATTAATTCCCGCCGCCGTTTGAACACCACGCAACACTAAATAGTGCACAATCCATAATAAGATGGATTCACCAACTAAGGCTTGCCAAGTGTTACCATCGCCAAAAATAATCCTATCGGGTGTATCAGTAAAAAAGCTGATAGCCGCAAAAACGATAACTAAGTAAGAGACATTAGCGATAACCGCACATAGCCAATAACCCCATGCGGAACAAAAACCAATCAGTTCACCGAAACCTTCTTTTGCATAAGTAAAAATGCCCCCATCAAGATCTGGGCGTATACGAGAAAGTAGCAGTAGAGAGAAAGCTAAAAATAAAATGCCAATGCCTGTAATTGACCAGCCAATGATAAGTGCCAAAGGGCTGGCAACTTCAGCCATATTTTGTGGAAGGCTAAAGACACCTGCACCCACCATTGAGCTGAGAACTAATGCGGTGAGTGCTGTAAGACTGAGTGTATGTTTCAATGTATGTCCTGGTTATTCTACAATCAAAAGTTAAAATAACGTTAAATCTACAATTTTATAATGTATTTAAGCTGGAACAATTTTAAATTATAGATTGTTTATCTGTCGTACTGATAAAGTGAGGGGGATTCTACGAATGAAACGACGGTTATGCAATGGAAAACTATTCAGTTTGATAAGATTTTTATTCAGTGGGAAAATCAGCAGTCAAACGTTTTTTTCAGAAATAAAAAAGCCAGCTCGAAAATGGAGCTGGCTTGGTTAGTTAGTATACTTATTACTTAAAGAGGTCAGCGCTGATGGTTACGCTACCGCCATTTGACTGCCACTCACGTGTGATATGGAAGTATTTGGCACCTTTAGCTTCAGCACGTTTGGCAATTTGATAACGCACTTCTGGTGTATTGGTGTAATAACCCGAGAAAGTGATCGAATCAAATGGAACCATTTGTGCAGCAGCGGTTTTATTAACTTCTTCGATAACATAGCCACTTGGCAATGTTACGCTGGTTTTGCCTGGTGCACTGCTTGATGTTTCAAAGAAACGACCAACGGCAGTAGTTGGTTCTTCAGATGAAGCAACGCCAGGAATACGTACTTTTTTGGCGGCTTCACCACCTTCCGCTAATAATGCTTGACCCGCTTCTGAATCTGCTGGTACGACAGCTTCCTCTAGCTGAACTTGGCGCTTAGGCGCATCTTTTTTATAGACATAAGCGGTAGCTAGGGTATTTCCACCATCATTTACAGCGATGTTACGAACAACATAGAATGATGCTGCGCCTTTTTCTTTTGCTTTCTTCGCAATAGCTTCATAAAGATCAGGCTGAGAAGGGTAGAAACCACTGACGGTAACAGCATCAAATGGTTCATACTGTGTTGCGTCTGCTTTTGACATCTCTTCAACGCCACCAAATACGCGACGTTTGCTTTCTTCCACAGATTTTGCATCTTTTTGGTAAAGATCTGCAACAACGCGCATGTTACCGCTATCACCCACATCATCAAGGCTCTGGATATAGAAAGCGTAAGCGCCTAATTTATCAGCCCGGCGTGAGACGGCATCGGATGCTTCATAAATAGCATTAAAGCGCCCAGTCACTGTTATGCGCTCATAAGGTTTTAACTCTTCAGCCTGTTTGGGCGTCAGTTCAACAGCTGCCTGTACAGCAGTAATACTGGTTAATGATAACACCGCGGCTGCGATGGCCGTAGTTTTCAGCTTCATACAAAATCCTTCCGACTTGCGCAATTTATTTTAAAAGTGCTGAACTTTAGTTGTATCACATGGCTATGATTATTACACGTAACCAATCAAGTTGTCTCATAATTTTATTTTTTATAAGAAATAAATATTCATTGACTAGTCATAATTACCAGATTTTTTTAGCTATCCAGTATTTTATTGACCTAAAACTAAGATTTTCACTGCGAATTCCATTTACTGTTTAAGAATCGAGATCAATTATGGATCAAGAAGGTTATTTTCAGTAGGTTATTAGAACTCCATAGAACTGTTTTCGGCTAAAAATAGGACTTTTCTATCTAAGATGGTTAATTTTTAGCAAATTTAACAAATACAAAATTACTTTGGCTTTGAAAAGGGAACATTATGCGTATTGGTATACCTAGAGAACGACTTGCCAATGAAGCTCGTGTTGCTGCTACACCCTCGACGGTGACTCAACTGATTAAGTTAGGTTTCAGTGTCTGTATCGAAAGTGAAGCAGGACATTTAGCGAGTTTTGAGGATGCGGCTTATGAGCAGTCGGGGGCTGAGATTGTTGATCGTGACACCGCTTATTCAGCCGATATTGTTTTTAAAGTCAATGCACCACTAGACGATGAAATTGGATTACTGAAAGAAGGTGCAACGCTGGTGAGTTTTATCTGGCCAGCGCAAAATGCTGAATTGATGGATGCCTTAAAAGCAAGAAACATCAATGTATTCGCTATGGATGCAGTGCCGCGGATTTCCCGTGCGCAATCATTAGATGCCTTAAGTTCAATGGCAAATATCGCAGGTTATCGTGCAATTGTCGAAGCTGCTCATGAATTTGGTCGTTTTTTTACTGGTCAAATTACAGCAGCCGGTAAGGTACTGCCAGCGAAAGTGATGGTCATTGGTGCTGGGGTTGCTGGGCTGGCGGCAATCGGTGCTGCTGGTAGCTTGGGAGCGGTTGTACGTGCATTTGATACGCGTCCAGAAGTTAAAGAGCAAGTGCAGAGTATGGGGGCCGAATTCCTTGAGTTAGATTTCAAAGAGGAAGCAGGCAGCGGCGATGGCTATGCGAAAGTCATGTCCGAAGCGTTTATTAAGGCGGAAATGGCTTTATTTGCTGCACAAGCTAAAGAAGTCGACATTATCGTCACTACCGCACTTATTCCTGGGCGTCCAGCACCTAAATTAATTACCAAAGAGATGGTTGAGTCAATGAAACCTGGTAGTGTGATTGTTGACTTAGCGGCGCAAACAGGGGGGAACTGTGAGTTAACCCAAGCGGATAAATTGGTTGTGACTGATAATGGCGTCAAAATTATTGGTTATACCGATTTACCAAGCCGTCTACCGACTCAATCATCGCAATTGTATGGCACAAACCTTGTTAACTTGATGAAGTTACTGTGCAAAGAGAAGAATGGCGAAATCAATATTGATTTTGATGACGTTGTGATCCGCGGTGTTACCGTTATTAAACAAGGTGAAATCACGTGGCCTGCTCCCCCCATTCAAGTATCTGCTCAGCCGCAGGCGAAGCCTCAAGTGGCGGAAAAAGAAAAAGCGCCTGAGAAGAAGAAAATGTCGCCTGTAGTTAAGTATGGCTTAATGGCATTAGCGATCATTCTATTCGGTTGGTTTGCAAACTCAGCGCCAAAAGAGTTCTTATCACACTTTACGGTATTTGCTCTCGCTTGCGTTGTCGGTTATTACGTTGTGTGGAACGTAACACATGCGTTGCATACACCATTGATGTCTGTCACCAATGCAATTTCAGGCATTATTGTTGTCGGTGCAGTATTGCAAATAGGCTCGGGAGGATGGGTTAGTTTCTTATCTTTCATTGCCATATTGATTGCAAGTATCAATATATTCGGTGGGTTTACTGTTACCCAGCGTATGTTAAAAATGTTTCGTAAAGGATAAGGGGTAACGTATGTTGTCGAGTGGAATTGTAACGGCAGCTTATATTGTTGCTGCTATCCTATTTATATTCAGCCTAGCAGGGTTATCACGCCATGAAAGCTCTCAGCGTGGTAATACTTATGGTATTGCAGGTATGGCGATTGCTTTACTGGCTACCATCTTTGGCCCAGATAGTGCCAATATTGGCTGGATGATTGTTGCGATGGTCATTGGTGCAGTGATTGGTATTCGTCTGGCCAAAAAAGTTGAAATGACCGAAATGCCAGAATTGGTCGCTATTTTACATAGCTTTGTTGGTCTAGCGGCTGTTTTGGTTGGTTTTAATAGTTTTATTGCCAGTGAAGGTCATGTAGACGCGGTGATGGAAAATATCCATCTGACGGAAGTGTTCTTAGGCATATTTATTGGTGCGGTCACCTTCACAGGATCTGTGGTGGCTTATGGGAAATTGTCCGGTAAGATCTCATCGAAACCGATGATGCTACCTAATCGCCACAAACTAAACTTAGCGGCGCTTGTTGTCTCATTTGTGTTATTGCTGATCTTTGTTAAAACAAATAGTGTTGGTTTACAAGTCTTTGCCATGCTGATCATGACGGTTATTGCTTTGGCATTTGGCTGGCACTTAGTTGCTTCGATTGGTGGTGCAGATATGCCAGTTGTTGTGTCAATGCTGAACTCATATTCAGGTTGGGCAGCCGCTGCGGCAGGTTTTATGTTGAGTAATGACTTGCTCATCGTGACAGGAGCACTGGTCGGTTCGTCGGGTGCTATCCTCTCTTATATTATGTGTAAAGCTATGAACCGCTCCTTTATCAGTGTTATTGCTGGAGGCTTTGGTACAGATGGCTCCTCAACGGGTAATGAAGAGGAGATGGGCGAATACCGTGAAACAACGGCGGAAGAAGTGGCAGAATTATTGAAAAATTCAACCTCTGTCATTATTACTCCAGGTTATGGATTAGCGGTTGCTCAAGCACAATATCCTGTTCACGATATTACGGCTAAGTTGCGTGAGAGAGGCATCAATGTGCGTTTCGGTATCCACCCTGTAGCAGGGCGCTTACCTGGGCACATGAACGTCTTATTAGCTGAAGCAAAAGTACCTTATGACATAGTACTGGAAATGGATGAAATTAATGATGATTTCTCTGATACCGATACAGTATTGGTTATTGGTGCGAACGATACTGTTAACCCTGCGGCACAAGAGGATCCAAATAGTCCAATTGCAGGCATGCCAGTGTTGGAGGTTTGGAAAGCAAACAATGTGATTGTATTTAAGCGTTCAATGAATACCGGCTATGCAGGTGTACAAAATCCATTGTTTTTCAAAGAAAACACGCAGATGTTATTTGGTGATGCAAAAGCCAGCGTTGATGCGATTTTAAAAGCACTTTAATATACTAACCTCAAAAGCTCTGTAGGCAACTACAGGGCTTTTTTATGGGTAAAAATGGGTTGTATAAGAAACTATCTTATTAAAAATTTAGTCTATCTCATTATGTTGTGCATTAGTTTCATTTTAATTTTAAAACCGGAGAATAGAAAATAGCCGTCATTTTATCGTCCACATGATGCTATTTTATTCACTTTAATCATAACGAGGAGGCCAATATTATGGCTCTCAACTGTGTAAATAAGGCTTCCTCACGATTACCAATGGATTTGTTTCAGGATTGGACATTGATAATGGGTTAGCATTGGGAATTAAATAACGTATTACAGTGAGTCGATGAGGGGGGAGCTGTTAATATCTCTGCTGAAGGTAAATTAGAGATATTTTCAATTAGATAGTTTTTACATTACCCAATATACAAATTTTATGAGTAATACTGCTGGCAAAATAGTGGGAATACTAATTTTTGCGCATTGAAGCACTGAATGTGTATTCATTTATCGCAAAAGCGCTGAGTTACCTACAGCGCTTTTGCCACTTTAAAATAAATCTACTTAAGGTTGAGCGATAAAATTAATCATCATCAACTGTGATTGGGCAAACGAAACCATCAGGCTTAATCGCTAATAGGTCACATTTCAATTTGTCGATAACATGTTCTGCTGTATTCCCAAGAAAAGCTGCGGAAATCCCAGTTCTGCCTAATATACCTAGGACAACGACGCCGGCATGTAACTCCTCACAGATTTCAGGGATGATTTTCTCAGGTAACCCTTCACGGACGTGAGTGTATTTTTCATCAATCGAAAATTTCTGGCGTAATTCCTTCATGGCAATGAGATGTTGCCCACGTAGTGCATTGTTATAAAGGCTTGGGTCGAAATCAGGTAGTTCTATTGCAATATTCATTGGCGCAATAGGGTATGCGCTGACCAAATGAATTTCCTGATCTTTCACAATACGTGTTGCTAAATCCTTCGTTTTCTCAACCAACTTAATATTGAGGTCATCATGATAGGATTCTTCATTTGATAAATTGACGGCCACAACAACCGAACCATGATCTGGCCAGACTTTATCTTTAACCATCCATACAGGAGAAGGGCATTTTCTTAAAAGGTGCCAGTCCAGCGGCGTAAAAATAATCGACTCAAAGTTATCTGTTTGATGAGCCATTTTCAGAAGCAGGTCGTGTTCACCACTAATCACTTCCTGAATGATGGCTTCGTAAGGTTTATTATGCCAAATCACTTTAATTTCTATCTCAATACCTGCTTCCAGATAGAAATGCGCTTGTTGTTTAATCCAAGCAGCCTTTTGATTAATGACACCCTTACGCATTGCATCACGCTCTTCAGGTGATAGCAACGTGGTCATATCATAAGAGAGATCATAGATAGGTAAGAATGCTTTAATCCGTCCACCATTACGTTGCACTATGTAGACAGCACGTCGTAATGCTGGTTGATCATCCTGATTTGGGTCAATTGCAACTAGGAGATTTCTATAGTTTGCCATATTAAAATCCTCATAACGGCTGGACATTCCCTACTAAAGATAAACTAAGGTATTGAGGAAAAATAGGCAAGATTTGATGAAAAATAATAATGGTGGGTCACAAAATAGTGACCCACCGAGAATTATGAACAAGAGACAGTGGAGACTTTACCTGCAATATCAGTCAGTTTTTCCATATCTTCAATAGTGATATATTTGCCTTTAACACTTAACATGCCGCTTTTTTGGAAACGTCCTAAAAGTCGACTAATCGTTTCAACGGTAAGGCCTAAATAGTTACCAATATCACCACGAGTCATCGTTAAGCGGAATTCTCTTGGAGAGAAGCCGCGCTCTGCAAAGCGATGAGACAGGTTAAGAATAAATGCAGCTAAACGTTCTTCCGCATTTTTCTTAGACAATAAAAGGATCATTTCTTGATCGCCTTTTATTTCGCCGCTCATCAAACGCATGATTTGTTGGCGTAGATTAGGCATCTTACCTGACAAATCATCGAGAGTTTCGAATGGGATTTCACAAACCATTGATGTTTCAAGAGCTTGTGCAAAACTTGGGTGCTGTGTATGTATAATTGCATCAAAACCAACCAGGTCACCAGCAAGATGGAAGCCTGTAATTTGCTCATCACCTTCTTCAGTGATGGTGTAACTTTTGATTGTTCCTGAGCGAATGGCATACAAAGAACGTAATTCATCGCCGGCTTTAAACAGCGCCTGACCCTTTTGAATCGGTTTTTTACGTTCAATGATATTATCAAGTTGATCCAGTTCATGTTCATTCAGTGTGAAGGGAATGCACAGTTGGCTAATACTGCAGTCCTGACAATGAATAGCACAACCACCAGACTGGATGCGACGAACAACTCTTTTTTCTGGGATCATATTAAATGCTCAATACAAGTTAAAATTATTGATATGAGTCAATTTTAACATAAGATAATGCAACTGATAAGTAGAAATATAAAACAGAAGTATCTCAAATAGAAAAGCGTATAAAAACAAAGTAGTTAATCAAATCACATAGTTCATTATAACATCATGATATTCCTTATTTAACTTAAATAACCATTAAGTTAAGTAAAAAATTCTTTAATAGATAAAAGGGGTTATCTATTAAATATCTATTTAAAAGATATATTTTGATAAATTTAAAAATTAACATTAGTTATAATATTTAAACAATAATGCAATATTCGACTTAAAAATGAAAACTTCAGAGGAGCATCAAATGGTAAATAATCCATTAAATATTCCCAATACGATGAAAGTAATAAATATCGCGGAGCACGGTGGAGCAGAGAAACTGCAAATAATTGAACAACCATTGCCCGTACTATCAGAGGGTTATTTATTGGTTAAAGTTGAGGCTGCTGGTGTTAATCGCCCTGATGTTCTTCAACGTATGGGGGCTTATCCGCCACCTCCAGATGCTTCACCTATTTTAGGGCTTGAAGTCGCAGGAACCATTGTTGCAAAAGCAGACGATGTTCAACAATGGCAGATTGGAGATAATATTTGTGCGTTAGTTGCTGGAGGTGGTTACGCCGAATATTGTCTTGTACATCAAGATATTGCATTACCATTAGGTCACTTATCATTTGTTGAGGGAGCGGCTATACCTGAAAACTTTTTTACTGTTTGGGCGAATGTTTTTCAGATTGGTAAATTGAAAAAGGGTGAAACAGTGCTCATTCATGGTGGAACATCCGGTATTGGATCCGTTGCTATCATGTTAGCAAAAGTATTTGGTGCCACGGTGATCACAACAGTCGGCTCAGCAGAAAAGGTAGAAGTCGCAAAATCATTAGGGGCGGACTGTATAATTAATTACCGAAACGATGATTTTGTTCAACACACTCTTGATTATACGCGTTCTCAAGGGGTTGATATGGTTGTTGATATTGTTGGTGGTGATTATGTGGATAAAAATTATCAAGTCGCCGCAAAATTCGGGCGGATCATTCAAATAGGAATGATGAAAGGTAACCCTAAGAGCCTCAATTTAATGCCTTTAATGATTAAACGTTTGATTCACACAGGGTCAACCATGCGTTCACGTACCGTTGCCGAAAAATCCAGCATCGCCGCAGAGTTAAAGCAGCACGTTTGGGGGATGTTGCAAAAAGGTGAATTAAAACCTTTTATTAACAAAACCTATCCGTTAGACCAAGTGGCTGATGCTCATCGCCATATGGAATCTGGCGATCTTTACGGAAAAATAGTGTTAATTAACAAATAATTATTTTCCTATTGAGATTTATTGAGTCATGAAGATTTAATTTTTTCATGGCTCATTGGCTTGCTCGTTTATAACAAATGGTTTACATTTTCAAGTGGTTTTAGCGTAAATATCTCTTTACAGCAGACTAATTTTCGAAATTTTGTTCCTGCGCACAAATCCGATTGAAATAAATACGAGTTTATTAATATTTTAACAATTATGGATTATACCTATAGCTAAGTTGGCACATTAACGGCTTGCCTATCAATAAATAACCCAAAGATAATAAAGATAACAAGATCATTAATATATTGTTGTCTTTTAAAGATATGCATCCGTTATATCACTTTCCAATGATAGTAGTTACTTAAATCAAATATGCCATTAAAAGCATGGGCATGATTTAAAGGTGTAGTGATAATGACAAATTTTAATAACTCAAAAATGAATGTAGATGCTTTATTTCTAGGACCGAAATCTGAAAATGCAGTATTTTTCAGAGAGATGATGGAATATGCGGTAACGGAACATATGCATTGGCGTTCAGGCTACCACCCAGAAGACCCTGAATATGTGACAACGGTCGATCGTTATGCACCGGAATATAGGGATACTTTATATCGAACAGAAGGTATTTTAAATCAACTCTCTTCTAAGTTAAAAACAACATCAATCCCATGGTTTTCTCCTCGTTATATGGGCCACATGAACGCGGATACCTTAATGATATCGAATCTCGCGTACGTTATGGCAATGATGTACAACCCAAATAACTGTGCCCAAGAGTCTTCCCCCACCACAACAGTACTCGAGCTAGAAGCAGGGTTAGACCTGTGTGCAATGTTTGGTTATGACACTAATCAGTCATGGGGGCATATTACTTCAGGCGGCACTGTCGCTAATTATGAGGGGTTGTGGGTTGCTCGAAATATTAAAACGTTACCTTTGGCAATAGCTAAGCATCCTCAGGCTCGACAATTACTAAAAGAGGATAGTGAGAAAGCGTTGCTGAATATGCCGACCTCTGCTGTTTTAGATCTTATCGATGATTTAAAGAAACAAGGATTATTTGAAGAAGTCAGAGATATGACTTGTCGTGGTGAAGGGGTAGAACAAGGGAAATTAGGTAAGCTATTAGTCCCGCAATCTAAACATTACTCTTGGATGAAAGCGATGGATATTTTGGGGTTAGGACAACAAAATATCGTACAGCTCCCCGTCGATGCCAGTTATCGCACTGATACTGAGCAAATGAGACAAATTGTGTTTTCATTGATTGAACAAGGTGAGCCTATTTTAGCCGTAGTGGCTGTTGTAGGAACAACGGAAACGGGCGCGATTGATAATGTCGCAAAACTGATTGAATTGCGCAGAGAGTGCGAAGCGCGTTTTGGTGTCTCGTTTTATATTCATATCGATGCCGCTTATGCAGGCTATGCTTGTGCCATGTTCCGTGATGAGAATAATCAATTCCTTGATTATGATGTTTTGATTAAACGTTACCATCAGGAAGGTATTTTCCCCTCCGATGTTGTTTGGCCAAAGCCAGAGGTTTATCAAAGCTTCAAGGCATTACAAGAAGCGGACTCTATCACGGTTGATCCTCATAAAGTGGGCTTTATTCCTTATGCGGCAGGAGCAATCTGCATGAAGGATAAACGTATTGTTGATCTCATTTCTTATCATGCCGCTTATGTGTTTGAAGAAGTTGCAGAAAAAGGGCGTAAAGCAGAAAAGCAACAAAACGTATTATTAGGCTCTTCAATCATGGAAGGGTCAAAAGCTGGAGCCACGGCGGCGGCGGTCTGGGCGGCCCATCGGTTAGTTCCGCTAAATATTCTCGGTTACGGAAAAGTGATAGCAGCAGGAATAACCACAGCGAATTGGATCATTGAAAGTATCAATACCTGTGAGGCATTTGAAATCGAAGATAGAAAATTCGAAATTATTGCGCTGCCATCGCCTGATTTCCACATGGTCAACTTCATGTTTAAGGAAGTCGGTAATCAATCATTAGAAAAGCAGAATCAACTGAATAAGCGCCTTTATGAGTTGTGCTCATATGCCGCAGGCCGCTCTTATACGAATGACTTTTTAACTTCCTCAACATCCTTAACCTCGGAAGAGTACGGTGATAATCCACGAAATTTCTGTCGTGAGGCTGGCTTTAGTGATCAAGAGTGGGATAAGACTCAGTCATTATATGTATTAAGAGCCGCGATCATGACACATTGCTTACGGGATAAGCAGCATTTCACCGATTTTTGGCAAGAGTTGAAAAATATCTTTGAAGGCAAGTTGCAACAGCTTATAGATGAAGAAAATAAATTAAATCATTCAAAACAAAAAATAACGCTATAAACTTCTTGGCTAGGATCTCAATATGAAAAATCGCACACTTGGCAGTATTTTTATTGTTGCTGGCACTACGATTGGTGCTGGTATGCTTGCAATGCCGATAGCGGCAGCAGGTAACGGCTCCACGATAAGTTTAGCAATGTTGTTCGTGCTTTGGGCATTGATGTGTTACACCGCATTATTACTTGTCGAAGTCTATCAACATGAGTCCTCAGAAACGGGTATCGGCTCTGTTGCTCAGCGCTACTTAGGCTCAGGCGGTAAATTTATTACCGGTTTTAGTATGATGTTCCTGATGTACGCACTAACGGCGGCTTATGTTAGTGGTGCAGGGGAAATTATTACCTCCAACTTAAAAAGCAGTTTTGCTATTGAGATGGCTGATTGGATGGGGATTGTTATTTTTACGGTGATTGGTGGTGGTGTTGTGTGCTTTGGAACATCATCCGTTGATTTTATTAACCGTATTTTATTCGCAGCAAAAATTGTTTTTCTAGTCATTATCTTAGTGTTAATGATGCCACATGTTGAGCAGCAAAATTTATTGTCTGCACCAACAGAGAAAGTCTTGATCCTCTCGGCTATTCCTGTGTTTTTTACCTCATTTGGTTTCCATGGCAGTGTGCCAAGTGTTGTGAAATATATGGGCGGTGATGTGAAAAAATTACGGATAATATTTATTATCGGTAGTGCTATCCCATTAGTTGCCTATATTTTATGGCAGATTGCTACGTTAGGTAGCATTAACCCTACAACCTTTATCGGCATTCTTGCAGAAAATTCAGGATTAAATGGCTTACTGGATGCTATCCGCAATGTTGTGATGTCGGAAAGAACCCAGTTTATTGCTCAGATGTTTATGAGTTTAGCGCTCGCCACCTCGTTTCTCGGTGTTGCTTTAGGGCTATTTGATTTCTTAGCGGATTTATTTAAGCGCCAAGATAATATGGAGGGCCGCCTGCAAACAGGATTATTAACTTTCTTGCCACCATTAGTCTTTGCGCTGTTTTACCCGAAAGGATTTGTCATGGCATTAGGTTTTGCGGCGATTGCATTATCTATTCTTGCACTATTGTTACCTAGCGCGATGGCATTTAAATCAAGATTGTGTAATGAGCGTAAATATCAAGTTACCGGTGGCACACCTGCACTATTTATCGTGTTCTTGTGTGGTATTGTGGTGATCGGTGTTCAATTGGCAATTGCCTTCAAAATACTGCCAAACGTAGGGTAATTGACCTTTTCATTCAAATCAATAAAGCCAATCACGGACTCAACGGATTGGCTTTTTTTATTTCACGTCGATCATTGCTAATGCTTTTTTATCGATGGCATTTTATTAGCATCTCAATAAGAATAATTATCATTAGCATTTTATGCAAAAAAACAGATATATCTAAACTGGTAATCTTCAAAAAATCCACTATTATATTAGATATATCGGTTTTTAAGACCTAAAGGGGTTCTGAGAGTATTAATGAATAATGAACAACAAGCGGAACCGTGCCTTTGTGATGGTAAAAGCTTAAGCCGTATGTTTAACCCAAAACAGTTGCGTGTCTACATTCTGCATCTCTTGGCTGATGGGGCAAACTATGGTTATGAATTGATAAAAAAGATAGGGCAGGAAACGGCGGGTTTTTACTGCCCAAGCCCTGGTGTGATTTATCCAACATTAACATTATTAGAAGAGTTGGGGCTGATCACCGCGTATAAGGAGCAAGGAAAAGGGCGTAAGTGTTATTCGCTGACACCTGAAGGAAAATGTTTTCTATTATTGAAAGCTGATATTTTAGCGGAAGTTCAGCTAAAACTCAGTTATGCACAAGAGCTTACGGCTGGCAACCAATTTGCCAAAGAAATAGAGCTTGCTGTTGATAGATTTAAATCATTGCTGCGACACAACATTGTTTTGCAGGAATTGACTAAGGAACAATCAATGCGAGTTGTTGAAATTATCAACAGTGCTGTTGAACGTATTGAACAAGTCAACTCGGTATTGACAGTAGAAGGGCACGAACATGGCTAAAACCAATGATATTATTCAGGCAAAAGAGTCTTCATATATGAAAGATAACGTAAAGACATCACCTAATATACCATCTAACGAAAGTACGGAATCGGCCGAGGTAAAACCAGAGGCTGCATTAGATAAAAAATTTAAAGAGGTTGTTTGCCCAAAAGTACCGACATCTTATTTTAAACGAGCTAAACGCCAGCGTACTAAATAATAAAATAGGTTATTTTGCTGATTTATTATTCATGGTAAAACTTTTTGCACTTTAATTCGCTATTTTAGTGGAAAAAGGCCATGAAAATAAAAAAATAGACCTATTTTACCAAAACATTTTTCTGTTCTTAATGAACGGTCATAGTAAAACGCTGTTTATGGATTACATAATTATCATGTAATCCCCTAATAACCTTGGCTATTAGGGGATTGATTTAATTACAGGTTGAGTAGCGCCTGTATTTTTTCTATTTCATCGATCCACTGTTGTTGAAGCAGTGGTTTTTGATGAGCCAATTTACGTTGCCTATCTGCGTGTAATTTATCTTCAAGTAACAATAACTTTTCCAACAATTCATCTTCATAAACAGTCGATTGAGAAGCGGCTTCGTCTATATGGGGTGAAGCTACTTTTTCGTTAATTACGCTGTTATTTTGAAGGTGCGATTGTTGCTCGATTTGTTGGTAAACCTCCTCGACGTCAAGATACTCCTCTAATCGATTATTATTGATATACCAAAAACGCTGGCAACTCGTTTCAATTAACCATTTATCATGGCTAACCACCAGCAAAGCGCCTGCAAATTGTGATATTTGCTCACTCAGTGCTTCTTTGCCTTCAAGATCAAGGTGGTTGGTGGGTTCATCTAGCATCACTAGCTCATATTGCGCCAAGCTCAAGCCAATAAATAACAACCGTGCTCGTTCGCCGCCACTGAGTGTTGCCACTTTTTGTTGGTGGCGTGTATAAGGAAAACCTGCACCAATCAATGCCATTTTGCGTTGTTCATCGACTAAATTAGCAAAAGGCCGTAAAGCATCAGATAAACTGTCATTATCATTGAGTTGCTCAAGTTGCTGGTCGTAATAACCCGCATTAATCGATGGATGAAACTTTAATTGCTCACTGTATCGTTCATCTGCTTTAAAACGTTGCCACAATAAACGTAATAAAGTGGATTTACCGCAGCCATTGGCACCAATAATGGCAATACGATCACCACTTTTGACTTGATGAAAACCTGTTGTGAAAAGCAATTTCTCATCGGGAGTCTTAATGTTGGCATGATCTAATTCAAGGACTCTATCTGCGGGGATCGATTTGCCATTTAGCGCTAATTTCCATTGATAGCCTTCAGTCAGCTCAGTTTGCGCCTCCTTGAGTCTATCGATATGTTTTTCCATCTGTTTTGCTTTACGAGAAAGGTCTTCGTTATCATAAACTTGACCCCATATAGCTAAACGTTTGGCACTTACCGCAATGCGATCAATCTCCTTTTGCTCCGCTTGATGGCGTTTTTCATCAGCGACATCTTTTTGGCTCAGTGCATGACGTGCAGATGAGCATGGGAGCCGGAAGAAATGTAGCGTTTTATCTCGCAATATCCATGTGCAGTTAGTCACTTTATCAAGCAGATTTTGATCGTGAGAAACTAAAACGAAGCTGCCTTTCCAGTTTTGCAAAAAGTTACCTAACCAAATCAATGTGGGAAGGTCAAGATGGTTACTTGGCTCATCCAATAGCATCAGATCGGGTTGTTGAATTAATGCTCTACCTAAAAGTAATCGGGTATGCTGCCCGCCACTAATTTGATTGGCTTTTTGTGCCCATTGTTTCTCAGTGAACCCTAAATCAGTCAGTAAAACTTCCGCTCGCCAACGCTCAGAAAGACGCTCTTGAGCAGGGAGTTGCTGCATAACTGTATCAATTAAACTCAAATGCGCTACCTCTTCGGGTAGGTGCTGTTCAATATAAGCGGTTACACACTGATTTGCATAAGTAATACTGCCACTGTTAGGTGATAACTGACCGGTCAAAAGCTTCAATAATGTACTTTTGCCACTTCCGTTATGCCCAATCAGACCAATACGATCGCCACTTTGTAGCGTGAAGGTAATATCACTCAATAAAGAGGTTGTAGAAGTATCATAATTTAATGATTTTACAGATAATAAAGTGCTCATAGCTTACTCAATTTTTAGGCATGACAATGCCAGGGTATAGTCAGGACGACAACCCAGTAAGCTGAGGAAGGTATCTTTTGGGAGCTTCGCTCAGGCAGGGTTATCGCAGTATATAACTGTGAAAGCCTGAGCTTTGGCGATTACCAAAGAAGTGTGAATAGTCAATAAGATCACACAACATCATAATAAGCCTCCTTTTTTCTAGTGTTGAACAATATCGCTATCATAACAAACCTAGCAACTTTCTATCAATCACAATGATGTATTGTGTTTAGGTATTGTTATAAATGATTCTAATGGCATTAAAAGTGTCATGAATAAAACTGCTAGTGGCTGTGGTGAGTAATAATTTTGGAGTAAAATCAAGATGTAAACATATAGGAAACGCCAAAATGAATGTAGAAATAAAACCAGCCACAATTAAAGATGCCGCTTTGATTTTAGATATGATCATCGAATTAGCGGAATATGAAAAAGCACGTCATGAAGTTAAAGCATCTGTCACCGATATAGAAAACTCATTATTTGGTGAAAATTCAAATACAGAGGCTTTAATTTGCTATGTGGACGGTAAACCTGCTGGTTATGCGGTCTTTTTTTCTAGTTACTCGACTTGGTTAGGTAATAATGGGATCTACTTGGAAGATTTATATGTTTCCCCTGATTATCGAGGAGCGGGTGCGGGTAAAAAATTATTAAAGCATATTGCAATGATTGCCAGTGAAAGGAAATGCCAGCGTTTGGAATGGAGTGTTTTAGACTGGAATCAACCTGCAATTGATTTTTATAAAAGTATTGGTGCTAAACCCCAAGATGAATGGGTTCGTTACCGTATGGATGAACAAACAATTGCTGAATTTATAAGTTAAATACCTAATAAGTTAATTTTATAACAAAATAATGCTAACAAACTTTTTTGTTAGCATTATTTTTTTGTTTTTTAATAAATCTTAAGCAATAAGTGCCAATAAACTCTTTTTAACTTTTGAATATGGTATTTTGTGATATATGTGCTATTTTACTTAAGGTTAAAAGGGATAAAATAGAATTAAATTAAAGGGATAGAGAACAGGCAAGTAACTTAATCTAAAAAGGAATATTGTATTGAGATGTTAAGTTGAAAATGTGCGTTAGTCAGTTTTTATTTTCTTGGTTTTATTATTTTTTAGTGTGACTAAATAAGATGGGCAATACTAAACAATTGAATTAAAAATTAGCTATTTTCTTTCACATAAAGAAAAGAGAAGGGATGGTATGAAAATAAATAAACGAAAGATCATTTTTTATGTCGCTATTATTTTAATTATTGCAGCAGGTGGTTTTTATTATTGGAGTATGAATTCTAGCAGTTTACCCGCAGGTTTCGCTCAAAGTAATGGTCGTATAGAAGCAACCGAAATTGATATTGCAACCAAAACGGCAGGGCGGATCGATACTATTACGGTGAGAGAAGGTGATTTTGTCAAGGAAGGTCAGGTTCTTGCCAAAATGGATACCAGAGCACTGCAAGAACAGCTTCACGAAGTACAAGCTCAATTACGTCAAGCAATTAGTAATGTATCAACAGCAGAATCAGGTTTAGTGCAACGTGAAAGTGAAAAGTTAGCCGCACAAGCGGTTGTTCGTCAACGTGAAGCAGAACTTGATGCGGCACAGAAACGACTTAACCGTTCTCGTGCATTAGTAAGAACTAAAGCGGTTTCTCAACAACAGGTTGATGATGACACCGCACAGGTACAAGGCGCAAAAGCCGCGCTGCAAGCGGCTAAAGCTCAGGTTGCAGCCTCTCTTGCGGCAATTGATTCTGCAAAAGCGGGCGTTGTTCAAGCAAAAACGCGCGTTGATGCAGCGACTGCAACTGAAAGACGTATTATTGCTGATTTAGATGATAGTGTGCTTAAAGCGCCGCGTAACGGTCGTATTCAATACCGTGTTGCTGAACCTGGTGAAGTATTAGGGGCCGGTGGTCGAGTATTAAATATGGTTGACCTCAGCGATGTTTATATGACCTTCTTTTTACCTACAGAAGATGCTGGAAAAGTGGCATTAGGCAGTGATGTGCATATTGTCTTAGATGCTGCCCCTAATATTGTGATACCTGCGAAAGCGACTTTCGTTGCCAGTGTTGCACAATTCACACCAAAAACCGTTGAAACGCAAAATGAACGTTTGAAATTAATGTTCCGTGTTCGCGCACGAATTTCACCAGAGCTACTGGAAAAGAACCTCGAATATGTCAAAACTGGTTTACCTGGCAAAGCTTATGTTCGTTTAGATCCTAATGCCCAATGGCCAACTGACCTTGAGGTGAGATTACCACAATGACCCATAATTTGATGGATGATGTGATAGTAGATTTAAGCCATGTCAGCCAACATTACGGTGATAATTGTGCGTTGGATGACATTACTTTATCAATTCCAGCAAGGAAAATGGTTGGTTTAATTGGCCCTGATGGTGTGGGGAAATCAAGCCTAATTTCATTGATTGCTGGTGCAAGAGAGATCCAGCAAGGGAAAGTTATCGTTCTTGGTGGTGATATGGCAGATAAAGAACATCGCCGAGAAGTCTGCCCTAAAATTGCTTATATGCCCCAAGGGTTAGGGAAAAACTTATACCACACGCTTTCAGTCTATGAAAACGTCGATTTCTTTGGGCGTCTATTTGGGCAATCTAAAGAAGAGCGCCAGTATCGTATCGACGATTTACTCGAAAGCACGGGGTTGGCTCCATTCAAAGATAGGCCCGCAGGGAAGCTTTCAGGGGGGATGAAACAGAAACTGGGGCTTTGTTGTGCGCTAATTCATGACCCTGATTTACTGATCCTTGATGAACCAACCACAGGGGTTGACCCATTGTCACGGGCACAATTTTGGGATTTGATCGAACGTATTCGCGAACGACAAACCAATATGAGTGTGTTGGTGGCCACTGCTTATATGGAAGAAGCGGAGCGTTTTGATTGGCTGGTTGCGATGGATGATGGCAAGGTCATGGCAACAGGACATGCCTCTGAACTGAAAGCACAAACACAGTGCGATGATCTTGAAGCTGCATTTATTGCGTTACTGCCAGAAGAGAAGCGTAGCGGTCATAAAAAAGTGGTTATCCCGCCTCGTGATACCTCAGACGATGATGTGATAGCGATTGAAGCGCAAGATCTAACCATGCGTTTTGGTCAATTTGTGGCGGTCGACCATGTTAATTTTAAAATACCGAAAGGTGAAATATTTGGCTTTTTGGGATCTAACGGATGCGGTAAGTCCACAACGATGAAGATGTTGACTGGGCTATTGCAAGCGAGCGAAGGGCAAGCATGGTTATTTGGGCAAGAAATTGACCCAAAAGATATTGAAACGCGCAAACGCGTTGGTTATATGTCACAAGCATTTTCCCTCTATAGCGAATTGAGTGTCGAACAAAACTTAGTTTTGCACGCTAAGCTATTTCATATCGCGGAAGATCAAATTAAGCAGCGTATTGATGAGATGTGCCAGCGTTTTGATTTAGATGATGTGCGAGATACGATGCCCGATGATTTACCGTTAGGTATTCGTCAACGCTTATCGCTAGCCGTTGCCGTTATTCATCGCCCCGAAATGTTGATCCTTGATGAGCCTACATCAGGGGTAGACCCTGTGGCGCGAGACATGTTCTGGAATTTAATGGTTGACCTTTCAAGGCGTGACGGTGTCACTATTTTTATTTCTACCCACTTTATGAATGAAGCGGAGCGCTGTGACCGTATTTCCTTGATGCATGCAGGGAAGGTACTTGATTGTGATACTCCTGATAATCTGATCAAAAAGCGCGGATTAGACACGCTGGAAGCCACTTTTATCGCCTATCTACAAGATGCTGTGGGAGAAGCCGGAGCGACCAAGGATACAGCCCCTGAATTTCATGTTGACCCTGAGCTTAAAAAACAGACGGATGAAGCGCTGAAAAGCCGTTTCAGTTTCCGTCGATTATTTAGTTATAGCATTCGGGAAGGGATGGAGTTACGGCGCGACCCAGTACGTTCGACACTCGCACTACTGGGTACGGTGATCCTCATGTTTATCATGGGCTATGGGATCAGTATGGATGTGGAAAATTTACGTTTTGCAGTACTTGACCGTGACCAGACAGGTTTAAGCCAAGGTTATACCCTAAATTTGGCAGGCTCTCGCTATTTTATCGAGCAGCCTCCCATTAAGGATTATGATGAACTGGAAACCGCGCTGCGTAGCGGTAAAGTATCTGTCGCCATTGAAATTCCCCCTAATTTTGCGCGTGATGTAGCAAAAGGGCATGCGGTGAAAATTGGCGTATGGGTTGATGGTGCAATGCCTAATCGTGCTGAAACTGTTCGTGGTTATGTACAAGCGATGCATCTCGCTTGGTTAAGCACCATGGCTGCTAAGCAACCTGTTGGTGTGGCGGGAATGCCTGTCATCGACATTCAGACCCGTTATCGCTATAACCCCGATGTAAAAAGTTTACCTGCGATTGTTCCCGCAGTGATTCCTCTGTTGCTGATGATGATCCCAGCGATGTTAAGTGCCCTCAGTGTGGTTCGCGAAAAAGAGCTAGGATCAATGATTAACCTTTATGTAACCCCGATCACCAAATTGGAGTTTTTATTAGGTAAACAGCTTCCTTATATTTTATTAGGCATGTTTAACTTTGTGATGCTCTGCGCGTTGAGTGTATTTGTTTTTGGCGTTAGCTTTAAAGGGAGTTTTCTGACCTTAACACTTGCAGCTTTTCTCTATATTACTATCGCAACAGGAATGGGCTTGCTGATCTCTTGCTTTATGAAGAGTCAAATCGCCGCTATTTTTGGTACCGCAATTATTACACTGATCCCGGCTACTCAATTTTCAGGCATGATTGACCCTGTCTCTTCACTTGAAGGGATTGGTCGTTGGGTTGGTATGGTTTATCCAACATCGCACTTTTTGACAATAACACGCGGTACTTTCTCTAAAGGACTGAACTTGTTTGATTTGCAAGCGTCATTTATTCCGCTATTGATTACTATCCCTATCGTGATAGGCCTCAGTGTTATTTTCCTGAAAAAACAGGAGTCCTAACTGATGATACGTAAGTTACAAAACATATTTCATTTAGGTGTCAAAGAGCTGCGTAGTTTAGGGCGTGATAAGGCGATGATGGCGCTTATTGTTTTTGCTTTTACGGTGTCGATTTATTCATCGGCAACAGTGACGCCAGGCTCTTTGCATCACGCACCGATTGCGGTTGCTGATCAGGATAAATCACAGTTATCGAACCGTATTATCAATAGTTTTTATGCACCTTATTTTAAGACGCCGGCGGATGTAACTCCCGAACAGATTGATGGCCTTCTTGACCGAGGTACTTATACTTTTGCTTTAGATATTCCACCTAATTTTCAGAAGGATGTACTGGCCGGTCGCCATCCAGAAATCCAAGTGAATATTGATGCAACACGTATGAGCCAAGCGTTTTTAGGTAATAGCTACATTCAAAATATCACTTTAGGTGAAGTGAATGAGTTTCTTGCTAAGTACCGTAGTGATGCGAGTTTACCTGTAGATCTTGAAGTTCGTATGCGTTTTAACCCCAACTTAACGCAATCATGGTTTGGGTCGGTAATGGCAATCATTAATAACATTACTATGCTTTCGATAGTGTTAACGGGCGCTGCGCTAATTCGCGAACGAGAACACGGTACGGTTGAGCATTTAATGGTGATGCCACTAACTCCATTTGAAATCATGCTATCTAAGATTTGGTCAATGGGATTAGTGGTTTTGGTTGCCTCGGCAGTATCACTTCTGCTGGTGGTTAAAACCTTGCTACAAGTGCCGATCGAGGGGTCTATACTGCTATTTATGTGTGGCGTGGCATTAAGCTTATTTGCGACCACATCAATTGGTATCTTTATGGGTACGCTAGCTCGTTCAATGCCTCAGTTTGGGCTATTGATGATCCTTGTTCTATTACCGTTAAATATGCTTTCAGGAGGTATGACCGCACGTGAAAGTATGCCTCAGTTAGTTCAAGACATTATGCTGACGATGCCGACAACACATTTTGTGAGCCTTGCACAAGCGATTTTATATCGAGGAGCAGGGTTCCAGATCGTTTGGCCTCAGTTTATTGTCTTATTAATTATCGGTATCGTCTTCTTTTCATTCGCATTAATGCGGTTTCGTAAAACCATTGCAACCATGGCATAACACCTTGCTGTTGCAATTATGTCAAAAAACGCTTGCTGAATTGTTCAGTAAGCGTTGTAATATAGTGCCTATCAATTCAAAAATCATTGCAAGGCTGTGCCTATCAAATCGATAGTATTAACTGATTGGAAAAAAAGGCTGTAAACCAGTAACTTAATAATCAACCAAACAGGAGAACGTAAAATGTCTTTAATTAATACTCAAATCAAACCATTTAAAAATCAAGCTTTTAAAGACGGTAAGTTTATCGAAGTCACCGAAAAAGATGTGGCTGGAAAATGGAGTGTATTCTTCTTCTATCCAGCAGACTTTACTTTCGTTTGCCCAACTGAACTTGGTGACGTCGCTGACCATTACGAAGAATTCCAAAAAATGGGCGTTGAAATCTATTCAGTTTCAACTGATACCCACTTTACTCACAAAGCATGGCACGAAAGTTCAGAAACTATCGGTAAAATCAAATACACCATGATCGGTGACCCAACAGGTGAACTGACTCGTAATTTCGAAAATATGCGTGAAGCAGAAGGTTTGGCTGACCGTGGTACTTTCGTTGTTGACCCACAAGGTATCATCCAAGCTATCGAAATCACAGCAGAAGGCATTGGCCGTGATGCTTCTGATCTGCTACGTAAAGTTAAAGCTGCACAGTATGTTGCTAGCCACCCAGGCGAAGTATGCCCTGCTAAATGGAAAGAAGGTGAAGCAACTCTGTCTCCATCTTTAGATTTGGTTGGCAAAATCTAATCGAAAACTTTATTTCGAAAGTAGAAAGTAAAAACATACTGATGTTATCGGGTGCTATGCACCCGATTTTATGACCAAGGGGATCATATGCTCGATAACAATATGCAAGCGCAATTGAAAGCGTATTTAGAAAAATTGACTAAACCTGTTGAGTTAGTCGCTAATTTAGATAGCAGTAATAAATCAAATGAAATAAAACAGCTTCTAAACCAAATTGCTGCGCTTTCAGACAAGATTACTGTTCGTGAAGTACAAGATAATACTCAAAGAGTACCATCATTTTTAATTACTAACCCTGGTGTTGATAGTGGATTGCGTTTTGCAGGTTCACCACTAGGCCATGAATTTACATCGCTTGTGCTTGCATTGTTGCAAATTGGTGGTCACCCATCTAAAGAAGCACAAGAGTTATTAGATCAAGTGAAGGCCCTTGAAGGGGAATTCCATTTTGAAACCTATTATTCATTATCGTGCCATAACTGCCCAGATGTTGTGCAAGCACTGAATTTAATGGCAGTATTAAATCCAAATGTCACACATACAGCGATTGATGGTGCGCTGTTTCAAAATGAAATTGAAGAACGTAATGTGATGGGCGTTCCCGCTGTTTTCCTAAATGGAAAAGAGTTCGGCCAAGGGCGCATGACATTAAGTGAGATCATTAATAAGGTTGACACGAATGCTGACGCGCGTGCCGCTAAAGCATTAACGGAACGTGAACCATTTGAAGTACTCATCATCGGTAGTGGACCTGCTGGAGCATCCGCAGCGGTTTATACTGCACGTAAAGGTATTCGCACTGGTGTGATCGGTGAGCGTTTTGGTGGCCAAGTTATGGATACCGTTGATATCGAAAACTACATTTCTGTACTCAAAACAGAAGGGGCGATATTTGCGGGAGCACTGAAGAACCACGTTGATGACTACAATGTTGATGTAATTGATGGTCAGTCAGTGACTAAGTTAATTCCAGCAACAGAAGAAGGCGGTTACCACCAAATCGAAACAGCTTCCGGCGGAGTAATGAAGTCACGGAGTATCATTATTGCGACAGGTGCCCGTTGGCGTAACATGGGAGTACCTGGGGAGCAAGAGTATCGCACGAAAGGCGTTACATTCTGCCCACACTGTGATGGTCCGTTGTTTAAAGGCAAACGCGTTGCTGTGATTGGTGGAGGTAACTCAGGTATTGAAGCAGCTATTGACTTAGCGGGTATTGTTGAACATGTAACAGTATTGGAATTCGCGCCTGAATTGAAGGCGGATTCAGTACTACAAGATAAAGCACGTAGCCTGAAAAATGTTGACATTATCGTTAATGCTCAAACATTGGAAGTGAAGGGCGATGGTAGCAAGATGACGGGTCTTGAATATAAAGACCGTACTGATGATAGTGTACATTTATTAGAAGTTGCAGGCGCATTTGTACAAATTGGCCTGTTGCCAAATACCAATTGGTTAGGTGATACCGTTGCACGTAACCGTATAGGCGAAATTGAGGTGGATGCACGTGGCGAAACAAATGTGAAAGGTGTGTTCGCTGCGGGTGACTGTACTACTGTACCTTATAAACAGATCATTATTTCAGCCGGTGAAGGTGCAAAAGCCGCACTTAGCGCATTTGACTACCTAATCCGCACAAGTACCAGAACCGCTGAATAATTGTTAATTCAGTAGGTTGTACCCAAAGGCACTCGGGGGCGAGTGCCTTTTTTTGTGCATATGATTAAGTCGTGCCGAGATTATTTTAACCGCCTTAGTGAGTGATATTTAAACTAAATCAGTCAGCAAAGATAAGATTCATTTCATGTACTTAAGGTAAATCATACTCATAACCCAAGGTTATAAAATGGCGTTCAATTGTCTAGAGTGTGGCGTTGTGATTTATATCAAAACCAGCAAATCCATGAGTAGTGAGACTCGTAGAAGTTACCACCAATGCCAAAATATGTTGTGTGGCTGTTCTTTTACGACAATAACCTCAGTGGAGATTTAGCTCACAAAAACAATCCCACAAGAATTGCCAGAAGGATTTGGAATCCCGATGGATGAGTTACTTAGATCACATCGGGGAGAGAAGCAGATGGAGATGTTTTGAAAGGGAATGATGGCTCTTTGAGCTACATTAGGATATATTTCATTTTACATATGAATATATTAATTAAATTAATATGTTCATGGTCGTTTTTTGAGTATAGAGATTAAAAGGAAGAGTTAAAAAATGAGAAAGGTAATTAAGAACCCTAAAGATTGTAATGAAACAGATCTTAAATTATTTAAAAATTTAGTAAATGAAAATGGAGAAGTATCAATAATAGGTTTAGGTTCGAGAATATGAAATGCTGAAAACCTTATATTTATCTATGATGACCAAGATATACTTACAGCTGTTGGAGCAATAAAACGCTCAAATGCTAGATATAAATCTGATGTTTTTAAAAAAGTTGGGTATTCAGGTAATATTGAGCTTGAATTAGGTTGGTTATCTGTTTCAAAGACGGTAAGAGGTAAAGGTTACAGACGAATTTTAATGGAGTCAATTTGTAAGGCTTTATCTAACACTCTGTGTTTTGCTACTACGCGTGAAAATAATACAGCAATGCACAACTATTTAATGAGTTTAGTTTCTCTAAAACAGGAAACCCATATGAAAGTGACCGAGGTAATTATTCCCTTGTACTTTATTTGAAAAAATAATTGGAAAAGGTGAGATGATTTTAACCATCTCACATCTGTTACAAATCTTAGTAATCTACTTTTTAACGATACTAGAACTCACTTTCTTCAAATTCATTTTCGTCATCATCAGTATTGTCGAAATACTCTTCATCTAGTTCATCAAATTCGAAATCATTTCTTATATCTAAATCAGTGGAGAATAAATCAATAGATTGATTTTCATTATTAACTCTAGGTTTAAAAAATAATGGCGATGAGCTCTCGGCTTTGTAGAAGTAAATGTTTTCTTTTAAAAACAAATTGAATATTGGATGAGCTTCGATGAAATCAATCGATTTATTTCCTAGCCAATTTCTTTTCCCTGCCTCATAGCTTATTAGCCAATCAGAACCATTTAAAGCCTCTTTGGTAGCATACTTGTTTAATTTTTCTTGTGAGAAAGAAGTATTCGTAGTTAATAAGTTGTTGTTTTGCATATCAAGCAATATTAAATTACAAATATCGTTATTAATACTCTCAATGGAATCAAAAACAGGTTTTGTTATTTTTATTTTAAACTCTTTACATAACCATAATAACCAGCAAACCTCATTGTGATGATCTGAGTTAGAGTGCTCAGTTAACATATTGAAACAAAATATTTTCACATTAGATTTGTTTATATCATATCCATTTTTTTGATATGTTATTAAAAATCTAGATATTAACTCTATGGTATTTGGAAAACTATAACCTATTTTAAATAAATAAGATTCAAATATATCCCAATTTTTTTTCTTTATTATATTAGATGATAATTGTTTCAGTGCATATTTAGCAATGCTTTCATCTTTATACTTACTTTCAAGATTAAATGTAGATGAAAAATAATCATGAATATCATTTTTTTGTTTGTTTATCTCATGTGAGATTTTTAATTTTTTTATGCTATAGCGCCAAGACTCTTCAACTAGTTCTTTTGATTCAATAATTTTAGTTTTCGCTGCATTTATTTGTAGTTCAAAATCTCCAACAATTCTTACTAACGCAGCTAATGCTTTTTCAGCTGCATTCCTACTTTCAAAAAACAAATAAAAATCATCAACATAGCGAAATCCTTTAGGCCATCCATTTAATGCATCTTTTAGCTGAATATCGATAGATGTCCCAATTATTTCGGAAATAATATGCGATGTATCAGGCCCTATGGGTAACCCCACAGTTTGGCCATCTTGGAGGTTTCGACAATATAAATCTAATTTATTTGGTAGCCATTTTTTATCGTGCATTCTTTTTTTTGAATTTAATTTATTATCAAAGGCCCAAGGTATTGAGTGCGTGTATATAGAAGGGAAATAAGTACTAATATCAGTGATTAACGCATATTTATAACCAGAGGATTTAATTATTTTTTCGTCATATAACGAACTAAATTTCGTCAAACTTATGGCTCTTACTCCATGAAAGTCAAAACTTGGTTTACTTAAGCTGATTTTGCTTTTTTCATAGTGTTCATAGATCTCGTTCCAATTATTGGAAATTTCTCTTGCTAAAATAAAGTAGCTTACAGGGTTTAAAATAGAGGTTGTTCGCCTATAAAATGATGATCTAGCAACACTATATTTTATTATTTTAGTCCATTGAGACAATGGGTTATATCTTCCTGGTTTTTCTTTTGATGTTTTATCTAACTCATTATTTATAGTTTCAAATTTATCTGCCCAAGATAAGGACTCAAAACAAGGAGGTAACTGAATTGGGAAAAATCCTTTTTTTAAAAGCTGTTGCAGTATTTCCATTTGAATTCTCTCATGTAAAAAGCGGTTATATAAATAATTATACAATATTATAGTATTTTTCAATAAATTAACTAAATAGTTAATTGGATTTAAGTCTGATAGGAGTAACTAGTGCGTTACGTAGATGAATTTTTCAACTAAATGTAATGTATAAAGCCTCTTATCAAAAGAGGCTTTATGAGTGTGGTCAATATGTGGACATCAACCATTGACTAAATCCATTTAAATCACTTTTATAACGCTGTACTTAGCGTATTTGACTATAAACACACTCAATTACCAGAGTTGCAGAATAATCATTAATTCAGTAAATTGTATCAAAAGACACTCGATTGCGAGTGTCTTTTGTACGAAATTATCATGCAAAATAGCTTATTCTCAAAGCAACATCCCAACAAGCCAAAGATTATCGCAATCCGAACTAATGAATATCCTCGTGACTGCGGTAAATTAACTCTAATTGCGGATGACTCCATAAACTGGCGGGGGTCACTGTCGCACGCTCCCAAGGAATATGACCGATAAACCACAATTTCCAAAAGTTAAGTTTGGCTTCGGGGTTTTTACTTAATAAATCTTTAAAAGTTTCAATTTCACCTACGTTAATTGAAAGCGCTGACTGGTAAATATCAAATACAAATTTCGAGCAGAACTGGCGGGAAGAGTGATAATCAAAGCCAGTATGATAAAATTTATTAAGTCTTGAAGGAACTTCTGCAACTAAAGCTGCTTTTTGTTCATCCGTTAGGTGGTGAGTAAGTCGGCGAACACCATATCTTTGCCCAGCCGAACGTTGAATAAAGCGAGTCAAAGTCGTGACAGTTGATAGCGGTACTCGGCTTTCTGCTACTAAATAATCTTGCCCGTTATGACCAATTATCAAGCCAACATGATTGCTCCAACATAAAGAGGCTGACGCTATTTGGCGAAATAACGTAGTGCCAATACTTGTAAAGATAATATCGCCGACCTCGAGGTTTTTAGGGGGAGTATTATTTGTCATTATTCATACCTCTCAATAATTTTAACTCTGTTTGATAGTAATCCCTGACAAAGAGTAACAGCAATGAGAATACGGATTAAAATCGCGTATTAAATTAAATAATACGTTTTCGTTTAGGTTATATTGATTATAGGTTATGCAACTCAATTTATTTTATTGTTTGTAGGGCATGGCTCAATGCGATAATACTACGCGTAATCTCAGTTTCAGTATGTGCAGCATAACCGAATAAAATAGCGTTGTTTTCATGACTATTCATACAATAACGAGACAGTGACTGTACACCAAAACCTAACTGATGGCAGGTAGAGAGTATAAACGGCAAACTAATTCCCGGCTTTAACCAACAAACAGCATGGATCCCTGAATCTGTTTGCTCAACGTTAAATACATGGGGCAAATAGGTGTTAATTGCACTAATTAATGCATTTTGGCGTGAATAGCAAACTTTACGAACTTTACGCACATGGCGTGCATAATGCCCCTCTTGAATAAACTGTGCTAAAGCGGCTTGTTCTAAGTAACCTGAATGGCTATCACTGTAATATTTCATCATAGTAAAAGGCTCGATCAGAATTTTTGGCACAATTAAAAATCCTAAACGAAAACCCGGATACATCATTTTAGAAAAGGTGCCGGCATAAATAACACGTTGATGCGCATCAAGCCCTTGAAGTGCTTGAATAGGTTTAGATAAATAGCGAAATTCACTGTTGTAGTCATCTTCAAAAATCCATGCTTGATTCTTGTTTGCCCACTCTAATAGCGCTAATCGTTTTGTTAAGCTCAAAGTCGTACCAAGAGGAAATTGATGGGAAGGGGCGGTGTAAACTAAGCAAGCGTCAGGGTAAGTTTGTGCGGCCATCGTAATATTCATTCCATCACTCTCAGAAGGAATTGGGCAAATATTGGCTCCACGAGCAGTTAAAATAGCTCGCGCACTGTCATATCCAGGATCATCTAACCAGACTGAGCTACCTTGTTGTAATAATACGCTTGCGGTTAAATTAATCGCCTGCTGAGTACCATTTACAATAATAATTTGCTCTTCGCTGCAATTAACCCCACGCGTTGAGTGCACATAATCGACTAATATTCTTTTTAGTGGCGGATAACCTGCCGGATGATTGTAGTGAGGAATTTCTTGTTTTGATCTTCTCCAAACCCTTCCTAGTAATCTTCCCCATAAATCATGGGGAAACTGATCAACGCAACCAATGCCGATATTGAACATCTGTTTTTTATTCGTATTAGGCCGAGACGTTTTCCATAATGTCGCTAAATGACTCATCACGGGATTGAGATTAGGTGCAGAATATTGCTGTTTATCGAGAGGATCTGTCTTGGATGTTAATTTAACCAGCTCATCAGGTATGGTTGTAGAAACATAGGTACCAGAGCCTTGACGAGTAACTAAATAACCCTCGTCGATTAATCGTTCAAAACCAGCAATGACTGAATTGCGAGATATCGACATCATTTCAGCAAAAGCACGACTCGAGGGCAGTTTGATCCCCGCAGATAATCGCCCATCAAGAATGGCATTTCTGATGGTGTGATAAACATTTTCTTTAATACAACCTGCTTCTAAGAGTAAATGAGGGAAGAGAGCTTGCGGTTTACGTTTCATTAGAAGTGGATCCTAAATAAATAGCAAAAGTGTATCTTATTTAGTACCAGATTGATATGTAATATAACGCCATTGTTTTATATGTCGAATCGTTAAAGGATATATCATGAATAACAATATGTTACCTGTTACTGTTGAGTTTGTGTCACCCGAGCATTATCCGCAATGGCTAGTTTATTGGTTGCAGTATCAAGAATTTTATAAAGTGGATTTAAGCGAAGAAATCACATTAAAAACATGGGAGCGTTTTTTCGATGAAAATGAGCCTATGTATTGCGCCGTTGCACTTGAAGGTGAAAAAGTGGTTGGTTTTGTCAATTACCTCTACCATCGCTCCACATGGGCGGAAAATAATTTCTGCTATTTGGAAGATTTATTTGTTTCGCCAGACGTAAGGGGGCGTCAGGTAGGAAAACATCTGATTGAATTCGTGCATGAACAAGCAAAAAAACAAGCTTGTGGACGTCTGTATTGGCATACGCAGGAAACCAATTTACGAGGGCAGCGCTTATATGATTGGGTTGCTGAAAAACCAGGTGTGATTGAATATAGAATGCCGTTGTAATCTTTTAGTGATTTATTCATGAGATAGGTTACATACCCACTCATCATCCGAAGATTTTTTATCCTACTTGTGATCTCTTGGCGATTTCTGCCATCCCCACTGTTTTTGCGAGCGGTGGGGCTTTTATCTCCTTTGCTATGCTCATTGTTTTAATTTCAGACAAAGTTCAAAGTAGCTTTTTGTTAAGTTATATCCGACTGTTATTGAAAAATAACAGTAAACAATCACTACATGTGATATTCAAAGGAAAACACCTTGTTGACACCCGTCAACGAAGTAACTACAGTACGGATACAGGAGGGAAATGAAGAGACATCCAAACAAACACATTCAATCAGCGATTGAATATGCTGTCTCTAAAGGCTGGGTTTTGGTATCAGCGGGTCATAGTTCGCATGCCTTTTGCCGTTTACGCTGTGGTGACGCGAATGATGCACATCAAAACCATCAAATGAGCGTGTGGTCCACACCAAGCCGTCCTGAGGATCATGCTAAACAGATCAAACGGAAAGTTGATAGTTGTTATCGGTCTGGAAATTAATTTAAGGCGGCATTGCCGCCTGTTTCAAGCGAATAATCTAGGGGATGAGAAAGGTCACCTAGAACGGTATAGATAATAAAATGGTCTCAGTTAAAGGTATCTATTAACGAATCCATTAATGTATGGCGAGTATCAAGGAGAAGACAGTGTCACTATACAATTTCACGTTGGTGCTTTCAGGTGTTAATGCTGATACCCCAGGACTCGAAGATGCGCTGTATGAAAGTGGTTGCGGTGATGCGCTAATCTGTTTTTATGGTAAATCGGTCTATCTAGAATTTGATAGAGAGGCTAAATCATTAGATGATGCAATTGAGTCAGCTATCCATCATGTTGAAACATCTGGGTTAGGGGCAAGAGTAGAATCGGTTGATTCGGTGCTCGTCGGCTTGAGTGATATTGCTGATTTAACACATCTCTCAAGGCAAGCGGTTGCAATGCTGAAAGATGGTAAGCGGGGTGCAGGGGATTTTCCAAACCCAATACAGCGTATTAAAGGCCAATCCCCTTTATGGGATTGGGCTGAGGTTGCTAATTGGTTACAAATTAATGGCAGGTTAAATCACCATCCTGAATTAGTGACGAATGCGAAGGCATTAAGTAAATGGAACTTGGCATTACGATCAAGTGTATGTGATGATTTGCTTGAAGTTGAAGCGATAACGAAAAAAATCGTCGATAATAGGCAAAAAAGAGCAGCATACGCCGATAAAACGAATGTTAAATAACCAATCTTAAAATACTCCCTTATTGACATAAGGGGGTAACTTTAATGCTCATGATATCTAAGCCGCCAGCTACAACTCGAATACTCAATGCTTGTGGTAGCAGGGAAGCCAATTTTCTTGGTTCAATGTTAGAGTGAGTAAGGAATGTTTTAAGTTGCTAGTTGTTTACGTACTTCCATAAGCGCAAAACCTAATAAATTGAGCCCTTTCCAAGTGAGAGGGTTCTCGATATTTTCACTATCTTCAGCAAGGCCGATCCCCCATATTTTATCAACAGGGCTTGCCTCCACTAATATTCTTTCATTGGTATTTAATAAAAATGTTTTTAACTCTTCATTTTGTGAAAACTTAGCAAGATTTGCTGCGACAACAATATTAAATCTATGTTCATCCCATATGCTCTGTTGAAAGCCTCGTACCTCTCTACCGAATGCTTTTGCAGCGCCAGGATTTGGGGCATGGATAATTTTCTCGAAACTTTCATTGTCATCAAATAATCGTGCTTTTTCTGCCATCATAAAATGTTCAGCACTGGCAAAGCGATTGCCTTCAACCATAAAAGTAGCTGGATACCATTGGCTCAGGCAACTCTTGGTAACTTGTTTTTGTTTTGATTGATGACCCCAGAAAAAGAGGTATTTCAATTTTTTACCTGTTCGGTATTGTTTGCAAAGGGTTTGGATATCCATAATAAATTGTTCTAATAAATTTCTATTGGGGTAGCGTATCGATAAATTCTTCGAAATACCATAAGAAAGACCTGTAGTTATAGCTTAAATAGATTGATTAAAAAGTAACTGGCAAGTGTTGAAAATTAAATAAAACGTGAGGCATCAGACATTTTTTATAAATGATATAAAAAGTCGCATTTTCACGCATGAATAGAGCCATTTTTACCTAACTATTACATTTTGTTAACGATACAGTAAGCCCTCTTATTGGGTAAGGTTATTAACGAAAGTAAAGTATAAAAATATGGAACAAATATTGTTAGTTTTATGGCCTTTATTTGCACTGATAGCAATGGGTTTTATATTACGTCGTTCATCGCTGTTTTCGGTTGATTTTTGGCCTAGCGCTGAAAAACTGAACTATTTTATTTTGTTTCCTGCTTTATTGATTAACAGTTTAGCGAGTGCCCCACTTGATAGCCCTAAACTGCCTTATCTCGCGGGTGCGATATTTTTTGTGCTTATTATTAGCAGTGTATTAGTTCTAATTTTTAAATTACTTTTTAAAATGCCAATACCACGGTTTGGTGCTCATATTCAAGGTATTACCCGCTTTAATACTTATTTAGGGCTTGCAATCATAGCCGATTTATTTGGTACTGATGGCATAGCGATTGCTGCCGTCATTATGGCGATACTGGTGCCAAGTTGTAATGTTATTGCGGTCTTAGCATTAACCACTGGCTCTAAAGTTTCTATCAAACAGTTATTTTTACCGATCATTAAAAACCCGTTAATCCTCTCTTGTATTATTGGTATTTTGCTGAACTTATCTCCAATAGGATTACCTTTTGGTTCAGGACAACTATTAAAGCTACTTGCGGCAGCGAGCTTACCATTAGGGTTAATTTGTATTGGCGCGGCATTGCAAACATCGACGCTCAGGAAAGAATTTAAGCCGCTAATGACCTCTACGCTGTTACGTTTATTAGCGATGCCAGTATTAGCGCTTTTAACAGCAAAATTATTCTCATTACCGGAGTTTGAAACCGCGTTATTTGTGATTTTCTTTGCAATACCGACGGCGCCGACGGCTTATATTTTAACTCGTCAACTAAATGGTGATAGTCAGCTTATGGCAGGCATCATCACTTTGCAGACCGTAATTGCTGTCGTGACATTACCATTCATTCTTACCCAGATAATACATTAACTCATTGCTGCTATCGTTATTTAGCTTAAGTGAGATAATGGGTTTGAAGAGAATCGCTTTGTTAAAATATGGGGTTAATTTTGGGGATAAAATGGTGGTAGGAATAACGCATTATGACAGTTTTAGATAAAATATGTCTAATGGCTATATCTACATTCAAAATTCTGTTTATTGAGAACGCTAATGCCATTTTGTATTAATCAACAACCCCAAATAAACCAAACACTCTCGATTCCCAGTTCACGCGCGATAGAGGCTATTTTTAGTTCACCCGAGAAGCTCACAACCAAAGAATCTGAGTTGATGGGGATAAAAATTAAAGGTATTAAAAATAATACGCTATTTGTCGTTGAAAGTAATACTGGGCAGCCATTAAGCCTCAGCAAAGCAGAATTTCAATGGCTTTTTGAAACCAAGGTTGTAAGGCGTTTACAACCTGAAAAGACGAATTTTTTATCCCCAACGCGAATGTATAAAGGCTTGTTTGAATAATATTAAAGACATACACTGCTGCTTGATAAGGTAATAATATCATTTGATGATAAGGGGTCATGTGTGTCTTTAGAAAAATGTCAAAATAATGAAAATCTATCTATTGATGAGGTATTAGATAAACTTTCATTGCTGTACACAAATGCCATTGATTCTTTAAGAAGTGCCATTGCAGCTTATGTGACTGATGGGCAATTACCTGATGCGGATGCCCGCAAAAAGGGATTATTTGCCTATCCTGAACTATGTGTTGAGTGGCATGGTCAAATTGATCATTGCGTAAAAACGAGAGCATATGCACGTTTTGTTAAGCCCGGACAGTATCGTATTACGGTGACCCAGCCGGATCTATTTCGTCAATATTTAACCGAGCAACTGAGCATTTTACAGCAAGATTATGATGTCACTTTTTCTGTTTACCCCTCACAAACTGAAGTGCCATACCCGTTTGTGATTGATGGTTCTGATTTAGCTTTAGATAGAAGTATGAGTAGCAGTCTAGCGGCTCATTTTCCTATTACAGATCTTGCAGATATTAGTGATGATATTACCGACGGTTTATTTCAATCCGCAGAGGAGATGCCCCTTTCTCACTTTGATGCTTTGCGTGTCGATTTTTCCTTAGCGAGACTGAAACATTATACGGGAACGCCGCCAGAACATGTGCAACCTTATATTTTGTTTACAAATTACAATCGTTATGTCGATGAGTTTGTAAGCTGGGCTTGCGAGCAAGTTAGGGATCCGAATAGTCGTTATGTTGCATTATCCTGTGTAGGGCACAATTATTTAACGGCTGAAAACGCTGACCCACAAATTGCCACGTCTGATCTCACATGGAAAAAATTCCAAATGCCAGCGTATCATCTGATCGCGAAAGAGGGTGTAGGAATAACATTAGTTAATATTGGTGTTGGTCCATCGAATGCAAAAAATATTTGTGATCACTTGGCGGTATTACGGCCACACGCATGGTTAATGATAGGCCATTGCGGCGGCTTACGTGAAAGTCAAAAAATTGGTGACTATGTATTAGCTCATGCCTACTTACGTGATGATCATATTTTAGATGATGTTTTACCCCCTGATATTCCCATCCCAAGTATCGCAGAGGTACAAAGGGCACTGTACGATGCAACGAAACAAGTCAGTAATATGCCAGGTGAATTAGTTAAGCAACGGCTAAGAACAGGTACGGTGGTAACAACGGATGATCGTAACTGGGAATTACGCTTTTTTGCAACGGCCCGCCGTTTCAGCTTAAGCCGTGCTGTTGCTGTAGATATGGAAAGTGCGACTATTGCAGCTCAAGGTTATCGTTTTAGGGTGCCATATGGGACGCTATTATGCGTTTCTGATAAACCATTACATGGTGAAATCAAATTACCAGGGCAAGCAAATAGCTTTTATGAAGGGGCAATTTCAGAACATTTGCAGATTGGTATTCGAGCGATTGATCTTTTGCGACAAGAAGGCGATAAACTGCATTCAAGAAAATTAAGAACCTTTGATGAGCCTCCTTTTAGGTAATAAAAAAGTATAGATACCGAATCAATGACATTTGCAGTGGCAAATGAAAAAATGAGGTATGGGTGAATTAAGCGAGTTATTAACGCCATGGTTGATGAACTAGATATTTCTGAGGTGAGTGAGCTATCGGGCTTACCGCCATCGACGTTGCGCTATTACGAAGAAAAGGGGTTAATTACCCCGATTGGTCGTAAAGGTTTGAAGCGTGTTTATCATGGTAAAGATGTGATGACTCGCTTATCACTTATTGCTTTAGGGAGAGAAGCAAAATTTTCACTTGATGAAATAAGCACCATGTTGAATCAAAGAAATGGACCAACGATTGATCGTGGCTATTTAATAACAAAAGCAGAGGAAATTCAAAAAGTCATTGATGATTTGTCGGCGTTAAAAAAAGGTATTTTGCATATCGTCAATTGCCCTGAAGAAAATCATTTAGCCTGCCCTAAATTTCAAAAAATAATGTCGATAGGCCTACGAAATAGCCGAAAATTCAGCCAATAAGGCATAATCTAGTGGGTATAACCGCGTGATTATCCCACTTTTGATAACAATTTATCCCATTTTCCTTCATAGAAAGCCTTTTAGATCTTAACTACACTTTAGGTATTGCTACACTGATTTAAAGGGTCCTATGTCTACTCACTTCTTAGCATTTGAAAAACCTATCGTCGAACTTAATGAAAGAATCGACGCCTTAGTGGCTTTTAAACAAAATAGCCAACAGCCTGATATTGATTTCGATGAAGAGATCAAGTTGCTGGAGAAAAAATGTTTAACACTGACAAAGAAAATTTTTTCTCAGCTTGGTGCTTGGGAAATAGTTCAACTTGCAAGGCATCCATTGAGGCCCTATACCCTAGATTATATTTCGCTGATTTTTACGGAATTTCATGAGTTGGCTGGAGATAGGGCATTTGCGGATGATAAGGCGCTTGTTGGTGGTCTAGCACGCCTTGACGGGCAACCTGTTATGGTTATAGGTCAACAGAAAGGGCGTACCACAAAAGAAAAAGTGATGAGAAATTTCGGTATGCCTTCCCCGGAAGGTTACCGTAAGGCATTAAGGTTAATGAAGATGGCTGAGCGTTTTCATTTACCTGTAGTGATATTCATTGATTCTGCGGGGGCATATCCCGGTATTGGTGCAGAAGAGAGAGGGCAAGCTGAAGCGATAGCACGAAATATTATGGAGATGTCTTGCCTAAAAACACCTATCATTTGCGTGATAACAGGGGAAGGTTGCTCTGGTGGTGCACTGGCAATAGGGGTTGGCGACCGTATTAATATGTTGGAGTACAGCACATATGCGGCAATATCTCCGGAAGGTTGTGCTTCAATCCTTTGGAAAGATGCACAAAAAGCGCAAGTTGCTGCGGAAACAATGGGAATGACAGCCAAAAGGCTCAAGGAGCTAGGTATTATTGACACTATTATCCCTGAACCGCTCGGTGGCGCACATCGCGATTATGTATTAGCGAGTGAAAATTTAAAACGGCAGTTGCTTATTGATTTAGAGGCTCTCAAAAAACGGGATGTTGATCTATTATTGGCCGAAAGATATCAGAAAATTATGGCGTTTGGTTACTGTTAAGCCATGATATAGTCATTTTTATCTGAAGTCGTTTGGTGATAGAAATGAATATAGAGCAATGGGCGAATGAGTTTGATAATTACCTGCTAAAAAACTGGGCTAATGATGATAATGCCCATAATATTTTTCATCTTAGACGAGTTTGGCGTACGGCACAAAAAATTATGGAGCCAATAGAACAAGTTAATCCTTTGGTTGTATTGGCTGCCTGTTATTTTCACGATTTTGTCTCATTGCCGAAAAATCACCCCCAAAGACACCAAGCATCTTCTTTAAGTGCTGATAAAGCGGTGAGTATTTTTCAGTCTCATTTTCCAAGCCTACCTGAACATTACTATGAACCGATTGCTCACTGTATTATCACCCATAGTTTTAGTGCTCAGCTCGAACCAAAAACGATTGAAGCGAAAATTGTTCAAGATGCGGATAGGTTAGAAGCACTTGGCGCAATTGGCTTAGCGCGTGTTTTTGCCGTTAGTGGCCAACTGAATAGGGCGTTATTTGATGCAAATGACCCTTTTGCACAAAATAGGCCACTGGATGATACTCAATGGGCTTTAGATCACTTTCAGCAAAAATTACTTAAATTACCGAGTACTATGCAAACTTCAATGGGAAGATTGCTCGCCACTCAAAATGCGAATTATTTAGTACAGTTTATGGCGAAATTAAGTGCTGAATTAAAGGGGAATAGTGTCCAGTTTGATGATCATATCATCGAACAGTTTTGGCTCTAATTAAGGTAGTGGCTTGATGTATTCAATAGGGATAGGCGATAAATGTCGGTTGATCTGAATTTATTAAGAGTTTTTGTTTCTGTGGCGTCTCAGGGCAATTTTGCTCGTGCCGCACAACAACTGTCTATGCCGACATCGAATGTTAGCCGGAGTATTAAGCAATTAGAAACTCAGCTCAATTGTCGGTTAATTGAGAGAACAACGCGGAATATGAGGCTGACAGAGCAAGGTGAAATATTATGGAAGCATAGTCAAAATCTCTATGCAGAGCTTGATGATATATTGAGCCAAATAAGCCATCGTGAGAGATTAACAGGAACATTACGGCTCACTATTCCTAGTGAGACGGGAAGCCTACTATTAGCCGACATAATCACCGATTTTGCTCTGTTGCATCCACAATTAACGCTTCATTGTGATACTCAGCTTATGCCTTTAGATGTGATTAATGATGATATCGATTTATTATTAACGTTCCATCGGGGTGAATTAGGCGATAGCAGCTATCATTCGAAATTAATAAAAGCTTGGCCGAGCGTTGTTGTGGCGGCTCCTCATCTTATTGAACAAACGGGCAAGCCGAAAAACCTCACGGAGCTAGCTAATATGCCTTGTATTTCAAGTTTAAGTGCAATAGCCGGTCAGCCATGGATATTTATCGATCAACAAGAACGCCCTCAAAAACTCAATATTAATAGTCGATACCGAGTTAATAGCGGTATTTTAGCTAAAGTTGCTGCATTAAAAGGGATTGGCTATGCCATTTTAGCGATGGAATCTTGCCAACTAGATATTGAGCAAGGTTTACTTGAAGTTATTGAGTTTGATGAGCGACCCGCTCCGATTGAATTACGTGCAGTTTATGCGAGTCGACGTTCATTATCACCGAAGATTGATGCTTTTTTGCAATATTTAATCCCATTATTTGCCAATAAGAAGGTGTAATTGCCAGACTCAATCATGCTGAAGTATGGCGTAATTTCAGGGTGAGTCCTTTTAGAAAATAGCGCAGTAATTGGTCACCACATTCACGGTAGTTTTTATGTTCGGGGTGACGAAATAGGGCGTTAATTTCGGGTTTAGATACTCGAAAATCGGCTTTTTGGTAGATTTCTATCATATCGGTATCTTTTAATGCAAAAGCGATACGGAGTTTTTTAAGGATAATATTATTGTTGATATGTGTTTCAACTGTCGGAGCAGGGTGGTTATCGCTTTTACCTCGACGAAAATAGACTAAACCGTTAAGGAAGTGAACCAAGGTTTTATCATTACACTCCCTATATTCGGGGGAATCATCTTTCTTTAGCCAACTTACTATTTCTGCTTTGGTCACCGTTAAACCAGAGAGCTGCATAATTTCCACCATCTGGTTATCACTAAGGTCTAGTATGTAGCGAATACGACGTAAAACATAATTATTAAGCATGGCTATTGATTTTCCATAAATTAAGTTTTCTAAATCAATCACCAATGATAGTTATCAATGTTGAGATTCAAAAATATTGAGGCGTTTTAAGAAAGGCATACTAGAGAGTAATTTTGTTTTTATCAATATAAGAATGCGTAAAATAGACGATTTTAGCCTACCTTACGCATATTGTGTCTGACGTTGAATTAGCCGATAAAATAGATGAGACTATAAAAAAAGACTAAGGTTAACCCAACAGTTAATAGCATATTTTTCAGTAACGCCGCGGCAACGACGCAAAATAAAGCTCCCCATAAATAGGGGTTATCAGGGAAATCCCGCAACGCATGATTATCTAACAGGATCACCGGAGCACAAATTGCGGTTAATAAGCAAGGCGCTGAATAACCGAGAGCCTGTTTAATAAACAGTGGCAACCTAACAGGAAGCTGTGGGATCAGAAAAACGTAACGTAAAGAGAAAACAATAACCGTCAGTGTCAGGATCAATACCCAAATCATTTTTCTTCCTTAAGTAATCGAGAAACCATAACTGAAACACACATCCCCCCAACACCCGCGATGACAATCGCACTACTTATTGAATATAGAGAGAGGGTAACGGCCACAACTAATGAAAATATCACGCCACAAATTGTGCTTATTTTCTTTGTCAGTGGAACAACAATCGCTAATAGTGTCGCAACCACAGAAAAGTCTAAATGTAAGCGACTTAGGTCAGTAATGAAATTGGCCATCATAATGCCAAGAAGGCTGGTGATTAACCAAACAATATAAAAACTGAATCCAGCACCAAATAAATAAGGAAAACTGAGTGGCTGCCGTTTAGCAGCACTAATAGCAAATAGTTCGTCTGTTAATAAAAAGCCAATGCTTAAACGTTGAGTGGCAGTAAAATCCTTAACATGAGGCCGCATTGTTAGGCCGTATAGCAAATGCTGTGAAGTAATAAAGAAGACAGATATAATAATAGTGATATAACCCGCCCCAGAATTAAGTAAACCTAAAGTAACAAGTTGTGCTGCGCCAGCAAATATCATCGCTGACATAGAAATACTTTGCCAAAATGAAAGTCCGGCTTCAACAGCCATTGAACCTGCTAAAACACCCCATGGGATCACTGCTAAATTCAATGGAGTCATGTGCAGAGCCCCATGAGTAAAAGCACGTTGCCATTGGCTACGTTGTTGTGAATACATTGATTTAATACCTTTTTTGCTTCGTTATTTTTATCATACTGTCGAGTTGAGATGGCTGATAGAATAAAATTGCTCTTGATATGAGTGTATTATCACCAATGCCATGGCATAAAAGTAAATAACTAGCCTTTAATTTACACAATGTGGACAATCTGCACGCAATATCCCCAGCTATCTTTTAAGCAATAATAAAAGCGGTTATTCAGCCGATAACGGAAATAAGGGCTAGCATAAATGAATGCCGCCACTGGTAATATGCCGCGTATATTGGCTAGGTGTGACCCCAATGGATTTCTTAAAATGCCGTGTGAAATGGCTCTGATCAGAAAAACCACACTGGTTTGAAACATCAGCAGGTTTCTCCCCTTGTAATAGCAATTTTTTAGCTTTGTATAATCTTGCTTGGATTAAAAATGTATGGGGGGTTGTGCCTGTATGTAATTTAAACTGACGTAGAAAATGCCACTTACTTACCCCAGCAATTGCTGCTAACTCACTTAGGGAATGATCCTGTTCTGCGGTGCTCATGATTAGGTCACAAATATCCTGCATACGTTGTTTTGCAGGGGGAATATCATTGGGTTGTACTCGGCTTTTGTTGTATTTCAAAATAAGCCAGCTCATTGATGAGAGTAATAAGGTCTCTTTGAATAAGGTGTTATTGGGTTGTAATAATAAATTAAATAGTAAATTTAACTGAGCTGCTAAACCGGGATCTTGGATCACTGCGTTAGGGAACCAAGGGATCACTCCGTAGTTATCCGTTTTTAAATCTAAGGTTAAGCGTTGAAACATTTCAGGGGTAGGATAAATAGCTTTATAGGCCCAGCCGCCAGCTACAGCAGAAGAGCCTGTATGGATTTCATCCGCATTCACCACAATAATGTCGCCTTTAGGTGCATAATGGTTTTCACCAGTACGAAAAAATTGCTGAGCACCATCTTCAATCACACCAATACAAAAGCCTTCATGGCTATGGCGGGAAAATTTTTGTTGATGGTACTGGGCTTCTATCATTTCTAAGCCACCCAGTTCTCGCAAATGAAAATAATTGGCACTTTCCATCCCAATACCTACTCTTTACCCATGATAAAAACGGAATATAAACACACAGTTATATTGCATTAAACGTATGCTATTTATACCCTTAATCTTAATTATTTTCACTATCACTACCCAATGACCTATTTTGGGTTATTATTTCAATGATTTTTAATATTACGGAATAAAAACCCAAGATAAATGTTAGTGTCAATACGATTCTATTTTTAGTTTGTTTCGTGAATTATTGGTTCATGAAAATCAATATTTTTAGATTATTCAGCCTAGTTTTTGGTCTATACATGGCATATTTGCCCATATTTTTATTTGCGTGTAGTGATATCTTTTATCGTAAGATAACCCCGTGTATCATAGTCAATATTAACTGAATATGTTTATTTTTTGTTATAACTTTTATTAAGTTAGCGGGTTCCTTATGCTTGAAAATCTTGGTATCACAAATTTATGGACGTATTTAATCGGTGTAATTTTTATTACATTGGTGCCAGGCCCAAATTCTTTGTTTGTGTTAACGAGTAGTGCAAAGTATGGCATTAAAAATGGTTATAAAGCCGCGCTAGGCGTATTTACGGGTGACGCGATACTGATTTTTTTATCGTTTTTAGGGGTTGCTTCACTGGTTAAAACATCACCTATCTTTTTTAGTGTAATTAAGTATGTTGGCGCTACCTATTTAGTTTATTTAGGAATAAAAACGCTGTATAGCGTCTTTCATAAAAAAGAGCCGGTTGGGGATGTGGATGCAATAGTATTAGCAGCGAAAGGAACATACCAAAAAGCGGTGTTTTTAAGTTTGCTTAATCCTAAAATGATCATTTTTTATGTGTCATTTTTTATTCAGTTTATTGATCCTGCTTATCCTAATGCAGGCATACCGTTTTTTATTTTAGGCAGCATTCTTGAAGCATGCAGTATGATTTATCTATCAATGCTGATTTTTGGTGCTGTTGCTGTTACTAACATGGTAAAACATAACAAAAAACTGTCTAAATTATCTAATAGCTGCATTGGTGCTATCTTCTTAATGTTTGGGGCTAAATTAGCGTTAGCCGCCTAGTTTTTAGGGGTATATGATGATGCCGGCCATGAGCCGGCTTTTTTATCACTGTAATCTCGAAACAATTCTCAAGTCTCTAATACAACCCGTCGTCCAAAATTGTGCTCTGAATTTCAGTATCATGTGATTTGGAGTGGAATTATTGCGGTACAAATGTGTTCAGAAATAGTCTGGCTAATGGAACGGTGAAAGAGCACGTTTGGCTTCCAACATAGATAAACGACATAATAAAATTAAAATTATTCTGTGAGAAAAGGATGTATACCTGATGAAGCATTTAGTCAAAATTGCCAGCCGTTATGCAAAGCCATCTATTATCAATGATTATATTGAATGTGGTTATGTTGCTGCCGCGCTAGAAGCGGAAGATGGTGAAATTTATACAGGTATTAGCATTGATACGGCGTGCTCTCTGGGTTTTTGTGCAGAGCATGGCGCTGTTGCTGAATTACTCAAAGCAGGAAAGTCGGTCATTAAGTTGATGGTTGCCGTTGATTCCGCTGGAAATGTTGTACCGCCTTGTGGGCGTTGTCGAGAATTAGTCAGTCAATTATCCAATAAAAATAAGCAGACGCTCGTTGGGGTCGATAATGAAACTCAAGTCACCTTAGAGCAATTGATGCCTTATGATTGGAAAGCCACACAAAATAGAGAACAATAGAATGATGACGCAAGAGGATAAACATTTCACGGCAACGGCATTGCTGCGTAATCAAAAAGGGGAGTTTTTATTACATAAGCATCGCAAATTAGGGTGTTGGCTCCCACCGGGAGGGCATTTAGAAGATAATGAAGAGCCTCAAGATGCGGTAATGCGTGAAGTACGGGAAGAAACAGGGTTAGATTGCCGCGTGATTGATTGCGCCTATCCAACAGCAACCAAGGTAACGGGTTGTGAAAAAGTCACTGCTTTGCCCATGCCTTTAGCCATCTTAAAAGAGTTTATAACTGATAAAGAAAAAGGGGCTCATTGGCATATTGATATGGTGTATTTATGTGAGCTTGTATCGCCAGATAAAACGCCTGATCCTGCATTTTGTTGGGTGCCTTTTGAAGAGCTAGCCAATCTCAATATCCCACATGATCTACTGCAATTGGCAAGCATGGTAAATGAAACTAACTTGTTGAAATAAAATTTATTTTATATTTAAAAACAACAATGAAACACCGAGCGCCATTAATAACAGACCAATTATTTTATCCACCACGAATTGGTAATTGAGAACTTGGTTGCGTATGACGGGCGCTGCGAAGAATAACGCGATCAAACTGAACCATAGCCAATGAACAAAAGAGATAAAAAACCCATAACTCAAATTAAGCATTAATGAGTGAGAATTTTGGAGCACTTGCGTATATACAGAAACGACAAATAGCATGGTTTTAGGATTTAATGCATTAGTTAAAAAGCCCATTTTAAAGGCAGCAAATCTTGTAGGTTTAGGTGTTTCACCGGTTTCTGTATTGATTTTTTGTTTATTGGTAAATGAGCTAAATCCAATATAAATTAAATATCCCACACCAAATAATTTCACAATAGTAAAAAGCGTCGGTGAGTTCATGATAAGCAGTGTTACACCGAATACAGTATAAAAAACATGAACCTGCACCCCAAAGGCTATACCTAATGCTGCAAGCAACCCAATTTTTGTGCCATAGGCATAACTACTACGTGTCACCATGGCAAAGTCGGGACCTGGACTAATTACCGCTAAAATAGTCATGGCTGCCATAGCAATAAGTTCATTCATGTTAACTGTCCTTAATAGGTAATAAAAACTGATATTAAAAATTGCTGATATAAATCATCTTGTTTATTAATTAACTGTATTATCAATAGATTGTATTTAGTTAAAAAGCGATTTATGCTGACGTAAATCTGTCAGTTTTTGTTACCTATATGATGAAATTACCACCATTATCCTCATTACGTTTCTTTGATGCCGCCGCGCGTCATGGCAGCTTTGTTAAAGCGGCGGATGAACTCCATGTCACGCATAGTGCTATCAGTCGCCAAATACGTTTGCTTGAAGAACAGATTGGTATTGAATTATTTGAGCGGCGTAACCGAGCGGTTTTTTTAACGTTGGCAGGCAAAAAGCTATATCAAACAACGAGTGAAATCTTTGCTCAATTGGATAAGACATTAGCAGAGCTTGGCAGTGTCGTTGATAGTAATGTGGTGAGTATTTCTTGTGAACCCACTATTGCTATGAAATGGCTTATTCCTCGATTAACGCAATTTTATCAGCAATTTCCTCATATTACGGTGCATTTGATTGCGGCAGGAGGGCCTATTGATTTCACTAAAGCAGGTGTTGATCTTGCTTTTAGGCGTAATGATTTTAAGTGGAATAGCCATATTTATGCTGAAGAAGTGTGTCGTGAAAGGATGGGGTTAGTGCAGCGGCCCGATTTACATTGGCACGATGGCTCCAGCGACATTGCGTTACTGTATCCAGCTTCTCGCCCCTCTGTTTGGGAGCAATGGCAACAGCAGATGGGCAATAGTCAGCAAGGTAATCGACAGGTTTCATATGAACATTTTTACCTTTGCATTCAGGCGGCCATTTCTGGTCAAGGGGTTGCGATTGCTTCATTTTTAATGGTTGAAGATGAGTTGCAATCAGGTCAATTAACCGCGCCTTATGGTTTTATCGAAGATGGTTCAGCTTATTATTTGTTGGCGCCCAAACCACCTGTTGTCGGAAGTGCTTTGCACCTATTTATTGAGTGGCTAAAAGATTGCCTTCAAGAAAGCTATACACTAACCCAAAAGGAGTAACACAGATTTTACTTTACGCTCGAATTGTTTATTCTTTCAGCAAAACCATGTAATAAATAAAGATTTTGTCACATAACTATTTTATAGCGTGTTATATTTCCAGACTTGGGTTTGTCGGTTTATTAAGTGGAGTGAGTAATGAGTAAATTACGGGTAGGTGTCATTTTTGGTGGTAAATCAACAGAGCATGAAGTGTCATTGCAGTCAGCGAAGAACATCATTAATGGTCTTGATCGCGATAGATTTGATGTATGCTTAATCGGCATTAACAAACAGGGGCATTGGCATGAATATGATGAAGCTGATTTTTTAATCCATGCAAATGATCCCGCTCGTATTGCACTAAGTACGCCAAAACGCAGTATCGCTATTATCCCTGGTAAAACAACCCAGCAATTTATTTCCCTTGAAGATGCTCAGCCACTCCCTCAAATTGATGTTATTTTCCCCATTGTGCACGGTAATTTGGGTGAAGACGGCTCTTTGCAAGGGTTATTGCGTATGGCTAATTTACCTTTTGTTGGCCCAGGTGTTTTAGGCTCTTCAGCCTGTATGGATAAAGATATCACTAAGCGATTACTACGCGATGCGGGGCTACATGTTGCACCTTTTATTACGCTGACAGCGTCGGATCGCACTGAAGCCAACTATGAAGCGGTTGTTAAACAATTAGGCCTCCCATTATTTATTAAACCGGCTAACCAAGGCTCTTCTGTTGGGATCAGTAAAGTGACTAATGAGTCTGAGTTTAAGGCAGCATTGGATTTCGCTTTCTTGTTCGATATGAAAGTCTTGATCGAAAGTGCAGTGAAAGGCCGTGAGATAGAATGTGCGGTATTAGGGAACGAACAGCCATTGGCAAGTCCATGTGGCGAAATTGTTCTACATGATAGCTTCTACGCTTATCACACCAAATATATCGATGAAAATGGTGCGTCTGTGGTAGCACCAGCGGATTTAGATGTTGAAGTGAGTGATAAAATACGGGAAATTGCATTACAGGCTTATCGTGCACTCAATTGCAGTGGTATGTCTCGCGTTGATGTTTTCTTGACCGAAGATAATCACGTTATTATCAATGAAATTAATACACTACCAGGGTTTACGAATATCAGTATGTACCCTAAATTGTGGCAACAGGGCGGAATGACATATCAAGCGTTGATCAGCCGCCTTATTGAACTAGGCATTGAAAAATATCAACAAACCATTGCTTTAAAAACAGCGTGTGATGTTAATTAATTGACTAATATCGCGGTATTTTATTAGCGTGCGATGTCACGCTAATAAAACATCGGTTAGTTTATGCCTTAATCTCGGTGATGCTGCGCAACATTTTTTTGCAGGTGCGTTAAGAATAACTGGGTTTCTTTTGGCGTCGTTAATCGAATAAAACGTATATGTTGATACTGTTTATCCGCCATACTGGCTATCCTAGGCCATTTACTTTTGTGATAGGTCGTTATCATCCATATTAGGATGGAATCACGACTAAAAAAGACATTTTTCCACGACTCATAATTCCCTGTATCCGGCCAAAGCTCTTGTTTGCTTCTGATCCGTGAGAACACTCGACGCACCGATTGATAAAGCGTCCGTAAGAATGAGTAATCAAGCCAAATCACCAGCTCAACCTCTTTCCATTTAATGGGTTGTGTCCGAGTATAGTTACCATCAAGTACCCAGCCGTTTGGTGCATTTTGCAGGGCTTGCGATAATTTCTTATACAATTGCTCATCGGTTGCGGGTTGCCAATTTTTTTGCCAATGAAGAGCATCCATTTCTATATATGGAACAGCGTAAAGTGACGCTAATTGCCGGGCAAAGGTGCTTTTACCACTGCCACTACAGCCAATAACATTAATTTTCATGAGTTAAATCATTTTATGGTAGATATGCCGTTCAGGTTTACTGAAGGGTAAAGTTGCACAAAAGCGTTCTGGAAAACGAAGCTTATCAGTGAATTATTCTATTTGATCAAACAAAAAATGCTCAATGTCTTGATGTCACTATTCAGGCAAAACATAAGCAGTACCAACTTATGGTTCAAGAAAAGCGGCATTGGTTTTAACGTAAGAGACTCACAAGGTGCATGGTGATAACGACACCCACACCTTGTTTATTGCGATAAGAGATCAAACTATGCGTGATGTTACTAGTACTTTTGCTGCCGTAGGGGCTAATTGCCAGCCTAATAAATTACTTGCACCAGACATAGTTAATATAACGGAATAAAGGTTCAAATCCGAACTTTTTGTATAGGTCGAAACCGGCTTCTGAGGCATCAAGGAAGCAGTGTTCAACACCTTGTTGATGACAAAATGCTAACGCATAAGCGATTAATTGTGTCGCGTAGCCTTTCCCTTGGTGTGTTGGCTCCGTACCAATATCATCAAAACGTGCAAGGCTACCTTCAATAGTGACGGTCATCGATGTTGCTGGCTCTCCAGCGACTAAGAGGACAAGATGAAATTGTGGCGCACCTTGCAATAAAGCATCTTCATGATAGCGGACATATTCATTGACAACCTTATCGTGTTCATCCGAAATATAAAACGCAGAGACTAAAGGCTTAGCCCACAATGAAAGGTCATGGTTCGCAAACACAATATCCACTTGATTTTCAGGCAGTTCTACAGGGAGTTGTTTATCAAGTGATAATGCCATTGCTGTTGTGACGCTGTCACGTTTGTAGCCTAAGGCGAGTGCCTCATTGACAATATCTTGCTGCATTTCTTCAGGAACAACCAGTGTATGATTTTTCTTTTGTGCAACAAAAAGGTGATGAGCCTGCTTAAATGCTTGAATCGATGATTCAGGTTGAAGATAAATAAAGTTAAATACAGGCGAATTTAGAGGGGTAAGGTAACATATAGTATGTTGTTCGATCTGGATACTGTGCTCACAAATCGATGTCCAAAATGTTTTTTCGATGGACTGATAATGCCTTAAGTAGTAGAGCGGAATATTCATGTTTCAGTTACCTGACGCAAAGCGTGTTAATCGATAGGGGCTAAGTGCTGTCTGTTCTATGCCATGTATTATTTCATCTAGTGCCAAATGGCAAATTAATGGTGCAAGTGTGATAGCAGCGTGCATACTAATAATATATAAACCACTGAAATCAGCAACTTTACCGACAACTGGCATCTCATCCTGTGGCATAGGTCGCATTCCTATGAAAGCATTTTCTAAGCGTAATCTATTTGTACCTATAAATGAATTTTGAATAACGGATAGCGCATTTTGTGCGATATTCACTGCACTATGCTCGGGGCGCTCATCAATGTAATCCTCGGCACAACATAATTAGATTGAAATCATCGGATAGAATGATTTTGTATAAGCACCTTAATAGAGATTAAGGTGCATGTTTAATTATTGGGTTAGTCAGGGCGTTTTAAGGTGAAAATCTTATTTAATTGTCAGCTTTAGACTCTCACCAATTTAGAGACAAACGCAATAATGACTAATAATGCGGCGATCGTGAGTAGAGCGGTCGCTAATGTAAACTGAAAGGCAACAAAACCAATGGCGGCGGGGCCTGCTAAAATACCAAGATAACCCAGTGTGGATACAGCAGGAACAGCTAACGCTTCAGGCATCGTATTTTGCTTACCTATCGATGAAAACATCACAGGTACAATATTAGAACAGCCAGCACCAACCAGCGCATAACCTATAATTGCGATGGATAAGTAAGGTGATAATACCGCGATCATAAAGCCTATACAGGCTAAAAGAGCGCCCCAGAACACCACCCGCGCAGAGCCGACACGCATTACTATTTTATCTCCAGTTAAACGGCCAATTGTCATTGTTGTGGCGAAGGCTGCAAAGCCCAATCCACCAAGGGATTCTTCTAGACCGTGGTGCTCGATTAAAAATACGGCACTCCAATCTAGTACCGTACCTTCCGCGAGGAAAATAGCAAAGCAAATAATACCAATGACCAGAACAATACCTTTGGGTATCGCGATAAGAGGGCCGGTTGGTGCATTGGCATAACTTAAAAAACCTTTGAAGCTGATAGACAGCAACAGTAATGAAACCAATGAAATAATAATTGCAGCAGCAATTGGTGGTGTACCCATTAATAAAATGGCACTCATAGCACCAGCCCCTACAATTCCACCTACACTATAGTAACCATGAAAACCCGATATGATCGGCTTCTCAGAAGCTTTGTCTACAATCACTGCTTGTATGTTCATGGCACAATCTGTTAGCCCAATACCGACACCAAAAAGCAATAAGCCAACAATCAATATACCGATATGTGATATTGCAGGGAGTAAAGGGAGTAGCAAGCAAAAGGCGATGGTCGAGGCCACCATCAGTTTACGACAGCCAAATTTTGCAGCAATAGCCCCGGTTAAAGGCATCGCAATCAGCGCACCGACGCCAAAGCAGAGAAGTAATAATCCAAGTGTGGCGTCATTTGCGCCCGTATTGGCTTTGACAAAAGGGACAATTGCTGCCCATGAAGCGGTCGCAAAACCTGCAATAAAAAAGATAATCCGTGTTGCCACTTGCTCTTTTTTGGCTGGTGGCGTAGTCGGTGTTGTTTCTAATAATTCAGGAGATAGAGTCATTTTATCAATATATTTAGTTTAGTTATTAAATTATCTATGATGAAGAGTATCTAAAAGTGGATCATCTAATATCGGGTGGCGTATTTCCCTTTTCTGTCCATTTCTTCTTATCAGTGCGATGGCCCATTTGTCAGTCTATATAATAATAAAGGTTAAAGGATCAATATGATAGGGTTCTCATGCGAAACCAAAAAAATATTATCTATACTTAGCTATATTGATTTTGAAAAATAGCACGGTATCTCGAATGAGATAGAGATAATCAGTATGGCATTGTGGTTATATGTATTAAATTTATGACTTAGGGAAGTATATTAGGTATTAATAGCGCCTAGTTAAACAAGATTAATCAATTAATGTGTTCGATTACTGTTAGATACAATACAAGTTGATCATTCAGCGTTAAGGCGTGTTTTTAGAAAAAATAGGACACGACCACTTGCAGCCGTGCCACGAAAATTGTTTCACAATAGAATATCAGAATGCAAAAGTCCCAAGTGCTGACAACAGAATTTAGTCAACAAAATAAAATAATAATATATGATAACGAGTATGCAATATTCAGCATACCTTTATACATTAGCGTTTTCTCAGCATAATGAAATATTAAATTTCATTATGCTTTTACCTAATTTTATTTAGTTGAACTTTATTCAGAAGACAGCATTTTTAGTCCATGTTTAGCGCACTCTGATGTCTATAATCATGTCGTTATATTTTATGATTATAAATACGGTAAAAAATGAAAATAGGCTCTGTTATTTTATTATTAGTGGCTTTTACACTCACGGCTCACGCAGAAAAGGGTCCTGAGTTACAAAAAATTCAGGATAAACAAGGGAAAGAGATACATTACTACATAATAAAGCAAAGCGATAAAACAGCAAAAAACGTATTAGTGTTGATCCAAGGCTCTGATTGCAAAAGTGTTATTAATAACACTAAGATGATAAAAAATTTTGGCGCGGCATTTCCTAATAATGATATTTTACTGGTTGAAAAAACGGGATTAGATAGCCAAGTTGGAAAAAATGAGGATGGAGCATTAGTCGAAAATTGTCCTGTTGATTATATGAAAAATGATTCTCCATTAGAAAGAGCAGAGAATTATTTATTTTTAATTGGGCATTTAAAAAACCATTATCAACATATTATTTTGCTTGGAGGAAGTGAAGGGGCGGTAGTGACAAATTTAATTGTTTCTAACACGGATATGATCCAAGCCTCCATCTCATTGAATGGTGGCGGTCAGTTTTTTATTAACGATGTTATCTATAATATTGAAAAAACATTGCCTAATGAAGAAGTCGCACAATCTATTGAAGGTTTTAAACAATTCGCTAAATCTGTAATACAAAATAAATTAGATGATAACCAATTTCCGAGTGAACATGGGGAAAAGTGGTGGCGTGAAATGCTAACAGTGAATAACCAAAAACTGCTTCAATCGATAAAAACACCTCACTTAGTGGTTCAAACAATGGATGATATCAATGTAGATCCCCATAGTGTTGTGCGAATGATGGGGAAAATTAATAATCCACAGGTATCGTTTAAAACATATCAGGGGTTAGATCACTTTTTCCTCGATCAAGAAGGAAAGTCACAAACAGAATTGATTGTGAAAGATATTAACGAGTGGTATCAAACCATAAACTAACTACTGTTTTAACGCCTCCTCCAAAAAACCTTCCGGGGAGGAGGTTCATTATCAATACGCTAATCAAGATAGTCAGTTAGGCGCTTGCAAAATAAACACCGCCAATCTAATACAGTTTTCACTATTTTTATTTTTTAGTGGCATTGAAACCATGGCAGTTGCTCTTTTCACAGATAAAAACATAGAAACCTTGTTTTAAATAATGATTAAAAATGGTTTATGTGGGAATGAGTAGCCATCAATCCACTATTCAACAATAAAGCTGTGGTAACGAAAAAGGGGGGTAAACCCTAATTTTTTGTAGATAGATAACCCATCGCTTGATGCCTCAAGAAAACAACGTTCGACCCCATTTTGCGTGCAGGTTTTTAAAGCATGTTTAATCAATAAGGTTGCCAACCCTTGACGCTGATATTGTGTATCTGTACCGATATCGTCTAGGCGAGCCATGCTACCGTTTAAGGTTAGAGTTAACGCACTGACAGGGGTATTGCCATGAAATAATACATAGTGTAGAAGTTGCCCCTTTCGCTGTAAGGCTCTTTGGTGATAACGGATATATTCGTTGATGACTGTTGGATCATCCTCACTGTCAGGGGCTGCAAACGCAGTAATTAATGGCTGTGCCCATTCGGTCAGCTGTTCATTACTTAAGGCAATCCTATAGCCTTCAGGCAGTAAACAGTCAGTATGATCCACCATCTTTGATGAGGTTAGTACCATTGCCGTTGTTTCCCCATCACTTTCATACTGGTTCTTAGTCATAATTGGCGCGAGCTGTGGCAACACTTTTTCATGTACGACAAGGACATAAGGTTTTTTTTGTTCAAAAAACAGTGCATTGCCTGCTTTAAAATCAGCGATTGATGCGCCGGAGTGTAAGTAGATAAAACTAAAGGCGGGAATAGGAAGTTCAGAGAAATATGCGATAGCTGTATCACTGATGCTTACGGTATTTTTGCAAATTCCTGACCAGAAATGACGCTCTTGTTGATAAAAACACAGCTCATTATTTTTCATTCAATTATCTCATTTATCAGTCTTATTATCCTAAAAGCCAGTCTACAAGAAGCGGATTTTCCTTAATAGCGTGCCTCACCAATAGCGCATTTTTAGACCTATAATTTTGCTATTCTGTACAGTGGAACTGAAAAATACTATACTCCCCCTATGTATATGATGGATGACTAACGATGCCACATTCACCAAAAGAAAAAAAAGCGGTTCTGACTCGGGTCAGGAAATTAAAAGGACAACTGCTGGCACTGGAATCGGCTCTAGAAGATGAAGTGGAGTGCAGTGCTGTGTTGCAGCAAATTGCGGCAATTAGAGGAGCGGTCAATGGGTTGATGGCGGGGGTTTTAGAGAGCCATCTACGAGAAGGATTACAGGAGTCTGCAACTACGCAGAGCCAAAAAGAGTCAGTTGATGACGCTATTTCTCTTATTCGAACATACCTGCGTTAAAAATAAGGAATCAATATGAAATCACGTGCAGCGGTCGCATTTGGGCCTGGGGAACCACTGAAAATTGTTGAAATTGATGTGATGCCACCTAAGGCGGGAGAAGTATTAGTAAAAATTAGTCATACCGGTGTTTGTCATACTGACGCATTTACCTTATCAGGGGATGATCCTGAAGGCTTATTTCCTGTTGTGTTAGGCCATGAAGGGGCTGGTGTCGTGGTTGAGGTCGGGGAAGGTGTCACAAGTGTAAAACCGGGTGATCACGTGATCCCTTTATATACGGCAGAGTGTGGCGAATGTGTATTTTGTCAATCAGGTAAAACAAACTTGTGTGTATCCGTTCGCGCAACACAAGGTAAAGGTGTTATGCCAGATGGTACCACCCGCTTTTCTTATAATGGCCAACCGCTCTACCATTATATGGGATGCTCTACTTTCAGTGAATATACCGTGGTTGCAGAGGTGTCATTAGCGAAAATTAATCCAGAAGCCAATCACCAAGAGGTATGTCTATTGGGTTGCGGTGTCACAACGGGGATCGGCGCGGTACATAATACAGCTAAAGTTCAAGAAGGCGATTCTGTTGCAGTGTTTGGCCTAGGGGGTATTGGCCTTGCCGTTATCCAAGGAGCAAGGCAAGCAAAAGCAGGGCGTATTATTGCAATTGATACTAATCCTGCAAAATTTGAGTTAGCGCGCCAATTTGGTGCGACAGATTGTTTGAACCCTAACGATTTTGATAAGCCGATTCAGCAAGTCCTTATTGAAATGACAGAATGGGGTGTTGATCATACCTTTGAATGTATTGGTAATGTTAATGTGATGAGAGCGGCGCTAGAGAGTGCTCATCGTGGTTGGGGCCAATCCATTATCATTGGTGTTGCAGGTGCAGGACAAGAAATCTCGACGCGTCCGTTCCAACTGGTAACAGGGCGTTCATGGCGAGGAACGGCATTTGGCGGTGTAAAAGGTCGCAGCCAACTTCCAGGAATGGTCGAAGATGCCATGAAAGGGGATATTGAGTTAGCGCCTTTCGTGACTCATACACTGCCTCTGGAAAAGATTAATGAAGCCTTTGACTTAATGCATGAAGGTAAATCCATTCGTACAGTGATCCATTACGATTAATTGTCCGCAAGCCCGAAATGTCGGGCTTATCTTACATTCAAATTGATAAGGAGATTGTATGGAAAGGATTGAACGTCACGCCTGTTTTGGCGGCTGGCAAGATGTCTATCAGCACCATTCTACCGTATTGAATTGCGATATGAGGTTTGCGGCTTTTTTACCTTCTGAGGCAGCGAACAAACAATACCCGGTTATTTACTGGTTATCGGGTTTAACTTGTAATGAACAAAACTTTATTACAAAAGCTGGCGCACAGCAGTTTGCAGCAGAGCATGGTGTTATTTTGATCGCACCTGATACCAGCCCTCGAGGTGAACAGGTTGCTGATGATGAGGCATATGATTTAGGGCAAGGTGCAGGGTTCTATTTAAATGCAATAAGAGAACCCTGGGTTAGCCATTATAAAATGTATGACTATATTGTCTCCGAACTGCCCGCATTGGTCGAAGCGAACTTACCCGCCAATGGTAAACGTGCCATTTGTGGGCATTCTATGGGGGGACATGGTGCATTGATGATTGGCCTACGTAACTCAGACCGTTACTGTAGTTTATCGGCTTTTGCGCCAATCGTTGCTCCCACACAAGTACCATGGGGGCAAAAGGCATTTTCTGCTTATCTAGGTGAGGATAAATCGCTTTGGTCTCGCTATGATACCATCAATTTATTGAATGAGGCGCAATCGACACCACCGATGTTGGTTGATGTGGGAACGGCAGATCCTTTTTACCAAGAACAATTACAACCTGAATTATTTGATGAAGTGTGCAAGCGTAAACGCCATAATTTCACATTAAATTTACGTGAAGGCTATGACCACAGCTATTATTTTATTGCTAGCTTTATTGGTGATCATATTGCATTTCATGCACGTTATCTTAAGTCGTAATTATCGGTTGGTGATGAAATTGTCATCACCAACCCCTATTTTTTATACAGGGATTTGATGTGAATACAGTGCCAGACACAATCACGTTTTATGAGCGGCTGCTACCTTTGGTTATCTCAGGTAAAAAAGTCATTACTATTCGTGATCAACATGAAAGCCATTACGTACCGCACTCAGTTGTTAAGGTGTTTGCTCTTGAAACGGGGAAGTACTATACGGATATAGAAATCCTCTCTGTTGAACCGATCGATTACGATGATATTTCGGAGTATCACGCAACACAGGAGGCGATGACGCTGGATAATTTAAAAAGCCTTATTCGTGAAATTTATCCAACAGAGCAACCACTGTTTGTTATCCATTACCGTTTAGTGGAATAGGATTAATTGAACGAAAAGATTGAGATAGCTTTATTTTTAAGCACATGTTTGGAGGGCAATTAAATGGTATCGAGGAGAGGCTATTTAAGGAAAAAGCCCCTCATACCGTGGTTAAAAATTATTTTTGGCGTGCGGCGACGCGTTTTTTCATATCATTGAGTCGCTGCATCAAGGCTTCGATTTCTTCAGAATAAACGTCAGTAAACTCTTTATCGAGTACAGTGATTTCATCATCATAGACTTCGACAAAGGCACCATCTTTGCGAACACCCCATACATGATTACCGTCACCATAGATTGTGAGTAAAGGGAGAACATCTGTGATTTCAAAACGCTCAACAAGCTGTTTATAAGCTTCTAAAATACTTGCCCATTCAGGGAGATCATCGGTATCTATACCAAGGAGCACTACACCACAATGGAATGTCCATGCAGGAGCCACATCAAATAATTTTGTTTCAGGCCATACAGACTCTTTGGCCATAATGCATAGCCCATTGGTTTTCATTGAGAATGTGGCGAATTCTTCAGGAATTTTAATCCCCGTTGATGTCTCAATAAAAGAGACAGCTTCTGCCGTTGGTGGAACTGAGGCAACGGCGTGAAATTCTTCTTTATTGATGGGCTTTAATGCCTTCCAAATTTGCTCATGAAATTGTTCTGGCGTCATGACAAGCTACTCCTTTCTCTATGATTTGTCGCGCAAATTTTATTATATAAAAAACAGAAATCATGTGGGCAAGTTCCGAATGACCCATCGTCGCAATAAGCTCCCTTTTACTTGAGTGAAAATGTGGTTTTCATTATCGTCCACTAAGCAAACTAGATTACTTTCCCCATAATAAACTCAAGGCTTTGTTGAGTATGGCGGGTAAATATAACCTCTTTGAGTTTATGCATGCCATTTGCTTGATAAAAACTGAGCGCCGAGTGGTTATCAGCGAGAACATCTAACCATAATAGGGTATCACCATGCTGCTTAGTCAGAGCTTCAATCTGCTTAAATACGAGGGAGCCATTGCCTTGCCCCGTTTGGCTAGGTAAAAAGTAGAGCTTATTGAGTTGGGTTCCCTGAATTGTTTCATCAGGGATAGTGGAATGGTAAGTTAATTTGACTAACCCGATAGGTTGGGAATTCTCAATCACAAACCACTCAATATTCGATTGCTGCATATCACTTATAATTTTAAAGGGAGAGTATTCATGATAAACATAGCTGGCTAGCTCATCTGCATTTTTCCATCGCTTTGCAAAGTGATAGAGGTAGCTTTCCATGCCTATCTTATAGAGTAATTGTGCGTCTTGTTCTGTCGCTTTTCGGAGTATGATTTTCATAAATATATTATTTTTCAGATTGTTAATATTATAAGTACATCATAGCAAGCATTTCTTCATCATCTTCATCTAACCCAATCTCTTGAAAACCAAATGATGAGTAAAATGATTTTGCGACGCTATTTTTAGGGTTATAGCAAATTTCAATGGCTTGCAATGAATTATCTTGCTTAATTTCTGCTAGGGCTAACGCCATTGCTTGACGGCCAATACCATGATTTTGATGTGACTTATCAATCATAAAGCGCCAAATAGCAACGGTGTTATCTGATTTCGGTACCCACATAAAAAAGCCTACGGGGGTATCATTCAGGTAAATGCCTCTAGTGACATACTCCTTATTATATGCTGCTTCAAGCAGAGACCATGTATTTGAAGCAACAAAATCTTCTTGTTCTTCAAACACCTCAAGTAATGATATTGCTTCGTAATTTTCTTTGGTTATTGTACGTAATTGAAGATTCATCTTTGCCTCCCATATCGAATAATTAGTCTATACAACTCATTATTCAATGCCTACAGAAACGTCCGTATAGCGCATTTTTGGCGCGAAAAAAGAGTGAGGAGATGAACAGGTTGGCTGATTGACGGTGTTTAATCATGGCGCTTCTTATTTGTTTAAGAAGCGTAAATCTAGGTGAATACCGCTGATTTATAGATCAATTGATGTTGGGAGCGCTGTTTTGCATAGGAGATATGAAGGGGATTATCAGCCTAAGTCAATCGCGGTAAATGAGAAGACGGCTCACAATAGCATGAGCCGTTTTTAATTATTGATTAACTATTTTGTTGATTTCGGGATAAGCAAATAGGGCTGGTGCGCCCCCTGTATGCACAAACAGGACCGGCGTTTTTTCATTTGAGTTTTCTAAATAATCGATTAAACCAGCCATTGCTTTGCCTGTATAAACAGGATCTAACAAAATTCCCTCACTGCGAGCCAGTAGGGTGATAGCGTTTAGGCCTGCTTGATTTGGCATGCCATACATAGGTTCAAAGAATCCATCCCAGAGTGCTATTTCTGGCGTTTTTAAAATAGCGAGTAGTTCAGCTAATTCCCGCTGTATTTTTTCAACTTTTGGTGCCTGATCTTGCTTAAAACGTGACACTGTCACACCTATGACTTGAGAGTGAGGTAACAGCTCTTGTAGGCCGATAGCCAGACCTGCATGAGTGCCCGCGCTGCCCGAAGCCACAATGACTTTATCAAACTCCACTTCTAAAGGCTTTTGTTGAGCAATTTCGATGGCACATTGAACATAGCCAAGAGCGCCAAGGGCATTAGAGCCACCGACAGGAACAATATAAGCATCTTCTAATGCTAATGTTTGAATGAGTTCTTCCATTTGAGCTTGAGGGTCGGTTAAAGCCTCACACATGACAGATTCAGCCCCAAATAGATTGGTCAGCAATTTATTGCCGTTATGCAAAAAATTAGGGTCGTCACTTTGTATAGGGTTCTCCAGTAAAGCAATACATCTTAGCCCATACATAGCCGCAACTGCCGCCGTTTGGCGCACATGATTAGATTGAATTGCACCTGCGGTAACAATCACTTTTGCCTTTTTTTCTAATGCGTCAGCAATAAGAAACTCTAATTTTCGTAGTTTGTTTCCTCCCATCGCGAGAGGCGAAATGTCATCACGTTTAATAAAGATCTCACGACCATATACACGAGATAAGTTTTCAAGTCGTTCAAGGGGAGTCGAGCTTTTGTTCAAACTCAACTTGGTAAATTGGGCTAGTTTTTGTTGTAGTGACATGTCAACTTCCTCGGAAACTAATGTGAAAAACCTAAGTATAGATAAATAGCGAGTACCATACTTGCAGTGACTAATGCATAGGGCATTTGCGTTCGAATATGCTCAATATGATCACAATCTGTCGCCATTGACGCGACGATCGCATCAGCGGAAATGGGTGAGGTCATATCACCAAAGATTGATCCAGAAATGGCGGCACCTATCATATATTCAATAGGCATACCGACGGATATCCCTAGCTGTACGCCAATAGGGATCATAATGGCAAAGGTGCCCCATGAAGTTCCTGTTGCCAACGACATAATGGCGCTAATGATAAAAACAAAGCCAATAGAGAAGCCGGGAGCCATCACCCCTTGTGTGACGCTGGCAATATAAGTCCCTGTATTTAGCTCCGCTGAAACATTCCCCATTAAAAAGGCTAAGATCATAATTGAGCTGATTTTTAGCATATTGGCATAGCCAATGAATAATTCTTGAAAGAAATGCTCAATATTGAGCAATCGACGCCCAATAAACCAGCAAAAAGAGACAGCTGTACCAAACATGACTCCCCAATAAACGGACGTTGAGCCACTTCCTTTACTAAAATCACCATCACCAGTGATATACAAGGCAACGGGAACCATTAATACAGTTGAAAGGATAGGAATGAAAAAGTTCAAAACGGAGTGAGCATTGGGGTGATCAATAATATCCGTTTCGTCATCTGCGTCATGCTGCTGAGAATCGGCTTCCACGGTATGATTAGCCTGATATCGCATCTCAGCCTTTTTCATTGGGCCCCAAGATATATTCGTGAATACGTAGAATAAAATAGTGGCAAGCGACAACCAAGCCATCAAATTATAACCGATTGATTTAATCAAAATATCAAAAGGTTCACCAGTGATAAGCCCTTGTGAGATCTGGACGCCAATTAATCCCATAATCACTGCCCCCCAACCGTTGATAACCGCGGAAGAGCAAACAGAAACACAAGCGGTTTGGATGATATAAGACATTTTTTCCGGTGCGACGGCGTATTTGCGTGCGAGGTTTTTAGTCGAAGCGCCTGCGACTAGCTGATTAATGGAGCTTTCTATGAAAATTAATGAGGTGATCAAAATAGCCAAAAGTTGAGTGGTGACTCGGTTTTTGACTAGTTGTGTCCGATTGGAAAGTAGTTGGACTAATGCGCGAACGCCTCCCGTGACTACAACTAAGCGCATAATTCCACCAATCATCACCATAAAGACTATCGTGCGTGTATTTCCCGGTGATGCGAAGGTATCAATAACGCCATCGACAGTTCCTTTGATCCCAAGCAATATATTGTGGTCATGAATAACGGTAAAGCCGACCAAGATCCCTAGCATGAGCGAAAGCATGACTTGGCGGGTGAGGATCGCCAACAGAATAGTGACGATGGGAGTAATAACTGTCCAAATACCATAATCTTGCATGTGGTTACCTATTTGCAATGAATTTTTTATTTTAAAATTATAATTATCGAAAAATCATAGCACTGATAGGTAAGATTAATGAATAGATAACTGTTTATTCGCAGCGTTTTGTAACAAAAAAATCGGCCTGAATCGACCGGAAGTGTATAAAAATGATAGTTATAGGCAAAAGAGCCATTAGGCAATAGCTCTTTTACTGTTGTTTATGAACAAAGAAATTATGTGCGGTTTTTCCATTCTTGATAAGTGATCCGACTTATTTCTTCAATTTTCGTTTCACCTATTAATTCCATGTATTTGGGTTCAAGGGTGCCGTAATGGGTTAATCCGCATTTTTCTTGAACGGCTTTAGATTGCAGATTGCCTTGAAAATAACCACTCCATAAGTTCTCTAATTTTAAATCGGCAAATCCGTGGCGAATGATCTCGCGAACCGCTTCAGGGATTAAGCCTCGCCCCCAGAATGGCACTCCTATCCAATAACTGATTTCAGCATCGTTTTTTCCGATAGGTAATTGGCTATCAGCCTGCATGGACAGACCAATTAAACCAATAGCACGGTTATCTTCTTTTAAAGCGACAGCATAAACTTCGTCACGCATAAACATCGTTTTGATGATGGAGCGGCTTTCTTCCACACTTTTATGAGGGGGCCAACCCGCGATAGGTCCAACACGTTCATCTTTCGCGTATTCATACAAGTCGTTAGCATCGCTTTCTTGCCAAGGGCGCAAAATTAGCCTTTCAGTATAAAGTTTCATCGAGATTTTCCTTATTGTTTTCTAGATACTGCCTATTTTAGGTATTTTTGTGATAGAAATAAGCGCAAAACCTCGTTACTTTAGGTACTTTTGCCAACACATTATCCATATTGACGCTCACAGAGGGCCTGCATGCTGAACTCATTTAATCACCGATATTGTGTACCTCATGTTATAAGCACGGGGGAGACAACGTTGGTAAGATCACAGTTAACGCCACTTGTACCAACCTATGTCGCCGTATTGATTTGTAAAAGAGGAAGAGCCGTTTTTAATATTAATTTTAAAAAATATGTCGTAAAAGCAAATGACATCATTGTGTTGTATGACGATACGTTTGTCATGGTGCAACAGTGTTCAGGGGCTTCTCTGTTTGATTATTTTTTACTTGAAAAGAATTTTGCAGTTGATGTCGCTTTTCAGTTACCAAATCCACTGTTTGCATTTTTTAATGCGTCGCCGGTGCTATCTGTGGAGCAAGCTGATTTGGCTGCGTTACAGCAATGGCAAGCGTTATTCGATTTTATTATTCAACAACAGGGCGAATACGTAACGACCATGTTATGCCATCATGTGCAAAATTTCTTTCTATTGATAGCCAATAAAATGCCACCAACACCCCTTAAACAAAAAGCACAACAAAGCCGTAAAGAACAGTTGTGCTGGCGTTTTTGGGATATGATCACACAGTATTGTAAAGAGCATCGAGACGTCCAATTTTATGCACGGAAATTAGCCGTCACACCATTTTATTTGTCTCAAATCACCAGCGATTTTTTTAATGATACCCCAAAGGCGTTGATTGATAGGCAAGTTGTGCTCGAAATCAAAGCGTTGTTAGGTGGTGGAGATAAATCAATCAAAGAAGTGGCGGCGCAACTCAACTTTGAGGACACCTCTTATCTCTGTCGATATTTTAAACGGCATACAGGGCTAACCTTATCTAATTTTAAAAAAGGTCATCGTCGTGATGTTACTGACTAATCAGCTTGTCTCAATCTGCGTGCCATGCTTTTTCACAAAATCAATAAAACAGCGTAACCTAGGTGAAACCGCTTGGTTGCGATAGTAAACAGCATGAATAGGTTGTTTTACCTCATCGGTCTGTTCAGTTAGAACCTGCACTAATTGGCCATTTGCGAGTGCCTCATAGCTAACGAAATCAGAAGAAAGTAAGATCCCACAGCCTTGAACCGCTAAGTGGAATAACACTTCACCGCTGGCTGCGGCAATATCTGGCGTTATTTTAAGTGGTGTGCCATCTGCCATTTTTATCGGCCAAATATTTAATGTTTCCGGAGCAGTAAAACCTAGCAAACGATGGTGAATTAAATCATCAACGCTGCTGGGAACACCATATTTTTTGAGATAAGCAGGGCTAGCAAGTAGCCGTTTTTGACTATAACCAATTAATGTTGCATTTAATGATGAATCTTTTAGAGAGCCGATCCGAAAGGCGACATCTGTTTTTTTCTCTAATAGGTTAGTAAACCCTTCAAAATTAGTAATTTCTAACTCAATTTGTGGGTACTGCTCACTAAATAATGGGAGCAAAGGTGCTATTACACGGGTTAAAAAAGGCGTCGACGCATCAATACGCAACTTCCCAGATGGAATGGTTTGACGTGCTGATAACATCTCTTCGGCTTCTTGAGCAAGCTGGACTATCTCTCGCGCCTTTTGCAAAAATGCTCCCCCTTCATCACTGAGTTTAATTTTACGTGTTGTGCGATAAATCAGGGTTGTTTGTATTTTTTCTTCAAGCCTAAGAAGGGTACGACTAACTGTTGATATTGTCATATTCAACTGTTCTGCCGCTGCGGTAATAGAGCCGCAGTCAACCACGCTAATAAATACTTGCAACTCTTCAAAGGTCATTTTCATTTTTGCAATTCCGGCAAAAGTTTTTCTCACCTTAACGGCTTTTTCATGACACATCAATATGAAAAGATCACGCCACTTTAGTGTACTCAATAAAAAATAAGTATTTATTAGCAAGGTCTATTTATGAGAATCAATGTCGCACTTTTTGCATTATCGATAGGTGCATTCGCTATCGGCGTAACTGAATTTTCCCCGATGGGGATGTTGCCTTATATTGCCAGCAATTTGGATGTGGCTATTCCTTCTGTCGGATCAATTGTGATTATTTACGCGTTAGGTGTCATGATTGGTGCTCCTATAATGACATTGGTATTAGTTAAATATCGCCCTAAATACGCACTGATCTTACTTATGTCTATATTTACCATAGGCAATTTATTATCTGCGATGTCACCTGGTTTAGTGACGCTGTCACTTTCTCGATTGGTGACTAGCTTAAATCATGGTGCATTTTTCGGGTTAGGGGCAATGGTTGCCGCGAGTGTTGTTCCTCCTGGTAAGCAAGCTAGTGCAATCGCTGCGATGTTTATGGGGTTAACGATCGCCAATATAGGTGGAGTACCTTTGATGACAAAACTGACCCAAGTCATAGGGTGGCGACAGGCTTTTTTTGTCATTTCAGGGTTAGGCGTTATCACACTCATTAGTTTAGTCTTGGCGTTGCCTCGCCATTTAAAGGGTCAAGTTGTCAACGTTCGGGCTGAATTGCGTATTTTACGAAAACCCCAAGTGATGTTAGGCATGTTAAGTACGGTGTTAGGAGCTAGTGCGATGTTTACCTTGTATACTTATGTCGCACCGATGTTAATGCAATTTATTGATGCTTCTGACTCAATGATCACACTAATGCTGGTGATTATCGGTGTCGGTTTTTCTATCGGTAACTATCTTGGTGGGCGATTTGCGGATCGCACTTTATATGGAACATTGTTTGTGTTCTTTGGCATGTTGGCCTTAAGTATGGTTATTTTCCCAATGATAGGTACGACAGCAATAGGTGCCGGACTAGGGTTAGCCCTGTGGAGTATTTTTAGTTTTGGCATTGTTCCCCCTTTGCAAATTTTAGTCATGAAAGCCGCGGTTGGGGCGCAAGCGTTAGCATCTTCGGTGAATGTAGGCGCTTTTAACCTCGGTAATGCGATTGGTGCAGCGATTGGGGCTAGCGTATTATCATTCGGCTACAGTTACTCAACGGTGAGTTATATGGGAACGTTAGTCGCATTATTAGGTATTGTGGTTTTATGGTTGAAAGTACGTCAAAACTTACAAAAAGAAAGTACTCAGCCAGCGGTCTGCATCTGTGACTAATGCGACTAAAAAGCAAGAGATGGAGTTTGTTGCTGCCTTATTTAACGAATAATGGCGGCAACACACGATAGAAATGGAGTATGACTATGGCAACAGTAAACAAATGGTTAAGTGATGAAGCACGTTGGCAAGCGATTGTTGCCCGCGATAAAGCCGCGGATGGTCATTTTGTTTATGGTGTCCGTACTTCACGCATTTACTGCCATCCGTCAGCCGCGGGGCGTTTACCGAAACGAGAGAATATCGAGTTTTTTGATAACGAACAACAGGCGTTAGATAAAGGTTACCGGCCCGGTAAACGTAGCACGAAAGAGGCTGCTCAACTTGAACAATTTTACCAAGAAAAAATTGCACAAGCCTGCCGCTATATTGAACAAAGCGGTACGTCAGTGAAACTCAATGATATTGCCGCTTTTGTGGGGATCAGTCGCTATCACTTTCATCGCTTATTCAAAGCTCAAACAGGGCTTACCCCAAAAGCTTATGCTGATGCTTACCGGCATGGGAAGCTGCGTCAGCAATTACAGCAGCAATCGCGTATTACTGATGCGATTTATGATGCTGGATTTAGTTCAGATAGCCGTTTTTATGAAACCTCGGCGGAGCGCTTAGGCATGACGCCAACAGCATGGAAAACTGGTGGCGAGGGAGCAAAAATCTACTTTGCATTAGCCATGTGCTCATTAGGCGATATTTTAGTGGCGCAAAGTTCAGTCGGGGTCTGTGCTATTTTGTTGGGCGACGATCCTGAAAAACTGCTCAAAGACTTACAAGATAAGTTTCCTCATGCTGAATTAATCGGGGGAGATAGTGAGTTTGAAACGTTGGTTGCACAAGTAATCGGTTTTGTTGAAGCCCCCGAAATTGGATTAAATTTACCCTTAGATATTCGCGGTACAGCATTTCAGCAACGTGTTTGGCAAGCATTGCGCACTATCCCTGTTGGCACAACGGTCAGTTACAGTGATATTGCTAAACAGATAGGTCATCCAAAAGCGGTAAGAGCGGTTGCCGGCGCTTGTGCGGCAAATATGCTGGCTGTGGCAATTCCTTGCCATCGAGTGGTGCGAAATGATGGCGCTTTGTCCGGTTATCGCTGGGGTATTGCACGTAAACGTCAGTTGTTGGATAAAGAAGCGGTGAGTAAATGATTCGTTTAACAAATAATCACAACGCAAAATTGTTTGCCATAATTATATCTCGTTAACACTTTTTCAACCTAATATGGGCAAATGACCTATTGTGACTATCGTTCGTTTTGTATGTTTTGCTTCATTCTAAGCAACATATTGAAAGGAATTTAAGATGGTCACAAGTATCTATAAAGATTTATCTCTAGCGCCGGCTGGCGAACAAAAAATTGCTTGGGTGCGTGCTCATATGCCGCTATTGCGTGCTTTAGAAGCTCGCTTTAGTAAAGAGAAGCCTTTTGCGGGCAAACGCATTGCATTATCTATCCATTTAGAAGCGAAAACCGCTTATCTTGCTCAAGTTTTTGCCGCTGGCGGTGCGAAAGTATCGGTGACTGGCAGTAACCCTATGTCGACTAAGGACGATATCGTAGCGGCATTAGTGAAAAGTGGTATCAATACATTTGCAATTCATGGTGCTAGCGCCGAAGAATACCAACAATTTGTAAAAGAGACACTGGCATGTGAGCCTCATATCGTTATCGATGATGGTGGCGATTTAGTGCATGAATTACACAGTGTTTATCCTGAATATGCAGGTCATGTTATTGGCGCTTGTGAAGAAACAACTACTGGCGTGTTAAGGGCGATGGCTCGTGAAAAAAGCCATGAGCTAAATTTCCCGGTGATCTCCATTAATGGGGCGCAGTCTAAGCATCTCTTTGATAACCGTTATGGTACAGGGCAATCTACGTTTGATGGCATTATGCGCACAACTAACCTAGTGATTGCGGGTAAAAAAGTGGTTGTTGCGGGTTATGGCTGGTGTGGTAAAGGCTGTGCGATGCGTGCAAAAGGCCTTGGTGCTGAAGTCATTATTACTGAAATCGACCCAATCAAAGCGCTTGAAGCGAAGATGGATGGTTTTGAAGTCATGACGATGGAAGCCGCAGCACCACTAGGTGATATTTTTGTGACCGCAACGGGTTGCTGTGATGTGCTGACTGAGGTGCATTTCAGTTTAATGAAAGAAGGGGCGATCATTAGTAATACCGGACATTTTGAAGACGAAATTAACCTTAATGCGTTGCAAGAATTGTGTGTGAGTACCTATGAAGCACGTCAAAATATTGAAGCCTACTGCTTGAAAAATGGTCGTACCGTTTATTTGTTGGGGCGTGGAGCACTGGTCAATATCGCTTGTGCCGATGGTCATCCAGCAGAAATTATGGATATGAGTTTTGCTTTACAAGCCTTAGGCGCGGAATATCTACTCAAACATGCGCTGGATAAAAAAGTTTATGCTGTTTCCGATGAAATCGACAGTGAAGTGGCGCGATTAAAATTACAAGATATGGGTGTTTCCTTCGATACTCTCAGTGATAGGCAGTACCAGTATTTAAATGCCTTTGAACTGAAATAAAAGTTAAAAGTAGGCGGAGGACGCTGATGTCGATACTGAATAGCCTTTTAGGTATTGCTGTCATATTATTGGTTGCATACCTTTGTTCTAACAACCGCCGTAGGATAAGCCTACGGCTCGTTTCCATCGCACTATTAATGCAATTTACTTTTGCATTTTGTATGTTATATCTGCCAGCTGGCAAGCGCGTTATGATGTGGATGGCGGATAAAGTCACCGCATTATTAGACTATACACAAACAGGCACACAATTTTTGTTAGGGGGCTTAGCCACTGACAAAATGTTTGATCTGCTTGGTGCCGATGGGTTTATTTTTGTATTTAAAGTACTACCTGTACTGGTGTTTTTATCTGCACTATCGGCCTTACTGTTTCATGTAGGTATTATGCAGAAACTGATCATCTTGATTGGTGGAGCATTACACCGTTTGCTTGGAACATCACGAGCGGAATCAATGTCTTCAGCTGCAAATATTTTTTTAGGGGTGACGGAAGCGCCGTTAGTGATCCGCCCTTATTTAAAATATTTATCCTCTTCAGAATTTTTCACCATTTTGGTTGGGGGAATAGCCTCAATTGCGGGAACCGTGTTACTTGGTTACGCCCAGTATGGCGTGAAAATTGAGTATTTACTGGCGGCTTCCTTTATGTCGGCCCCAGCAGGATTACTGTTTGCGAAATTGTTTTACCCTGAAACTAAAGAAAACAGTGATAAATATACAACGGTCAGCTCCATGAAAGGCGAAAAATCTGAATACCGTAATAGCATTGATGCGGTAACTCAGGGGGCTAGCGTCGGGGTTAGTATGGCGTTGAATATTGCGGGTATGCTCTTGGCTTTGTTAGCTATTATTGCAATGTTCGATGGCATAATGATGTGGGCAACTAGCTTTACTGGTTATGAAATTTCGCTCACCCAGTTGATTGGTTGGCTATTTTCACCGATAGCATGGCTGTTAGGCGTTGATTGGAATGAAGCTCAGTTCGCAGGGCAGTTATTAGGCCAGAAAGTATTATTCAATGAATTTATTGCATATGCTAATCTACAGCCTTATTTAGATGGTTCTATTTTGCCAGCGACAGGCGAAGCATTGAGCGTTAAGACACAAGTGATCCTCTCGTTTGCTCTGTGTGGTTTTACTAACATAGGTACAATAGGGATTGCGATAGGTGGCATCGGTGCGATGTGTCCTGAACGTCGTGGTGAATTGACGAGTATTGCATTCAAAGCATTTGGTGCGGCTATTTTGGCGAACTTAATGAACGGTGCTATAGCAGGGCTAATTTTAGGTTAATCATAGTGATGGGTGGCAGGTATGATGGATGAAACTCCTTTTCGCGAGTTGTGGCTAAAGTTCAGTGAACAAGAGCTACTTCCCGATGTTGATTGGTTATTTCGTCATGCGCCACCCTCAGTCAAAAATACCTTTTGTACCATTCATTTACAAGAAGGGTACAAACTGATCCATCAAGGCACAGAAAACCAATACACCTATATTATTATTGAAGGTGAGTTTGTGGTGAACAAACTCGCTGATAGCGGTAAAGAGCTCGCTTTAACATTCTGTTATAAAGGTGAATTTCTTGGTGAGATGGAAGCATTGTGCCAGCAAAAACATTATCGCTATGATGTGATTGCATTAACGGACGCACGAGTGATCCGTATCCCATCTGATAGTTTTTTAGTTTGGTTATCTCAAGACCACCGCTTATCCATTCTTTTAAATCGACAATTGGCGAAACGCTCATTAATTAATGGAGAACAACGATTGATGACCGCCGTTGATTCCATTGAAAAGAACTTGCTGTACATTTTAACGCAACTATCGAGCCACCAAATTCGTTTACCGAGAGAGACGTTAGCCGCAATTTTAGGTACTTCACGTCGCCATTTGGATAAAGTTTTATTTAAGTTGAAAGAACAAGGTATTATACAGCAAGAAGGCCACATCATTTTATTAGCTCCGCGTTAATTAAGGAAAGCTATCACTATTTCATGACTGAAAATAACATCATGAATTAAAAGGATAGCTTCTTATAACATAGCGTAATCGATCGTTTTATTTATCGAGTATAGGAAAAATAAAAATAATTTAAGCTTTTTACACTTAGGGTTAACTATAATTAAGAATCAATAAACTTTTATAGATAACATTAATATGAAAATGCTTTTTTGTTTACCCTATTGATAATTATTGATTTTTATATTTTTTGGTTTTTATATTTTTCAAATTTCTTTCTGGTTTTAAAGTGATAATAAATCGCTTTTATTGGATTGGTTAATTTTTTCAATATCCAAACGATAGGCTCTATTAAAATTAATTTAGAATAAGGTTTACCACCTTTGTTATGTTCATATTCCATATAACCCCCTTGTACCTTTAAATTTATAATTAGGTTTGCATAGAGAATAATCATAAAAAAGTGACAGATAGCGTTTTTTGCATAATACAGATCAAATATGGATAGTTTTGTATTACATTAATGCGATATGCAAACGGTTAAGGGCTGAATGATGTTACTGTACAAACAGATCGCGCAGACATTACAGGAAAAAATTCATCGAGGAGACTTTTTAAGTGGTGAAAAACTTCCTTCAGTGAGGGAGATAGGGCGTGAACACGAGGTCAGCTTAACAACAGCGCAGCTTGCTTATCGTGAGCTAGAAAAAATGCAACTGATCTATGCGGTACCTAAATCAGGCTATTTTGTTATTCCAAACAAAACCGAGGCTCTACTGCCTAAGGCGGTAAACTACATACAAAAACCAGTACATATCGCTCAATGGAACCCAACTATTGATTTTTTACGCGTAGAAGAGCGCGATAATATCACTTCATTATCTTGCGCGGTTCCGAATATCGATAACAAAACATTAGAGCCGCTGTGGCAAGAAATGAATATGCTCAGCCGTCGTAAAAATCGCTTAATGTTAGAGTATGATTGCTTACAAGGATTGCCAGCATTGCGTGAGCAAATTCATCATATTTCTGATCATAAAACCCTGTTTACGCCTGACGATATCGTGACGACGACAAGTGGTCATCAAGCATTATCGCTGTCTATTCAAGCATCGACGCAAGGCGATGATGTGATAGCGGTAGAATCACCGACATTTCCTGGTTTATTGCAGACACTGTATGGATTAGGCAGAAGAATTATTGAAATCCCAACAGATCCACAGACAGGGATCAAATTAGAACGGGTACAAGAGGCTTTTCATCGTTGGTCAGTAAAAGCTATTGTGGTAACACCGACTTGCAATAACCCTATGGGCTGCTCCATGCCTGAAACACATAAGCAGCAGCTATTGCAACTGGCAACTCAATATGGCGTGACGATCATTGAAAATGACATTCTTGCGGGATTAGCGTATGAATATCCGCGCCCATCGACGATCCAATCATTGGATAGTGATGGGCAGGTGATCCTTTGTAGTTCATTTTCTAAAACAATCGCCCCAGGGGTGCGAACAGGATGGGTGATACCCGGAAAATATAAAGAAAAAGTCATGCACTTAAAATATTTGTCTCACTGTTCGGGAGAAATATTTATGCAGCAAGTTATGGCTAACTTTTTACGTGATGGGCACTATTTCCCACATCTACGCGCTATGCGCCAACATTATAGTGAGCTGCAATGCCAGTATCGAGAACTAGTGGAAAGTCACTTTCCGCCAATGACACGGATTTCTCGACCACAAGGGGGCTTTTCATTATGGGTTGAGCATCCTCCGGTGGATAACCGTAAATTAATGGATGTTTTACAGCGCAATAAAGTGATTGTGCTAACAGGAGAGCACTTTTCATCTGATGGATGCTTTACACATCATTTACGTATTAACTACGCATTGCCGTTGATCCCAAGGCGTCTTAATGGAATAAAGATATTGGGGGAAACATTAAAATTAACCCGTTTATAATTAAAGGTATTGTGGTGTTTTTATTGATGAAAGGGCACCATAATGCCTCTTGACGAGCGTGTCGATGTTTTATAAGATCTAAACATCTAGTTAACTTCAAACATTCATATCTTATCTCCTGATACCACTTTTTAACTTCTTGTTTTAACCCATTTTAATTTTATTCCCCATCGCCCTTAACACCTATCTGTGACCTTGTGTTCACGGAAGGGCTGTCTATTATTCAAGAGAATTATTATGCAACCATATCGTTACTTATTATGGGTACTTGCTACGGCGGTTTACCTAGTGGGTACTACTGAATTTATGTTATCTGCAACATTAACACCGCTGGCTGAGGTTTTTTCGGTCAGTAGCGCACAAGCATCATGGCTAATTTCAGCTTATGCGCTGACTTATGCGGTTACAGCACCAGTGATAGGTTATTTTTCTGATCGCATCGATCGGCGAAAGTTATTGTTAGTAGCCATGTTTCTATTTGCGATAGATAGCCTGGCTATCATTGTTTCTCCGAACTTCACTATCGCAATGTTCTTCCGTATTTGTGGTGGCTTAGCGTCGGCGGCGATAGTACCCACCATTTTTGCTTTAATTGCAGATATCTTCCCAGCGCGTCAGCAATCCACAGCGATGGGGATGGTGATGGTTGGTATGACGATAGGGATCGTATCAGGCCCTGTGTTAGCAGGCGTATTAACAGAGTATTTAACATGGTACGCGCCCTTTATTATGACAACAGTAGGAAGTCTTATCGTATGGTTTTGTGTCTGTAAAATATTGCCACCTTCAAAGCCTCATCAAGACATGAGAAAACAAAGGGGATTCCAGTGGCTACAGGATATAAAAATAGTTCGTTTTATTAGTGCTAAAGCAATATGGAACGGCACTGCGGTCAGTGTTTTCTTATTGTCAGGAGAAGTACTCAGACTAAAATTTTCAATTGATAGCGCGCTAATCGGTGTTGTCGTTGCTGCGTTTGGAGTGGGGTTATTTATCGGAAATCTATTAGTTGGTCGGCTCAATCATTTTTTATCAAATGATAGCCAACGATTGTTATTAGTCATCTCTCTGATGGCAGTGGCGGTACTCACATTTGTTTTAGCGTATGTTCCACTGGTGGTACACACAGCATGTTTAGTTATTTGGGGCGGTTTTTTGGGGATGGCTGCGCCATTGAGTACCACCATGGTTGCGATGCGCAGTGGCGAAAACAAAGGTCAAGTATTAGCCGTTTCGGAAAGTTTTAATAACATTGTACTGTTTTCTATGCTGCCACTTTTATCATGGGTATTGAGCTACCATGGGCTAGTTACCATGAGTGTGATCATTATGCTAATGCTGACCATTGCCATTGTGTTGAGTGTATTAGATATTCGGTCGAGTCAATAATGGGGAAGCGCGAGTTGGCTTCCCCCTTCGTACCTACTGAGTTTGTAAGATTTGTCGTTGTTTGCTGACGTTCATACCTTTGAGCATGCTCATCCAAGCTAATACCGTGAAGAACATTAAAATAATAAAAATGGCTTTAGGGGGAAGCCTGTGAGCACGACCCCTGTAAGCATCGGGTTGAATGCACCGCCAAGCAAGCCAAGGGCTTGAGCCGAAAAATAGCTCGATTTCATGCCTTCCGGCGCAATATTATCAATCAACATGTACTCACCGGGCGCATAGATCAGCTCACCGAGAGTAAAAATAAAGGATCCTAGCGCCCATAAGTATAAGTTTTCGTCAGCTTCCATAAATGTGGCAAGGCCACCGACAAAAAAGAGAGTACCTAACGTCATATAACGCTTAAGGTTATCTGGTGTAAGGCGTTTACCTACCATATATTGTAAAGTAACCACAACCACTGCATTCATGGGAAGCACGACCCCGATGACGGCTTGTGCAAACTCGCTGTTGGATACGGTAATAACATATTGAGATATCCACGTTGTGAAGGTGCCAAATACCAGCGAGCCAAGAAAAGTGGACAAAATAAACCATGCTAATGCTCTGTCATGTAGCATCGCAGCGGGGTTCCATAAGCGCTTTTGGCCTTCTTGGTGGGGAGCAGGTTTCACACTTTGTACAAAGTGTTGAATAAAGAAAACGGGTATTGACGCTGAAATTGCCGCTAACCAAAATGGCAGATTGATGTTATACATCAATAACCATGTTCCAAGAGGCGGGCCGATGGTCCAACCGATATTCAAAAATGTGTAATTAAGGGAAAATACCTTTGCTTTAATAGAAAGAGGAAGAGTATCTGAAAAATAACCTTTTAGTACGGTTGAAAAGACGGAATAAGAGCAATTTATTAACGAGAAGAAAATAACCACAAGCACGGCATGACTTGAGAGTGGAATTGCAATAAAGCCCAAAATAAACGCAATAATAGCGATTAGCATACAGCGTTTCTTATCGACTTTATCTGCCAAAATACCAAAGCCCATACTAAATAAGACACCGATAGTTAAGGCAAGAGACATTGCAATACCCACAATATCAATAGCCATTTGGTATTCTCGTGTTAGGTAAATCGCCATAAATGGCAAGGTTGCTCCACGTCCAATGGTTAATAGCAATGAAGAGCAGAGTAAAGCGCTATTTGAAATATTTGATTTAGACAACATGACCCACGACCTAACGTTATAATTGTTATTGAGTTGTAGCACTCTCTGTTAAATAGATAAATTACCGAATTTTGTGATAACAGGGAATGGCTGCGTCAGTACAAAGGCTGAAAAAGATAAAAACAAGATATTGGATAACTCTTATCTAGGATTAGGGTTTTTTAAATAGGCAATAGAAGGAATAGCAGTACCTTTATAGAGGATTACGCTATTATTTTTGGCTTTAAGCCTATGTTACAGTATCGCCCAGCGTCATCACTGACATGATACAGAAAAGCGGCTTCAATAATTTCACAACAATCAGATTATTTCGGAATGTAGACTAATAACCGATTACCTTTTTCAATATCAAATGTCAAAGAAGAGTAATCATAATTTTCCACTTTACCTTGATAAGCAATTTCACGAATACCTGTACAAGGTTGGTAAATTTCATGCTTATGCCAAAGTTGGCTAAATAAAGTTGATTGTTCCAGCAGGGCGTTAATCATTTGTTTAATATTGGGGTTATTCTTGGTGCGAGCATAATCACGGCGAAAACTGGCCAGTAGTTGTTGGGCAACAAGTTGCCAATTAACGAAGCGTTCTTGGTAGCGAGGATCCATAAATAGAAGATAGAGGAAATTGCAATAATACGGTTGCGCATCCGAAAAATGAAAATAGTGATCGGCCCGAGTATTATAAGCAAGCACATCCCAGTGCAAGTTGAGCACATAGCAGAGATAATGATCAGGAAAATCGCTGATCATGCGGGAAATAGCCGAAGGAACACGATGCTCGGTATTACCTGTTGCTATCGGCTCGCGGTTATGGGTTAACAAATAAAGGTGTTGACGCTCAGCGCTATTTAAATGTAACGCGGCTGATAAATTATCAAGGAATTGCGTCGAAACGCCAATATCACGACCTTGTTCAAGCCATGTGTACCAAGTCAAACCAACCCCAGCTAAAGCAGCAACTTCTTCACGACGAAGCCCCGGTGTCCTGCGCCTTGTCGTTCGCGGTAGGCCGACTTCTTCCGGTGAAATACTTTCCCGTTTTTGCTTTAAAAACTCAGCCAGCTCAGGGCGCATTCGTTGCATCGCTTTCATAGCCTATTGCCTTTAGTAATAGTATAAATGGTTAAATTGTACCATGATAACGGATTCTTTATAGTCCTCATTTTATTCGGCTAGATAAATGAGAACATCATGAATCGACATCAGCATATCGCTCTTTTTGTATTAATATTGGCGGGGTTCGTAACAATTTTTGATCTATTTGTGGTTAATGTTGCCATTGTGACTATTCAGCATTCGTTAAATGCCAATTTGACTGAGCTAACATTAATTATAGTAGGTTATGAATTAGCCTTTGGTTTATTACTCATTACAGGAGGTCGGTTAGGAGACATTTACGGTAAAAAATGCTTATACCGCGTGGGTATGGCATGCTTTACGCTCACATCTTTATTTTGTGCATTCGCACCGACAGCAACCTTGCTGGTGGTCGCAAGATTTTTTCAAGGGCTATCTGCTGCATTACTGTTTCCCCAAGTGTATGCCAGTCTCCGTGTCAATTTTAATCCGTTACAGGCGAAAAAAGCATTTGGCTATTTGGGAATGAGCTTAGGACTCGCTGCTATTGCTGGGCAAGCTTTAGGAGGGTGGCTGATCACGTTAGATCTATTTAACTTGAGTTGGCGGACAATTTTTTTAGTGAATTTACCGATAGGCATACTGGCTATCGCATTATCGCGTTTTTTACTCGAAGGAGAAAAATGCCGCATTAATCTTGATTGGTGTGGCGTCATATTATCAGGTTTAGGGATCTGCTGTGTTTTATTGCCATTGCTTATGTTACCCGTATGGGGTTGGTTAAATACAAGTAGCCTATTACTCAGCAGTGGGGTCTTACTGTTGGCCATCTTTGCTTATTATGAAATCCGATTAGAGAAACAAGGAAAAGCGCCATTATTCAGTATGCAAATTCTGCGTAATCGCCCCTTTGTTATTGGATTACTGGTAGTAATGAGTGTTTATGCAACATCTTCCGCTTTCCCTTTAATGTTGTCTCTATTACTGCAAAAAGGGATCGGCTTAAGCGCATTTTTGTCAGGTATGATTTTTGTACCTTCTAGCATTGGATTTGTAATTTCATCGGTAATCACCCCTCTTTGGGTTAATCGCTATGGTGAAAGAACAATATTTTGGGGCGCGCTATTTTATGGCTTAAGCTATATGCTGTTACTTGTGATGCTATATTGGTTTTCATCGAATAGCTCAGCACTATGGTTGACGCCGGTTTTATTCCTTGTGGGGTTTACACAAGGTATGATCATGACACCGATGCTAAATTTAGTTCTTGCTAAAGTGAGTGTTCAGATAGCGGGGCAAGCTTCAGGCTTTACTGCAACATTGCAGCAAGTCGGAGCCGCGATAGGTGCCACTATGGTTTCTGTGATGATGCAGTACGGATTAACTCACTTTTCGGCTCAATTTCCCTTTGAACAACTTAAAAATGCGGTCAGTTTCGGGTTAGGTTTTAACTTTTGCATGGCGATATGCTCTGCAATTTTATTGCTAATGATCACTCGCCGAACGCCCACGCTGACCATTTCATCCTGCATATAAATAAAAGAGCCTTATACAAATCGCATAAGGCTCTTAATAAAGTCATACAGGTTAAAGCGCGCTATCGAAGATCACTTGCATCATGGCGTTCGCGGACTTGTTGTGCGGGGTCGCCATGTAAACGGTTAACTCGACGCCCTCGTTGTACCGCTGGGCGTGCATAAATTTCGTCAGCCCAACGGTTTAGGTGTTGATATTCGTGAGTACTGAGGAATTCATCAGCATCATATAACCAACCTTTGACTAACGCGCCATACCATGGCCAGATTGCCATATCCGCAATAGAGTAGTGTTCGCCTGCAATATAGTGGTTATTGGCTAAACGCTGGTCTAATACATCAAGTTGACGCTTGGTTTCCATCGCAAATCGATTGATGGGGTATTCAAATTTTTCTGGTGCATAGGTGTAAAAATGACCAAATCCACCGCCAACAAAAGGCGCTGAACCCATTTGCCAAAAGAGCCAAGAGAGGGTTTCTGCTCTTTCCGGTTGGGTGGTTGGTAGGAATGCTGAAAATTTTTCAGCTAAATAAGTCAAAATTGAACCGGACTCAAAAACACGGATAGGTTTTTCGCCACTTCGGTCAACTAATGCTGGAATTTTAGAGTTAGGGTTAATTTCGACAAAACCTGAGCTAAATTGATCACCTTCTCTGATATTGATCAGCCAAGCATCATATTCGGCTTCTTTTATACCCAGCTCGAGTAATTCCTCTAACATGATGGTGACTTTTTGCCCGTTAGGTGTTCCTAAAGAGTAAAGCTGTAGGGGATGTTTACCAATCGGTAGCTCTTTTTCATGCGTCGCACCTGATACTGGTCGATTGATATTTGCAAACTGTCCGCCATTACCTTGTTCCCATTGCCAGACTTTCGGTGGGGTATAAGTTGAATTATCCATTTTTACCTCCAGTTAGTGATCCCACCACAAGGGTGGGAGCGGGGTTTATTATAGAGATGCTACATAAACTCGGCGACTGACTTCAGGCGTAATATCATGATGCTCACCCAGTGCCGTCATTCCATTTTGGGTCAAACTTTCGATAAGAGGATCAATCACGTCTTCATTGAGGTTATAATCGCTAAAACGCGTTTTGACATCCATGCGCTCAAAAAACGCTCTTGTTAGCTCAATAGCTTGCAGAGCTTTTTGCTCCTCAGACCCTTCGTTGATCCCCCATACTTGCTGAGCATATTGAACCAGTTTAGCTTGTTTCTGCGGTAATTTTTCCTTCAACATAGAAGGTAAGACTATCGCTAGCGTTTGAGCATGATCTAAGCCGTATAGCGCTGTAATCTCATGGCCTAACATATGTGTCGACCAGTCTTGTGGTACACCCGCGCCGATAAGGCCATTTAGTGCCAAAGTGGCGGTCCACATTAAGCTTGCACGTAAATCATAGTCATGCGGAGTAGCTAACGCTTTTGGTCCAATATCAATTAGCGTTTTTAATAAACCTTCTGCAAATGCATCTTGTACATAAGCATGAGTAGGATAAGTTAAATATTGTTCCATTACATGAACAAACGCGTCAACAACACCATTGCTGATTTGACGTGGTGGCAGCGTAAAGGTTTTTACAGGATCTAAAATAGAAAATTGTGGATAGAGGCTGTCATGCATAAAGGCGCGTTTAGATTGCGTCGCTTCACGGGTGATCACTGAGCCTTTATTCATTTCGGAGCCTGTGGCAGGGAGCGTCAATACGGTGCCAAAGGGTAAGGCGGATGTTACTTTGGTTCCACCACTGGTCAAAATTTCCCAGAGGTCACCCTCAAAATTAACTGCCGCAGCAACAAATTTGGTGCCATCAATGACTGAGCCACCACCAACTGCGAGCAGATAGTTGTAGCCTTCTTGGTGAATTTTATCTACCGCTTTGATTAAAGTTTCATAGCGAGGGTTCGCCTCAATACCGCCGAATAGACCAACTTCACGCTCACCCAATGCTTGTTCTACTTCGTCTAATGTTCCTGTTTTACGTGCGCTTTCACCACCAAAAAGAATTAGAACTTTAGCCTCTTTGGGGACCAATCGATTCAATTCAGCAATTTTCCCTTTACCAAATACAATACGTGTTGGGTTATAAAATTCGAAATTGTTCATATATAGACCTTATTTCAGAATTGAAAGAGACGTTCTTTGCTTGTCATATCGTGCTGACAAGTGGGGTAAAGGACGACGAGATAATGAGAATACATTAACTAACATAAATATATTATACATGCATAATTTGGCTTTGTATTATCTCTATATGTCATTTTAAACAATTAAATAATTGATTTTGAAATCAAATGTCAAGCATTGTTTTATTAAAGAAATGAGGTGAAAAGTTTGATAGAAGGGAGGGAATTAGGAATAAATAAGTAAGGAAAAGTAATGATACAAACACATAAGAGCTACAACAAAATCGGTTATGAGCCTCTTCAAGCTGTAAATGAGCCTACCGAGCAAAAAACAACGCATTCTATAGCGCAGTTAACCGAGTGTATTAGCCAAAATACTGGATTGGTATCAAGCCATTTGCTCCCATTGCAGCAAGTTGCTAAGGAGCAAGATAGCATTATAGGCGTTCGGCCTGTAGACCGCTTTGCGACAGATTTAATTGCGGCGGGCTACCCGACAAAAAACTTTCATATCAAAGGTAAAAGTGCTTCATGGGGGCTCAGGCAGGGTTGATTTGTGTTGATCAGCGTTTTAGTAAATTAGAAAACAAATCTGAAGATCTCATTGATAAATATAACGGTTTTATTCGTCGTTGTATTGAAAAAGGTCATGCTCGGCCGATTCCTCTTGAAATAACAGAGGAGCGATTACACACCTTACTGCAAATGGGAGCGATTGATAACCTTAGTTTAGAAAATTCACAAGGGGTCAAACAATTTACCGCGAAAGGGCCTAGTTTGAAAAGTTATCAATTTGAGGCCAAATGGGAGCCTCAGCAACAAAAGTACCGAATTTATTTTGAGAAAAAATATCTTCAAGTATTAGCACCTATTGATAGTTGCCTACCTATCACTGCTGATTATGATTTATTGTTAATTGGCCCACACATGAGAGATTTTGGTCATCAAGATATGCTCCCTGTACCCGATGTTGCCCATTCGGTATATCGCCAACGTGTTGAAAAGTATCAACGCTTACCAACAGATGCAAATTTGAGCCAAGCTTATAGAGATGAAAACCATTTTTATCAAAATGAAGACAGTGAAATTGGTAATGCATCACCACGAGTGAGAGAGATGATTTCTTTAATTAATCGCGCATTAGTGGGTGAGGCAGAGAAAGTCGTACATCACAGTGTTGATGCAACAAGTCCAGTGACGGATTTAGATGCTAATTTTCCAGCAACGTTTGCTTTACCCAAAAAGATAGGGCGTTTTGATGAGTTATGCATCATAACGAATAAAGAAGAATTAGTTGAGTTGATAACAACGTCTAAAGCGGAGGGTTATCACATTAAAACTAACCCGTTATGGGAAAAAGAGTTACCCACGATCAGGCGGCCAAGTTTTGAATATGCGAAACGGAGGTTGTCGACAGTCAGTTTAAACTCAAAAATAACACATTTTTAAATGTTAATTTAAGTTAGTTTAAACAGAAAGTTAGAGTCATTTATCTCGTTCATTGTATAGGATGGTGAAAATATTTTTGACAGGAGAGCAAATTTTGATCTATATTTAATTCATTCAAATGAATTAAATGAGGTTGTTATGAAAAATAGAGTGATCCCAAACGCATTTACAATTAATGAGCGTGATAGAAGGTGGGGGCTTGCGCGCCAAATTATGCAAGCCAATGATCTAGAAGTATTAATGGTATATGGTGACAGAGAGTCTGCTGCACCAGCCCCATTTTGCATCGATCATTACTTTACCAATGACCGATTAGGATCAGTGGTTTTATTCCACCTTGATAAAGCGCCTGTCGTTGTCACGTTTGCACCTATGATGGTTGCTGATCATATGCAAGCTGCCATGCGTGGTGATATGCAGTGGATTGCGCCTGAACAAATCGTTGTTGGCAAAACAGGGCATAACATTGCACAAGTATTAATTGATTTAGGTGTATCTTCTCGTGCAAATATAGGCGTAATCGGTTTGGAACCATATCCCCCTTTTTATTTTGATGGTGCAATGCCGTTTAACACCTTAACAGGAATTAAAAAAAGATTGCCAAATGTCAATTTTGTTCCGGTATATAAACAGTTTTTCCAGCTCGCTTCCGTTAAAAGTGAAGAAGAACTTGAGCATATTAAGCATGCGGCCATGATCGGTGAAGCTATGAGCGAGGCCATGCGAGCAACCGCTATTCCAGGTAATACGGAAGCCGATATCGCTGCGGCAGTAACCTCTACATGTTTGTCTATGGGAGGATTCACCGCGGAAATATTAATGGGTTCAGGTCCTGAATATATCGGTTGGGGGCAACCTGCGTGGCAATACCGTTCGCAAAAGCCTCGTGAAATTCAAGAAGGTGATATTGTATTAACTGAGATATTTGCATTATATGGTATGTATGAGACACAGCACCAAGCTGCTGTCGCAGTAGGTAAGGTACATCCAAATATTGAAAAAGCGGCTGAAATTTCACGGGAATGTTATGAAATTGGCGTCGAATATCTAAAAGAAGGGGTCACCTTCGGCGAAGTTGTCGATAAAATGGAGCAACCATTATTAAGATCAAAAGGTTGGCATGTGCATCCTCTAATCCACAGTATTAACCCTTACGGGCCAATTGGTTTTGGTACTGCACCCGGTATTGAATCATTGCCGATTGCACAAAAATATCGTCAATTGGAAAGATTACCCAACCCAGGCAGAGAGTTAGTGCTAAAAGCAGGTATGACGTTTGCGTTTGAACCTAATTGTGCGTTTGGTTATCATTTATGTAATCTAGGCGGAACAGTTGTCGTTGGCAAAGAAAAAGGGATCGAATTGAACAAAAATTCCACCTATTTGATGCGAGCCGATATTTAACCCATAGGGCCACAGCGGGATATGACAGAGACCAATAAAAACACGCTTTCATCTGAGTCAACAAAAGAAAAATTGATAAACGAAGGGATCAAATTATTTGCTCTTCATGGAATTGCTGGAGTGAGAACCCGACAATTAGCAGATAATGCCGGGGTCAACCAATCAGCCATTCCTTATCATATGGGAGGAAAGCTGGGCGTCTATTCCGCTGTTATTCAAAAAATTGCCAATGACCTCGCGGCCGCTAGCAATACTCATGAATTTGACCGTACTTTTGCAGAGCTGACAGCGCAACATCCGATACAGACGGAACGGGCTAAAACATTACTTCATATGTTAATGGGGGGCCTTGGGCATGCTCTGCTGCTCCCAGAACACAATTATTACTCTGTATTGATCTTAAGAGAACAGCTTGAGCCGACAGAAAATTACGAAATTATTTATCGTGATTTCATCGAACCTTTCCATATGCGTTTATCAAGTTTGATTCAGTTTATCAATCAAGTTGATGAACAAACCGCAATTATTCGTGCACATGCACTTATTGGGCAGGTATTGGGTTTTGTCGTCGCTAAAAAACCGTTATTAAAAAGGCTTAATCAATCCCAAATTACTCAGTCATTGCTTGATGATATTTTGCAGCAAATAGGTTTATTGGCTAGTCGAGCGCTACTTAGTGATTAACCTGTCATTCAGGGCGATAGGGATAAATTTAGGATATATAATGGCTGTTCTTATAGTGCAAAAATGGTAGAGCCTAAGCATTTATATGTTCAATAAGTAAACGTTAGTATTGATGAGTATATAGTTTGATAGTCTACTTGTATCGTATTAGGTTACAAAATGGTGACTGTTAGGTTATAGGCAATAATCGAGGTTATTGTTACCTGTCCATGATCAATCATTTACCTACTATAATTCCCCTAAATTCTGATTAGTAGGTATAATAAAGTCCTCAGCTTAAGTCGCATTCGCTCATATTACGAGAAGAAAGCGATTTTTTAACTCGGTTACTGAGGGTATTCAGTCGTTTTATATTTTATCGTTACATCATGGAGTTTGGTTGTATGAGGCATTTTATTAGGATGGATCTTCCTCCTGAACCCATTATCAATGATAAATGTGTGAGGAAACGCCTCAAAAATAGTGTCTGTGATAGTTGTTCACAAGTTTGCCCTGTAGGGGCTATCTCTTTTGAGACGATGAATGCAACTATCGATAACCAGCTTTGTTACCAATGTGGGAACTGTTTGTTTTCATGTCCTGTCGATGCAATCGAAAATATCTCGCCGCATGAACGTACTTATCACAACAATCATCTGGTTATTAGCCACGATGAGCCTTTGGCAAGTGTGGAAGAGTTATTAGTTTGGCATAAGCAATACCAGATAAATGGGGTAGAAATTGCGGAGCCACTGGTAGAAAAATGGTTGCCGGTGCTGGCGGCGCTGAATATTCAGCTAAAAACGTTGCAAGAGCCTATTTGGCAATTGGTAGTAACACAACCACCAGAAATTGATAGTGGCCGTCGCTCCTTATTCTTTCGTCAAAAACTGGATGAGAATCCATTAAATAAAGGGCAAGTGAGAACGGGTTTAAATGCCCGCAAACAACTCTATCCGCAAGACAGTTGGTTCCATATTGAACTTGATGTCTCAAGCTGTATTTTATGTGGTGCGTGTGCCAAAGTTTGCGATGAACAAGCGATCCTTATTGAAGAAAATCAATTTATCTTTGATGAAAAACGTTGTACTGGCTGCATGAGCTGCCAAGTGGTGTGTTTTCCAAAATCAATTGAAGTCAAATCCCAAGTCGCCAAAAATAACCAGCCTACGGTATATCACTACTATGATGCTCAGTGCGAAAAATGTCGATTGGCTTTCTTGTCTTGGCAGCCCAACGCGCATTTATGCCCGATTTGCGCACAGCATCAGAAGCAGGGATGGTTATAATAAAAAAGCGAAACGTACTTTTTTATTTTTTCTTGATTAGTGATCTATTATGAAAACTTCTTTATTCGATAGGTGATGAATAAGGAAGTTTGCTATTCCCCCTAGTAAGTATTCAACCCTATTGATTGCTGGCGTTAAGTCCGAATTTAAAATAGATAAGATAGCACTAAGACAAAATTAATATTTTGTGTTGTTTTTTATTTTTTACTTTAAATTGAGTCGCTGATTATCATGATAAGAGAAAATGGATATTATCATGTTTGCTATTTGATTTTAAACATTAAATATCATTCTAACTAAATTTAGTGCTACTTTTCTATTTTTTATTAAAGGGGAACTATGAGTACTCAATTCAGCAGCGAGTCGGGTAATTTCTTAGGGAAGTTAAAGACAAATGTTGATGTCAGAACAGGACAGTTTCTTGTCAGCATACCTTTCGTTAATATTATTGCTAATCAGCGTTCTGGGCCGGATCTTGCTCTATCTGTATCCTATTCGCCACTGCAAGATGCTAACTATGGTTTTGGAAGAGGGTTTTCAATAGGGATAACGATGCTCTGTTTGCGTAATAATACATTAGAGCTAAGTAGTGGCGAAAGTTATAAAATAACACCAGGAACAGTAAATGTTATAAATAAAAGGCTTAAACACTTTATATTAAAATATACAAATAATACCAATAGTCATGATGGTTATACTGTTATTTGGAAGGATGGGAAATCTGAGAGCCTCACTCTTATCGGTGAGGATTATTATGTTACCACAAAGATTATGTCAGAATTAGGCCGTGAATTATCCTTATCATGGTCATGGAGTGGTGAATACCCATTATTAAAAAGGGTTAAAGACGAATTTCAAACACTTTGTGAAATAAACTACTCGCATTATGTTAGCATTCGTGTTTTTCCAGAAACCAATGATGAGTACTTAATAAAATTTTCATTAATTAATCATGAGCAACTTAACTATATTGCTTGTGAATATGCAGATAATGCGTTTATTTATTGGCGTTTTGGCTATGAGGCATTAACTGAAAGCAATAAGCATTATCTAACGCAAATTATTTATCCTACAGGACTGACTGAGCAGGTCGAGTACAGTGAGCTGTTTGGTTTTCGTTTCCCAAGTAGCTCGGGTAAAACAGGGCGGTTACCGGTTGTTACATCATATATCATTAATCCAGGTTTTGGGCAGCAAAAAACGGTTAAACGCTACAAATATAGCGAGCATAATTTTTTAGGTTTTAATGGCGACTTTGGTGATTGGACGAGTGATAGTGATTATATTTATAAACTTTTAACAGACTATACTTATAGCTCTACAGAAACAATTTCTGATGGTAGCAGTGAAATTAAAACCACTCGTGTATTTAATAATTATCATCTGCAAATTAGTGAGGAAATAGAGCGAGATGGCTGTAAAACAAAAAATGAAATAGAATATTATGCTCAAAAATATACGCCTATTCATTTTCAGCCTGAACAGTTCCAATTAATGAAAACACAGGTTATCACGATCACTGATAACGAGGGTAACCAAAGAAAAGAGATTAGCGAATATGAATTTGATGAACAAGGCAATCAAACTTTACAAGTAACACCCGATGGCACTCGAGTGGTCACAACATGGTATAAAGCCGAAGGGGAGGAGGATTGTCCTGCCGAAGTTAATGGGTTTATTCGGTATATGAAAGAAAAAATCACTTACCCATTAAACAGAAAGCATAATGAGCCGATTAATAAAATCTATTATAGATATGAAAATTTGGCGAATACCTCTATTGCAGTAATCGCAAAACAACTATTTTATTCAGATGAAATACTATTTAAGTGTCTCTCTTTCAGTTATTTTCAAGATGCTAAACGCCTAGGATATGGTACGCCATCATTAATTAGAAGTACTCAATATACTTTGGGTGAAAATTCACAACATTTCACATCCTATCAGCAATTTGATTATCAATTAAATGGCGATACTATTATAAAAAAGAATACAGATATTAGCTTTGATAATATCATTACCACCACCACTCAAACGATGTCGGTATTACGAGGTGTTGTACTTGAAGATATAAATCAGCTTAATGTCGTTCAAATTTATACCTATGATAAATTAGGACGCCCATCTTATAAAAAATCGGCAGTAAATACGCCTTATGAAACCTCAGTCTCTTGGAAATATTTAAAAATAGAGGAGGGTGTTATCACTATTGAAAAAGATAAATGTGGGAGTCAGTTTAAGCACTATTTTGATGGTTTAGGGCGGAAAATTCGTACAGATGTATTAGATGCTTATGATAGTAAAAAGTGGCATAAAATAGAATCTTGCCAATATGATGCATTTGGTAAAATAGTTAAACATTTGCAATATGATCACCATTTATCTGGCTTAAATACAGCCGAATTTATCTATCAAACGACGGCAAACTATGATGGCTGGGGAGAGGTTACCGCATTAACACAATCTATCGGCGTTACGGATATGATAAAGATAGACCCTATCGCCTTAACCAAAACAACATATCCTATCAATACAGAAGTAGCCTCAGCATCCCGCCACGGGAAAACGGTAATTACGCTGAATAAACAAAATCAGCAAATTGAATCTGAATATTTATTAGGTATCGATGGGAAGGTCGCTGCCGCCAAATATTATAAAAGTGACTCCCTTGGGCGCCTGTTAAACATAACCGATGAGTTAGGGCACAGTATTGAGAACACTTACGACTGTTTTAATCGCATCGTGACTCAAAAATATGAAGATGGCACAGTGATCCATCGACAATACGCTCCCCATTCCCAGAATGAACTGGTGACGGCAATAACCGTTACTGATCGCTCCCAACAAGCGTGGTTACTTGGTGAACAACAATTTGATGGCTTAGAACGCCTAGTAAGTCAAACTGTAGGAGGAAGAACAACGCAATTTCAATATGAAAACGTTTATCCGGAACCCAGTCTAGTCATATTGCCTTCGGGAGAAAAAATTCACTTCGAATATATTCCTGAATTAGATTGTCTGACAAAAAAAGTGATGACGAGTGAAACGACACAGCAATTTGATTACGATGTAGCCACACAAAAAATAGTCTTTGCAAAATCGGAGAGCACACTCAATATAAATAAATTAAATCAACAAGGTGACTTAATAGAAGAGTATTTTTTGATTGATGACCAAGTGCGAAAAACACAATATGAGCGCACTGTTTTAGGGACCGTCGCCAAATATACAGATATTGATAACAATGAAACTCGGTATATATGGCGAAAAGACGGGCAAATAGAATCCATAATCGATGCAAATATCATCGTCACTTTTGAATATGATGAATTAGGGCGAACCGCTATCCGTAAAGCGAAAAGCACTAAAGCAGATGAATATGTAGAGATTAAATATGCTTATGATGAGTTTAATAAGGAAGTGACACGGGAAATTATTGATAGTAATGGTACGCATTTTATTATCAATAAAAGTTGGTTAGCGAATGGGTTACTCGCAACTCAAAACACATTTCGAAATACACGATTAATCCGCAGTGAGCAGTATCAATATGATGTGAGGAATCGTTTAACAAATTATTTTGTGCAAGGCAGTGAGCTTCCAAAAGATAGCACGGGAGCGAATGTTATCGAACAATTTTTTGAATACGATGCACTGAATAACTTGCGTCAGGTTGTGTCTGTATTTTCGGGGCAACAAGAAAATATCAGTACTTACCATTATGAAAATACGTTAGATCCAACTCAATTAACACGTATCACTCACTCTAACCCTCATTATCCTGCAACTGTTTTTACATATGATGCTTGCGGTAGAATGATATGTGATGAAGTAGGAAGAACATTAAAATACGATATGCTGAACCGACTCATGGATGTCAGCGTCAATGATTTAGTGAGTGCTAAGTATGGTTATAATGCCTCTAATCAACTCGTTAAACAGGAAACTCACGATAATGGCACCTATTATCTCTATTATCGTGATGATGAACTAGTTCATGAAATTAATACAAGCAAAAAGCAAAATATTCGCCTGATTAAGTCAGATCATGAGTGCTGCGCAGTGGTTGATGATAATCAACTGGTCTTTATGGCCGCGGGTCATAATGAAAGTGTGTGTTGGTCTCGTCATTCGAAAATGGAAGAAGGGGATACACATACATTTTTGCCCTATGGAGATAGTGAAATTAAAGAAAACACCTATGTGGCTTTTAATGGTGAAAGAAAAGATCCGCTGACTGGCGTTTATCATTTAGGTAATGGCTATCGTGCTTATAATCCAACGATTATGCGTTTTAACTGCCCTGATAGTTTAAGCCCATTTGGTGAAGGGGGGATCAATCCCTATGTTTACTGTAATGGAGACCCCATTAATTATACTGATCCTACGGGGCGAGCACCGGCGGCTGCTATAACTGGAATACTAGCCAACTTGGCATCTGCTTCGGCGAATATTGCATTTGCTTATATTACCTCATCATTTGCTTGGTTTGCCGGTACTACTTTTTTAACTGTAGCAGGCGAGGCACTCGGAATTGCTAGCATAGCGACCCATGATGATTCACCGGAAGCATCGAATCGGACATCAGCAAATTTGGGATGGGCTTCTATTGCACTTGGAGTGACTTCCGTTATAGCGACAAGTGGCATGTTTATATGGCGGCTAGAGAGAATGCCTATGCCAGCACCGCGTTATAGAGCACATTCTGTAGGAAACGGTCAAATTCAATTAAGAAGAGCCTCGGAAGTAGAACATCACGACTTTTTTGCACGTAGAATGGGGCGGCGCGGCGCTATCGCTGGAGGGGAGGGAACAAGTGCAGAGAGTGGTATCTCATCAATGTCATCAAGACGCTCTTCTGTATCTTCTAATCGTGCTCAAGCAGGCTCTTTCGGATCTGATAGTGCACACTCTCATGATAGCGGGCTTTCTAGAGTTAGCCACTCGGGCGTTTCCTCTTCATCCCAAGAAGTAGAAATGATCCCCCCTTCAGCTAATAGGCGTTTAAGTGCAGAAAGTTTAGGCTCATTACAGCCAAGCCAGCAGTATGCTCAAGCATCAACTTCGCGTGCGGTTCCCTCAACATCGCGCAGTATGTATACAAATAATAGCCATATTGGCCAGCAAAAAATTAGTAATGACAAGTTAATGGGAGGAACAGCGAAAGTACAATTGGAGGGTGCGAGTGGCTATGTGACGTTGTACCCTGAAAATAGGGGGAACACACAGTTGAGTTTAATACGCCCTGATTTTGATATTTTCCGTCGAGCCTCATTTTAGTGAGGTTGAAAATATTTCAGAGATGAGTAATAAAGGAAAACAGTCGTTATTTGGCTGTTTTTTTATTTTTCTAAAGATACTAGAAATACTTTAAGAAGCTGATTTAATGCGTTTTGTTCGTCAGTGGTCAACCCCGCCACTAATCTTGCTTGATTAGCGACATGTGCTTCAATCGCTTGGTTAATTAAGGATAAGCCATCATCAGTTAATGACACCAAAAAGCCGCGTCCATCTTCTGGATTAGGATGGCGTTTAACTAACCCAGCTTTTTCAAGTTGATCAATACGATTGGTCATTGTGCCAGATGTCACCATCAGTGTAGCCAACATATCACCTGGTGAGAGAGTGTATGGGTGACCCGCGCGACGTAGTGTCGCTAATACATCAAAACTAGAGCGGTTAAGGCCAAATTGTGCGAAAACCTTCTCCATTTCACGGGTGAGGTGGAGAACAATATTACCTAGTCGACCGATCAGCCCCATCGCGCTGATATCTAAATCAGGGCGTTCACGTGCCCATTGTTGAATGATTTTATCTATACGATCCATAGGCCAATCATGACAACTATTTATCTTGACGTCAAGTTAGTTTAAAACTATCTTGATATCAAGATAAATGAGAAGGGTTTTATGATGAACCGATATACGGCTTTGTTATTAACGGCATTAGCGCCGATTGTTTGGGGAAGTACCTATTTGATTACTACTGAGATGTTACCATCGGGCTTCCCGCTAACATTGGCAGTATTAAGGGCATTACCTGCGGGATTGCTATTATTGATTTGGCTGCGTAAATTACCTCAAGGGATTTGGTGGTTACGAGTAACGCTATTAGGGATTTTAAACTTCTCGCTGTTTTGGTGGCTCTTGTTTGTTGCTGCCTATCGTTTACCCGGAGGCGTCGCGGCAACAGTAGGGGCGATACAACCACTGATTGTATTATTCTTAAGTTATTGGTTATTAAAAAGCCCACTTTCCGCATTGTCTATAGCCTCGTCTTTTGCAGGGATTGCGGGTGTGGCAATATTATTATTGACCCCTAATGCTGCACTAGATCTAACGGGAGTGATCGCGGGTATCGCCGGCGCTTTTTCAATGGCGGCAGGTACCGTGCTGAGTCGTCGTTGGCAGCCACCAGTAACGCCATTGATATTTACAGCATGGCAATTAACTGCTGGCGGGATCGTTTTATTGCCATTCGCTCTGTGGTTAGAGCCTTCATTACCATCATTAACGGTTATTAATATGATAGGGATAAGCTATCTGACTTTAATTGGTGGCGCATTGACTTATGCTTTATGGTTTAGAGGACTTGCCTTGCTAGGCCCAAGCTCAGTCGCTTCTTTAGGGTTTTTAAGTCCAGTTAGTGCTGTCATATTAGGTTGGGTAGTATTAGATCAGAGCTTAAGTTTATTACAGCTTTTAGGTATGGTGGTGATATTAGGCAGCGTATGGACAAGCCAACAATCAGAAAAACGATTAGCACAGCGTACATTACAGCAGCTAGCATAACTAGCTAAACGACGTAGTATCTATGTGGCATAAAGGGTAAGTTGCATATGAAACTTACCCTTTAATGTTATTTGAAGATAATGAAGCTAACGAGCGTAGTTCTGCTTAATGACCCGTCCGTCAGACAAAATGGCTTTTAACGATTGTGGAGGTAAATCTTTAAATACTTGCTTAGAAAAATTGGCCATGATTATTGAGCCATCACTGAAGCGAGTTTCTTGTACCCAGCCTTGATTATCAAGCCATTGAAAGCCGACCATTTTTTGATCCCATAAAGCCTCGTGTAGTGGCCGATAAACACTGTTAGATTTCATCATGGCGGGGAGGCGCTGGTGAAGGGTGCTACGGCTTAAATTGTATAAAGGCGCGGTATTATATAACTGGCTGAGTAACTCTCTCGTTACCTGTACTTCGGGGAATTTGAGGTTATCAAAGGTCCAGTGATGAGTACTAATAATAGTATCATGGAAGACAGCTTGGTACATTGGGAGACGCCAACGGGGATCAAATACAACGGTTAAATAAGGTTGTTTTAATTTTGCTTGTTTAAAAAAGGTCGCTGGTTCACTTTCAGGCCACCAGGCACCTAAATAGTAAGGAGAATGCTTATCTTTATGGATACTAGGATCGCCCCAACCAAAACCCCACGTTTCCATCCCGTGGGCAAACATTAAATGCTTTGCTGTTAAGGCATTGCCATCTTCAGATCCTAAAGGAATTCTAAGGTTTTTTTCAATCCACTGCATACGTGCATTACGGGCGTGTGTCATTTGCTCTGCACTTGTGCGATTTTCTGGATTATAGTCATTTGTTACCATCGCTGTACCATCGACATCAAGGAATAAACTATTCGTTGATGAAAGCTCAAGTAATTTTCTGATCCTATCTTGTGAATAACTTAACATGCAGCCTGGATTCAGGTAGTAACCTTTGCCACTAAACCCAGCTAATTTGGTGCCTTTTTCCTGCACAATGGCGCATTTTTCGCGTAATTCGTTGGTGACTTGAGCGGTAAGCCATTGGTCATTTGTACCAACAGGGATCCCGGTATCATAGGAGTCATAACTGCCAATTAAATAACCCAGCTCAATGGCTTGTTCAACTGCTTGAGGCTGATAAAAGGTTACGGTCCAATTATCAACTCCTAACCAAAGTTTATCTAGTCCTCTAATGTTGAGCTGGTTAATCAGTGGAATTGATAAACCTTGCCCCCAGTTTTCGCTTGCGATTAACCATGGCCCTAACTGCTGTGTAACAACTTGCTTTATTTTTTGTGCTTGTAGCTTCTGAGAGTATAAAAAATCACTATCGTCAGGTGTTTTTTGATTAGGAACGATACGCTTGAAGGCTTCATTCAAAGCTCCAACTAAGTATGGTTGCTGCCATTTTTCAGGCGGTGAGAGCTTAATCTTTTTGAATGCTTCTTGCGCTTCTTGTTCTAGTGCATCCCAAATAGACTGACCATTCGGAGATTGTAAATATTGGCTTAACCCTTGCCAATCTTTAATATCTTGCTGATCAAGCAACCCTTTACCCCATACATAAATGTGAGTCGCACCAATTAGCTTTTGTCCATCGGGGATATCCGCGAATTTTTCTCGTAATGTTTTAATTTCACCCTTTGATTCTAAATATTGGCGGTAAGCGAAAGCGCCATCCAATGGGGTATCGCCAATTGAGAGTATTACATCAAAGGGACGGTTTAGATTAAATTGGTCAAAGACATGACGAGCAGACATTTTCAGCTGTTTAGATTGGGTCGTAAAATCAATCTGATTACCAAATGGATTTGCCATTAACCAGCTATAAACGTGTTTTTGCTGTTGGCCCCATAATGGGAGTTTAAGGTCATAGTTAGTATCAATCCCATTTTGTTCATTGATTAAATACTGTTGCCATATGGGATTGTCAGTGGGGATGTGACTGCCTTCACCTAACGGCAAATATAGCGCTGAAACTGTGATAGGAGATTGATACCAAAAGAGTTGTTGACTTTGTGTTGTGGTAAAGCGTAAATGAAGTTGTTTACCTTCAAGGTGAGCCGTCACTTCCATCTGTTTATCTGGCCAATACCATCTGGCGCTATCTGCACCCGAGTTAAGCTTTTCAACAAGGGTATACTGAGTGCCTTCATTAATGATCTCATCTTGATAAGTCATTTTTAAGGTTTCGGGTTCAATGGCGATAGAAAAATCAGTATTTTCTAGCGTTATGCCGTGAGCGATTGAGCTAATAAATAGTAGGGCTACGGTAATTTTGCAGGAGTATTTGGTCATTTAATTATAAACTCTACTTTTATAAAATATTTTAATGTGATTAATGAAATTCTAACTTGAGCGAAAAGAAATCAAAATCAGATTTAAGTATAGATAAAAACTCGAATTAATCGCGTTAAGTTGAATATATTGGCTAATCAAATTATTGCTTATTAAACAATAACTGTGACATTAATCGTCGATGTCTGCTGTTAATATCGGCCGGAATGTTTGAAATGATTAATTTTTGTTTACCAATAATGGGAGAAAAGTCGGGATGTAGTACTATAAGAAACGAGAAAATAGCTTGGTATACCTGTGCTTAATCGCTTTGAACCATCAGATTAAAAAGCAATGATAATGTAGTTTTGTGAGAAGCGGATCACTCATTACCGGTTATACTATGAACGTTATTTAGTTAATTTGGATTGAGGTGAATATGCTGTTTTCGGATGAAGACAATAGGTTGTTAATTGCCGAAGATGCTTTCTTATTAAAAGGTTTTTTATTAGGGAATGGGCAGGCATTGATATCAGCACTTGATGAGGTGGTAGAGCAATCACCTTTTCGATATATGGTGACACCGGGTGGATATGGTATGTCAGTGGCGATGACCAACTGTGGCCCTTGGGGATGGGTAACTGATCATAAAGGTTATCGGTACCAAAAGAGTGACCCTGTCACAAATAAGCCTTGGCCCGAAATGCCGACAATTTTTATCGAATTAGCAAGGAAGGCCGCTGAAATGGCTGGTTTTTATCATTTTTCACCAGATGCATGCTTAATCAATCGTTATTCTGTTGGGGCAAAATTATCACTACATCAAGACAAAGATGAAATGGATTTTTCTCAACCGATCGTCTCTTTTTCTCTAGGGCTACCTGCAACATTTGATTTTGGTGGCTTAACTCGTGAAGCGCCCAAGACAGCACTACTATTAGAGCATGGTGATGTGGTGGTTTGGGGGGGGAAATCTAGGCTAAATTACCATGGCGTACGTAGCATTAAAGCAGGATGCCATCCGGTTTTAGGGGAATTTAGAATCAATATCACTTTTCGGCGTTGCCAGTAAAAAAGGACGTCGCTGATAAGCTAATAATGTCTTACAGATAAAAAGAATATAACCCCTTATTTTGCTCATAAATTTTTGTTGTAATAATTTTAAAAACTACTTGAGAAAGTTTAAACAGCATTAAAACGACTGATGTCGTTCAGGCTATTGAAGATTGCTGTGTATCCGAATATAAATAGTGCTATGAAAAATATTAACAAAAACAGCACTGGGAATAATGATGTACAGTTTTCAAAATGATTATAATGAAATAGCACACCCCGCAGTCATGAAAGCGCTAAATGATTTAGTTGGAAGCCGTTTTGATGGTTATGGAACAGATAAATATACTCAACAAATTGCGGAGAAAATTAAGTCTAGAATAGGGCGTACAGACGCAGATATTCACTTTTTTAATGGTGGTACGATCACCAATTTAACAGCCATTTCCCATGTTTTGCGTCCACATCAAGCCGTAATTGCCGTCGATTCTGGGCATATTGCGACCCATGAAACAGGGGCTATTGAAGCAACAGGCCATAAGGTCCTCACCGTTAGCTCAGACTCCGGTAAACTTGAACCAAAGCATATTCAGGCGGTACTTGCCGAGCATAGTGATGAGCATGCAGTACAACCCAAATTAGTCTATATCAGTAACTCAACAGAAATAGGTACTGTATATCGTAAACATGAACTTCAGGCTCTAAGGGAGGCCTGTGATCAATATGGTTTGTGGCTATTTATGGATGGGGCGCGTTTAGCATCTGGATTAATGTCGAACAAGAGTGATTTAACAATCGAAGAAATCGCTCAAATGACGGATATGTTCTATATCGGTGGAACAAAAATAGGCGCTTTTTCAGCAGAAGTATTGGTGCTTTTAAATCCTGCACTTAAGTCTGATTTCCGCTATACCCTAAAACAAAAAGGCGCTTTGCAAGCAAAGGGTTGGTTGTTGGCGGCACAATTTGATGCACTGTTTAGCGATGACCTATTTTTTCAATTGGGGGCATATGTTAATGATAAAGCGACACAGCTAGTGAACCTTTTTGAGGAAAAAGGTTTTGGTTTCCTTGCACCACCAGAATCTAATCAAATTTTTGTGGTTTTACCTAACGAACTTGCGACTAAATTGATGTCTCATTACGTATTGCGTAAGATTTGTGAGCCTGAGGCAGGGAAAAGCTGTTTGCGCCTTTGTACTTCCTGGTCAACAACTCAGGAAGATGTTGATAGATTTATTTCAACATTTAACTCATTAATTTAATAGCAATTTATCAACCCCGAAATTAAATTTGGGGTTGATATGCTTAATGCTATAAGAGCGAATGGAGTTAGTTTGTTAGCTTAGCACTCATAGCGTAATAGGAAATAAGCTTAATATATCAATGGCTTTACGATTTATCTCATAATACAAATCGGATCATGAGTGCAAAATAAACGTTTTTCTGTTGTAAGGGATTGTTTGTATGCCATGGACTTTTTCTCACCCAGCAGTGGTGTTTCCATTAAAACAATCTAAGCTTGGTCGATGGCTTAGTTTACCAGCACTAATTTTGGGGAGTTTAAGCCCAGATCTGCTTTATTCTTTTGGGCTGTATCAAATAGCGGCACAAGCCCATCATGTCGTTGGATGGTTTTATACGGGGCTGCCAATTTGCTTGATTATTTATGTTGTGACTTATTGGCTCCGAGTTCCGTTATCAAAGGTGGTACCATTTCAGTTTCCCCAAAATTGGCGGTGGAGCGCAAAAAATGGCGCCATCCTGATATTTTCATTTTTTCTCGGAGCGCTAACACACATTATTTGGGATTCATTTACTCATGATACAGGCGCTGTTGTTCGTCATTTTACATTTCTTAAATCAAATTTAAATATTATGACGGATAGCCAAGAGATTGCTATTTATAAGCTATTGCAGCATGCGGGCTCTTTATTCGGTGCACTGTATCTGTGTTATAAATACTGGCAGTACCATTATCGACAAAGCCAAGAAAATCAATGGGAAAATATTCATAGACTTAAAAACCTTTTTGTTATTGCTATTATTTCGGCCTTTTTAGCGGCACCGCTCGCGTACTATTTAGTGCCCAAAGAGCCACATTTGCATATTAACCGGTTGGTCTACCTCGAATTAACATTAGCGGTTCCATTTTTCTTTGGTTTATTAACTGTGTTTGCCTTATGGAAACAATATACCCCCATCACCGTGAACGAAAAGTAAAAGTGCTATGTAAAATAAAACTCACCTTGCTGTTATATCTTGGTAAGATAGCCTTTAATATTGTAGTTACGGGGTAACTTTATGTTTATTTGGGTAGATGCTGACGCCTGTCCGAAAGTGATTAAAGAAGTGCTGTACCGCGCGGCAGATCGCGAGAAAGTTCAGATAACGTTCGTCGCTAATCAACGGTTAACCGTTCCTCCTTCAGCCTTTTTGCGTACCTTGCAAGTTCCAGCAGGGTTTGATGTGGCAGATAATGAAATAGTACGTCGTGCACAATTGGGTGATTTAGTGATTACTGCTGATATTCCTTTAGCGGCGGAAGTGATGGAAAAAGGCGCTATTGCGTTAAATCCAAGGGGAGAGCGCTATAGTGAAGCGACCATTCGTGAGCGTTTAACAATTAGAGACTTTATGGATACGATGAGGGCAAGCGGTGTACAAACAGGGGGACCTGCAAGTCTAAGTCAACGTGACCGGCAACAATTTGCAAATGAACTAGATAAATGGTTATTGCAACGTAGGAAAGCATTAACCCAATAATGGTTGGGGTTTATGATGTCACCTTAAAGCCGTTAAAACCGTTCTAAGGTGACATGTCATATATATTCATTACGGTACTCTTATTATCCGAAGATCAGTCGTCACTGTCTAATTTTGGTTTACAGGTGTACACCCAAGCTGGTGGAAAATTTAGATAAACCCTCTTTTTGGTAAAGGAAAAGTAACGTGAGAACATGGACTCACACCCTTGAGTATATTGAAATAATATAAGGCTTCCGTTGTTTTTTATTAACCTCTCTTGTACCTTTTTGAGAATTTTCATCCCCATCTTCTTTCTTAGTGAACGAAAAGGGATCCCTGAAATAACAATATCATAATCACCCGATAGATATTCTGCTGAGCAATGATGAATTGTTGTTCGATGATCGTCTATCTTCTGCAAAATTTTAATGAAATCATTATTGATTTCATAGAGTTCTAAATATGCTAACGATGACATTCGTTGCAAAATATATTGCGTTATAACACCGTTACCTGCACCGATTTCTGCGATTTTATAACTGTTTCTCCAATCAATATTGTTGAGCATGGTATTACATAACCAACGAGAAGAGGGCAAGACAGTTCCCATCTTAGTTGGCGATGCGATAAAATTTTTCATATAAAGTGGATAGTGATTTATTTGGTAAAAAAAAGATATTTTCATATTGTGTACCTATAGTAGGGTTTTTTAGGCTCTTATTTATACCGGTAGACCACATTCACTACAGAATTTCGCTTCTTTATTTAAGATTGAGTTGCACTGTTTACATCGCATAATATTTTGATATTGCTGATTAACATCAGAGTAGCTATCGCGATTTTGATATTCATATTGGTCATGTTGGCGACCATGTTTAGAATAACCGCCATGACCTGAATAACGCCCATGTTTTGAATATCGAGAATGCTTGCCTAAGCCAAATAACCAACTGAGAAATGACATGATACAGTCCTCCATCGTTGAACAGGTTTATACTATAAACCTTGGATATAGCACCAAGCTCAATAATTTTTATGCATAATTACAATTAATTACACTGAAAATTTATTTAATAACAAAATTTGACGCTAATAGTTAAATCTCTATAAGAAATAAGAAAGATAAAATATGAGGTAGGCTTAATGGCAGGAATAGATTAATTTTATATCAGTGTATGGCGTACATATTAGGGTCATTTATTTAACTTATGCATATGAGATATAAAGTCTCAAAGCGCTTATTGTAAAACAGTTATAAGCGCGAGAGAAATTAAGCGCTGACGCTATTAAGATGTTGGGTTGTCAATGTGTTCTGTACTGTGGTTATTGGCCCTCATGATTTGGGCGGTGATGAACATATTCAATAACTGTGCCATCGGGATGAACTGCATTAAAAGCCCTTCCGGTTGGTACATCTTGTAGTGGGAAAATAATTTTCGCGCCTTGTTCGACTAATTTATCGTAATAAGGTTGCACATCATCAACGAGGAATGTCGTATGAGTACTCGTAAAGGGGGCCAATTTGTCATCTGGCCCTTCAATGATCAAGAAAGCACCTACCATGGCAAGACGCAGTTGGTGCTCAGGGAAAGGGAAAAAACCGTCTATAGTGACTTGTTGCAGTTGTTCGTAAAACGCAATGCTACTTTCTAATTCACCTTGCTTCACGAAAACACGAGCCATCACACGTGGGGTAGTTAAATACTCGCTTGAAGGGTGCTTGCGCCAAAGTTGTGTTAATTTCATTGCTATCATTTCCTTTTTGGGATCCAGCCACTTTGAAAATACAAGCAAATTAATAAAATATCGAGGGCGTTTTGAGTCAATTTTATTCTAATATCTATCAATAAGGTATAAGTTACCCATCGATGTTATTACGCTATTGAGAATGGCAGATGAGCAAAATTTAAATAGATTTAAGATGTTGGATTTTATTGTTAACTATAAGTAAAAAATTGGTTGGTATTATTTGCCTTAGTCTTTAAGAGAATTCCAAATTAAATCCCCTTAAACTTAAGGTATATTTTTTAATTTTATAACTAGTTATGTACAATGAATAGACTAACCCTACAAAAAGAACAGTATTCGATCTCTGTCATAAGACAGTCGTTATACTGGATGACATCAATAACAGAATGGACATTGACAGAAAAAGACACTACGTATGAGGTGTCCTTTAAAGACTGTAATGATGATACTTTATTTCAATTTAATCGCCTATTGAATGATTATACTTTAAGAGAACAGATTGATATAAAGACAAGAGATATCAGAAGCTCGATTATGAGTAAAGTATTGGCCAGTATTGATGAGCGTTTATCTCAATGAATCTTTTACCTTTTAATTTTGAAAAAATAAGTGAAGAAGATTTTTTCATAAGTAATCTTGCAGGTTATTCGACCACGCTAAAGTCTGAAAATTTTTTTGAGTTAGTTAACGAACATGCAACATCGAATGAGCAACTAAACAAAGAACTAATAGAAAAGCTATTTATTAGCAATAATGTTTTGTTAGCAGAGAAGATGCTTTCTTCAGCACTTGGAAAAAAAATAACAAATGAGATCAAATTTTCTCCTATTTTTATGATAGTACCGACTCTCAGATGCGATCATACGTGTAAATATTGCCAAGTTAGTCGCGCCTCATTATCAGCCAAAAATTTTGATCTTAAAGAAGAAAAAATCCCTAAAATAATATCATTAATAAAAAAGCTTTCATCTAAACCATACAAAATAGAAATTCAGGGAGGGGAGCCTCTACTACGTTTTGATTTAATAAAAAAAATATATCAAGAAGCCGTGATAGTACTTGGGGAAGAAAATATTGAATTTGTTATTACATCAAGTCTATCTTTGCTTAACGATGATATGATTGATTGGTCTATCAATAAACCTATCTATTATTCGGTTTCTCTTGATGGAACGGAATCTATCCATAATAAGAATAGAATTTTACCCAATGGCAATTCATTTCAACTCGTTGAAAACAATATTAAAAAATTACAGAAAGCGCTTGGTAAATCACATGTTGCAACAGTGACCACAGTGACAAAAGCTTTACTTAACTCCCCACATTTGTTACTGGATGCACATCAATCGTTAGAAATATTCGATATTTTTATTCGGCCTATTAGTCCTTATGGATTTGCTAAAAACAAAGAGGATTACACTATTGATGAGTATCTTGCTTTTTATTCCAAACTATTAGAGCTTGTTCTTGAAAAAAATAAGCAAGGAATTCCATTTGTCGAACATTCTGCTGCAATCCACATTAAAAGAATAAATAATCCAAATTTTGCTGGATACGCAGATTTGAAATCACCTAGTGGATTGATTTTCAATAGCTTACTATTTAATTATGATGGAAAGCTATATGGTAGTGATGAGACTAGAATGTTACAAAAAGTCCATCCTGATATTGATTTTTCCATTGGAGATATAGAGCAGCTTATATTTTCACAAAATCCTATCTACCATCAATTGCTGTCTGACTCACTGAATATGCTCCATGTCGGATGTGATAATTGTGCGTATCAACCTTTTTGTGGCGTTGACCCATGCCAAAATATTAGCCTATTCGGTGAGCCTATCGGTAATAAAAGCTTATCGCGTTTCTGTTTATATCATAAAGGTATGTTTAATCTCTTATTATCTAAAATAATAAAAAACAATGAAGATGCAAAGATTCTAAAGGAATGGTCTTATGCCTAACGTTGTAAGAAATGATCAATTTATATTACTTGAGCCAATTCCTGCTGGATATTACCAACTATATAAGGACCAGCTATCGAGCCCTGAATTTTATTTTGATAATATCCTAGTCGTTAAGGAAAAGAGTGCAGAATACCATACTGCTGGAGTGAAACATGTTATAGCGGATGAAACATTATATCATTCAATCGAAAGTGGTGATATTGCTTCTGTAACAATGAACAAAATGAGAATTATTCTTTCTAGAAAAGCCAATCATAATACGCTATTGCTGACAGAAAGATGTAATAACTTATGTTTATTCTGCTCTCAGCCACCTAAGAATATATCCGATAGTTGGTTATTAGATGTTGCTACACAAGCGTTAGCTGCATTTAAATTAGAAGGAGTTATTGGAATTAGTGGTGGTGAGCCTTTGCTTTATGGAATTGAATTTATTGAGTTTTTGGAGTATGTTAAAAATAATACGCCAAAAACAGCATTACATATTCTGACGAATGGCAGAGCATTTAAAGATTTAATGTTTACAAAACAAGTAGCAAATATTGCAAAAGAGCTTCCTATTACTTTTGGGATCCCGCTATATTCAGCCTCAGCAAGTATACACAATAAACTAGTATCAAGTGATGGTGCATTTGAAGAAACAATATTAGGCATTATCAATGCTGGTAACAGTGGATTAAACATAGAATTAAGATTTATTCCTACAAACTATAATTATTCAGATCTATATGCTGTTGTTGAAATGGCAGGACGTGTTTTTTCAAACATCAATCAAATTTCAGTAATGAATTTGGAAGCGACAGGGTGGGCTCGTAAAAATTGGAAATCGCTTTACGTAAATCCTGAGACCTATCTTGAATCACTACAAAAAGCGATTGATATCGCAGAAAGATCTCAATTACCTATTGTATTATTTAATTATCCCCTCTGTCATATCTCACAGGATCTATGGCAGTATAGTGTTCAATCAATATCTGATTGGAAGAATTACTATCCTGATGATTGCCTTCACTGCAAAATGATGGGCGAATGTGGAGGGTATTTTAGTTCATCTTATGGTCAATACCACCAACCACCGAGAGTTATAGTATGAAAAAATGGAATTTAGCAGCATTATTGCCTGGGTTTCTTGTGCTAAATAATCAAGTATTTGCAGACTCTGCGATTACGTTTAAAAATGAACAATCTTATCAACCCGATGATCTTATTTTTGCTCCTTTAAATACTGAAACGCCAATATATATTGCAGGTCATCGAAGTCATAGCTCACATCGAAGCCATCGTAGCCACAGTTCTCATCGTTCTTCCTCGGGTGGTGGTTATTATCGTTCGGCTCCTGTAACACCATCTTATTCGGCTCCAGCGACAAATAATCAGCAGCGTAATTTATCTGGAAATGCACAAAATTCAGCTAACAAAAATGACTATGCAGCAAATATTAGGCAATCAACACTAACAGCAGAACAACGTAAAAGATTGGTGATGCGGGTTCAATATGCACTTTTTGAGAGAAATTATTTTGATGGGGTAATAGATGGTGTGATGGGGCCTGCAACTAGAAACGCGATAACGCGTTATCGACAAACATACGGGTTACCGCTTAATGTGTTTATAGATGCAGAACTACTGAATTCCTTGGGAATATATGCATCAAACTAATCAAGGCTAATGTTGCCATGTAAGGATATTTAATGAAGGGCTATTTTCTTTTTATATTAACATTCTTTTTTTCTGGCATCGTATATGCTGATGATTACCTCTACAATTATCGTTATGGTACAGGTTCACCATATGGGTATAATTATGATGTTTCTGGAACAGATGATTATGGTGAAAGTGTCAGCGGGAATATTGATATTCAAGGGAAATACGGAACAGGTATAATAACTAATTCAGATGGTGAAGAAGTGGATGTTGATGTTGAATGGGATGGTTATGGCGAACTTATCGCTGAAGATGCTGATGGCAATAGCTATGAATTATCAGTTGATTAGCCTAAGATCCAACATAACAGATATTAACTAAATATCACTCAGTGTAAACATCGTATGTATACGATAAACAATGATAGCAGTTACCATTTATATCCAACACCGATGGTATAGTTGGTATTGTTAGAATCACCTTTATCTGCATTGATTTTTTCTCTAATAATACTGGCATTCAAATTTAGTCCATCGGTTAAGTGATACATCATGCCAAGTCGAGCATTTAAATCGAGGCTCACATCATTATTAAATCCTCGACCAATACGACCTTTGGTGTAGATGCTTATTGTTTTAGCAAATAGGTATTGGTTAAAATCCCAAGCCAATGACCCTTGCATATAATTATCATTGACCCCATTGCGATATGTCATGTGTTGATAACTGAGAAGGCCAGTAAATGAAAGCGAACTTAGCTCGGTATTCCATACTTGCCAACCAGGGCCTGTGCCAACACCACCTTTGGATTTTATGTCTTCGATCCAATCATGTTGATAATTAAGTGAGCCACGCCAGAAGAAAGATGGATTAATAAAATAGTCTAATTCATAACCTAAATTGTAGTAATAACTACTGACGTTATGGTCATCTTTATTCCGGAGCATTGCACCATTTAATCCATGGCGCCAATCTTTCGCCGATATTTGCATATTGGCATCGAATGAATATTTCTCACTGCTTGAGGCCCCTTTATTATAGGTAGCGCCTGCATTTATTCCACCCGTGATTTTTGTTTGTTTTAGGGGAGTACCCTCTAGTTTTTTACTTAAAACCAAATCATCGTTAATTCTCATTTTTTGATGCTTATCACCACTAATTAGGATTATTTCGCCTTCTTTTGACGCTTCAATTGCATCGATTTGTTGCCATTTATCTGGAGAACGCAGTTTGATAACGACCGGTTCATCAATATCAAATGTCTTTATATCATTTAGTTTGACCCTTAATTCTCCAGCATAACTGGTTTTAATAAGCACCTTATTATCATCAATAATACTTATCATTCCTGACAGAGAATCTCCATTTTTCAAATAGATATTATCAGCATAAGCAGAGGTTGTAATTGAACCTATAATTAAAATTGCTAAATATCGCATTAAATTAAACCTCATGCTGTGCTAGTGATATCAATCACTTAACCGTAACGCCGATAAAATTCGATATCAATAGCCTTTACTCAACTAGGCGGTATATTTATTTTCATTTACTAAAGTATAAATTTATTTAACTCTCAAAGAGGGTGAAAAATAAATATCACTTAAGTATTTTTTGGTTTGGCATTAATAAAAATCCCATTGCTTTGCTTTTAAAAAATCACGGGTATTTATCAAGCTAGGGTCAATAAGGCCATCAGAAAAAGAATGATTGATATCGTAAAATTGATCTATATGACCACCTTTTTAGCAGTTTGAGTGCTATATTATTAACTCCTACGCGATGACAGAGGTGAACCAATGAAAATGTTAACGCTGCAAGAAATGACCGATGCTCAACGGGTTAGAGTAAATACGCGGCTCGGTCAAGAGAGAAAGAAATTGGGGCGTGAATTAACCAATGCGGAGCACAGTAGGGTAAAAAATGAAATTGTTGCTGAAATATCAAGGGAAGTTGAATTAGCAGCGAAAAAAGCGAGGGCACAAAAAAGGAAAGATAAGTTAGCTGCTAGTGATGAAACATACAGTTGGTCAACACATAACCATCGGCGAGGTTTCCGTTAACTGTACTACCTTGAATTGACCAATAGAACTTATTACTACTTACAGAGGGATGAGATTGGCTCTGTAAGTAGGCTCATTTCTTTTAAAACGCATTAGCGGTAAGCCACTGTAAAACATCCTCATAGCAACCACGATATATAATTCGATCTTGTTTTTTCTCGAGTTGATAGTGGTACATTGGGTCGTAATATTCATGAAGTAGGGGGCATAACCAAGCAAAATGGGCCTCTGTTGAGCCACTTTTTTGTTGTTCGATTAATGCGCTATCTAGCAAGGTGCTGAGTTCTGCCGCGCGTTGTGTGCCTAAACGACGACGAATTGCCGATATGCCATGATGCAAGTATTCACTGTAAGCCTCCCAGCCTTGCTCTTCACCATAAGTACTTAAAAAGTCGTGAGTCATACGATCAAAATACTCAGCTTTAAGCCGCTCTAAGCGTAATTCAAATGGATCTTCAACGACCACTAATGATGCTTGTGCCATTTGGGTACGTAAAGGTTGAGGGAGGCTATTTGCACCAATTGCACGGCCTTCATCTTCGATGACCCAGCGGGAATATTGTTGTGATTTTTTCAGCAGTTCAACAGCAAGATGATTTTCAAATGTAGCTTGCGAATATTGCTGTTGTAGTGTGCGACCAAAAGAAGAGCCTCTATGATGAGCGATACCCTCAAGATCAATACCATCCGGCAGTTTACGTACCATTGTCGTTTTTCCGCTACCAGTACACCCACCAATAAGGACAATCGGTCGTTGTACTAACTCTTTCGTTAACTCAATAACTGTCTGTCGTAAGGCTTTATAACCACCAACAATTAATGGGTATTCAATACCGATTTCACGTAGCCATTGCTGAACAATGTGTGAACGCATGCCACCTCGAGCACAGCAGATATAGCCTTGGGGAAATTGTTGGCAAGCTTTATGCCATGCGGCTAGTCGTTCTGAGCGAATGGCACCATTAACCAATTGGTGGCCTAATTCGACAGCTTTTTTCGAACCTTGCTGTTTGTAACAGGTCCCAACGGCTGCACGCTCTGCATCATTCATTAAAGGCAAATTATGAGCTGCTGGCATTGAGCCTTGTTTAAATTCAATAGGCGCGCGAACATCAATTATTGGTGTATCTGTGGCTAGGATCTGTCGAATATTTTTCACTAAAGGAGTTAATTCCATAATAAAAACGGTGATATCAATCCAATCGAAGCGACTACTATACTCCCATGTTGGAATGAAGGCACGCAATCATAAGGCTGGCTCTTAGACAATCAGCCAGCCACATTAGTGACGCTGTCACATTTGTTATGCTATTTTGTATTTTAAGAGATCTTTTCTAAGATCAATTTCACTATTTCTTCTAAGGGTAACATACCGTCAATAATGTAATCACTGTCGTTTTTTCTCTTTTCTGTATCGCAACATAAGAAGGCCGCGAAACTATTCGCTGATATTTGCAAAAATTTCATGGCGAATTGCGTTTTGGCGGTTCCGTAAAATGCGTCGAGATAAAGTGATATCTAATGGGGTTTCTAAAATAAGGCATATGAAATTTTATTAGCTAATGCAGGATGTGCTTTTGCAAAAGGGTAACCTAAGAGGATATAATTAAATTTACCTTAAGCAATTTTGTCATTAATACAGTGGATGAATGGTGCGATATCCCATTCATCATAATTTCCACCACAAGTAATCCAATCATCAATATCTGACGAGTCGGTTGGATAATCATAACCGTCAGCAACTATGAGGGCGCATTTTTGCTAGCCCTTGTGTTTTTGTATCATATAAACGCCATAGAAATGATTTTTTTGAGTTTTTACTTTGCAAGCCGCTCTTCACATTGAGATTTTATTGTAAGAATAAAATCTTCGATTGCTTTTGAGTTTGAAACATCAAAGGTCTCACCGGTTAAATAGGTTCGTTGTGCCGCTGACAACAATTGATAGTGTGAGGGGGTATTAATCCTATGTAATAACCAATCCGCAGCCTCTGATTTGGAGGCAATTTTTTGTGTCGACAAGGTATACAAAATGCGTGCTAAGGCGAGAATAATATTACATTCATCATGTTCCCAGTCGTCCTGATCGTTCCATTGTTCTAGTGTCGCTTTTAGCGCTTTTGATAAATCACTGAACGGAATAGGCGGAAAAGAGTGAGCAGCATCGTTACCTAGTATTGCAATGCTGTGCTGGTGAACTTTAGTCAGTAAAATAGCGATATCAGGGTCGATTTGAGGCGGCTCAAATATCCCTGAAACAATATCATCTCTAAGCCACTCGCCAAATTGTAATTCACGGCGAGGAGGGTAATGCCATTTCTTAACTGATTCATTAAGTAAGACTGTTACCTCTAACGCGCGTTGTTTTGGATCGGAACCTGGCCAAGCCGAAACCGTTAAAAGTTCGCTCATCAATTGTTGACGTTGCTGCTCTGAAAGAGGGGCATCGACAGTAACGAGTAAGTCAATATCACTAAGAGGTTTTAGGCCACCATGTAATGTGGAGCCATAAAGGTAAATACTATTTAGTATCTCGCCAAGGTGTTTGTCAATGAGCTGACAGGCGGATTTAACTTGTTGCAGTATGCTAGTATCAATATGTTCAAAATTCATATTAGTTTTAGTGTCTTTGTTATTAATTTTATCAACAGGATCATACACTAATAAGTTATCAACAAATCAGAATATGGCAGAATGAGGATTTGGGTAATTACAGTATTACATTTTCAAAATACTGGCGCGTTTAATACACGCCCATGCTACCACGAGTAGTACAAATAAAAAATTTTACCTTTGAAAACCTGTGATATTTTCAGAGTTAATAATTTTGTCATGTATAATAAACAAAATAAATCTTGCATCAGACCGATCGGTCTATTACATTGTCGATATGAACAGAAAGACTGAACATGATACCCGGGAACATCTTCTTGTCACTGGTGAGCGCCTTTGTCTTCAGCGTGGTTTTACTGGAATGGGGCTAAGTGAGTTGCTAAAAACGGCAGAAGTACCAAAAGGGTCGTTTTATCATTATTTCCGCTCTAAAGAAGCTTTTGGTGTTGCGATGTTAGAGCACTATTACGCCGGCTATCTACAAAAGTTGGTGAAGCACTTCGAGCATGGAGCAGGTAATTATCGTGATCGTTTACTTGCCTATTATGGAAAAATGTTAAACAACACTTGCCAGTTTGATCATACAACAGGCTGTTTGACGGTGAAGTTATCAGCAGAGGTATGTGATCTATCAGAAGATATGAACATTGCGATGGATCAAGGTGTGAGCCAAGTCATCGCGCTACTGGCACAAACACTGGAAAATGGGCGTGATGAAAAATCACTGAATTTTTCAGGGGAGTCGCTATCTATCGCACGGGTTCTTTATTCTTTATGGTTAGGTGCAAATTTACAGGCAAAAATATCGCGTAGTAATAAGCCGATGGAAAGCGCACTGGCCTATGTGGAAAAAATGATTGCAGCGCCTGAAAGTTAATAGGCGTTTTTATTTACTCAATTACTAGTCGACCGGTCTAATCTGGAGCTTTTATGTCACAGAAAAAACTATTTACACCTCTTAAAGTGGGTACACTAACCGCACCAAATCGTATTTTTATGGCACCACTAACCCGTTTACGTAGCATTGAACCCGGCGATATTCCGACTCCATTAATGGTGGAATATTATCGCCAACGTGCCACCGCTGGGTTGATCATTTCAGAGGCGACTCAAATTTCTGCACAATCAAAAGGCTATGCCGGAGCTCCAGGGCTACATAGCGCCGAGCAAATCGCTGCATGGAAAAAAATCACTTCAACGGTTCATGAAGCAGGAGGGCGTATTGCTGTTCAATTGTGGCATACCGGGCGAATTTCTCATGTTAGCCTTCAGCCTAATGGGTTAGCTCCCGTCGCACCTTCAGCAATAAGTGCAGGAACACGGACATCATTACGCGATGAAAATGGCCGTGCTATCCGTGTCGATACATCCATGCCTCGTGCATTAGAAACAGAAGAAATTCCAGCGATCGTTAATGACTTCCGTCAAGCGGTTGTTAATGCACGGGAAGCAGGTTTTGATATGGCTGAATTGCATGCTGCTCACGGTTATTTACTGCATCAATTTCTCTCTCCATCCGCGAATCACCGTACTGACCAATATGGTGGAACAAGGGAAAATCGTGCTCGTTTTCTTTTAGATGTTGTTGATGCAGTTTGTGCGGAATGGGGGGCTGAACATATTGGGATCCGTATCTCACCTATAGGTACATTTCAAAATACCGATAATGGGCCGAATGAAGTTGACGATGCCCTGTATCTCATTGAAGAGCTAGACAAACGTCATATTGCCTATTTGCATCTGTCTGAACCTGATTGGGCGGGCGGTCAACCATATACTGATGATTTCCGTCAAAAAGTGCGTGAACGCTTCCACGGTGTGATCATTGGTGCTGGCGCTTACACTACAGAAAAGGCAGAAAATTTAATCGAGAAAGGGTTGATTGATGCTGTTGCATTTGGTCGTGATTTTATTGCTAACCCTGATCTCGTCGTTCGCCTTAAAAATAAAGCTGCACTCAATCCTCAGCGCCCTGAAAGCTTTTATGGTGGTGGCGCAGAAGGGTATACAGATTATCCATCTCTCTGAGTATTAATGTTGATAGCGGCGATAACTCGCCGCTAATATTTAACACTCACATATATATGAATTAACGTATATGTTAGGTTGGTATAAATTGATAACATGATAAAGAAGTGGATGTGGAACCATTACAATTATTCAAATTATTAAGTGACCAAGCGAGATGAGATATTGTACTGCGGCTAAACGTATCGGGAGAGGTATGCGTATGTGATATTTATACGGTATTAGATTTTTCTCAGCCAAAAACATCTCGCCATCTTGCAATGCCACGTAGCTCCGGTTTATGACTTGATTCAAAACACGGTACATAGATAAGGGGTCGACAATTGTTTACCCAATTTATCCTGTTCTAATTGATGTTTTATGTATTCTTGTATTCGTTTCGTATTCTTACCCACCGTATCAACAGAGTATCCTCCGCACCAAAATTCTCTTTTACGATATTTAAACTTTAAATCGCCGAACTGTTCATAAAGCATTAGGCTACTTTTCCCTTTTAAATATCCCATAAAGCTCGAAACACTCATTTGAGGCGAAATGTCCAACAGCATGAGTATTAGCAACTGATTACTAATACCTTATCTAACTAGAAATGCTTTCGATACACTACATAATAGTAACATTACTTCACTATATGATTTTTTTAAATTTAAGGATACGGATTGAGTATTTACACATCATTTTATACTTAAGGGATATATTCTGATATTTGGCAGTAAAAAAATTCTAGTTAAATTAAAAAAATACTCAGAAAATAGGTTATTATATTTATGTGTTAGTAAATAAATGTAAACATATATTTCAATAAAACAATAAAAAATTTTAAGAAAAATCTGTTTTTAATTCAATACTAAACCTTAATAGCGGGGTTTATGAGTTTCAATTTTTATTATGCATTATGTGTTGTTTTTTTGTTGATGATAATTTTTTAAGTCAAATCATTTTAAAGTTAAAAGATTAAAAATGTCTTTTTATTCATATGATTATTGTTCATTGGTGGTGGTGCGCACAATATGAGCAAGTTAAGTGGGTGTTAAATTATAGTTAAGAACAACTATAGGGACAATTGAACGTTTAACTCTCATTTTTAATGAAGAATATTTAACGATTGAATTATTAAAAATAAAAGACAATTACATTTGCTTACTCACTGCATGAATATTCACTCTAGAAAAAAATTTTTTTTGGATTAGAATCTTCGCCAATCCCGTTAATTAAGTAAGTTAAGTTTTTTTCAATTAATTAAACGTGGATGTCAATATGGAAATATGAGTGTATATGGAAAACATGAATTTAGAGTTTAAAAATAAATTTCTTTAAAAGAAAACAGGAAAAGAATCGATCAGCCTATTCATTAAGTTGAAATCAATTCATTTCTATTTAAGTCCTGCGATTAAAAAGGGTGTTGTAATCGTAGGATAAATATTAACTTACACCCAATTATTAATAAATATTTAAGGTCTTATTATGTTTAATCAAAAAAATATGATTGCTCTATGTGTTGCTGCTGGCTTAGGATTCGCTGGTGCTGCTTCTGCAGGTCAAAACGCTCAAGTAAATGTTTCAGGTCAAATCGCAGCTGCAACCTGTGATTTAAGTGTTAGCAATCCTAATATTGACTTAGGTACTCACATTTCTGCGGATATTACAGCAGCTGGTGATATTGCTTCAAGTGCAAAAGACTTCACTCTACAATTAACTAATTGTAGCAAAGATCAAACCGGTGCATCAGTTCAATTATTTGCTAAAGGAACTGCATTGGACGCGAATGGTGATTACTTCAACAACACTGCAAATGCAACTGTTGGTGTTAAATTAACTGCTGATTCTAAACCAGTTAAACCTAACACAAGTGTTGATTTAACTTCTGTGACTGGATTAGCTCAAGGTTCTTCTGCTTCAATCGCAATGAACGTTGGCTTATATTCAACAGTAGGAACTCCTGCTTCACAACGCATTGATGCTCCAATTACATTCTCTGTAAGCTACGAATAATAATTATTTAAATGAGATGGCAGAAATGGCCATCTCATTTATTACTTGTTACTTAATAGAATGACTATTGGAGATAAATTATGAATTTGATGTCAACTATCAGATACTCAATAATTGGAATGATGATATTTGGTCTTGAAATTACAGGACTATCAGCTGCTGGGGTAGGCCTTAATACTACTCGAATTGTTTTTCCACAAAATAGCCAATCTATTCCGGTAACTGTTCGCAATAGTACAGAGAACGAAGAATATCTGGTTCAGGTATATTTAACGAAAACACCTAGTGATTCTACCCAAGAGAAGGTATTTGATATTCTTCCTCCTATGCTCTATTTGAAGCCGGGACAACAGCGAGATGTTCGTATTACTGAAACCTCTAGCTCAATGAATTTACCGAAAGATCGTGAATCAATTTATTACTTACATGCAAGAGCAATCGCACGCAGTGAAAAAAATTCAGAGTTGGATGTTTCAAATATGAAAGGTGATGTAAAAATTGCAATAGAAAATGTGATTAAAGTATTTTATCGCCCAACTGGGTTAGTTCAGACTTCTGATAAAGCACAAGAAAGTTTGACGTTTTCAGCAGTTCAAGGCGGTGTGCAAGTCACAAACAACTCTCCTTATTATATTACATTAGCATCTTTAAAAGTTGGTAATAAGCATATAGATATTTCAGCTAAAAAGAACAACACGATGGTGGCGCCTTTTAGCAATATAATTTATCCGACAACTGTGAATACAGGCCCAATCACTTGGGTAACTATTAATGATTTAGGGGGCTATGTTGAACATACGAAACCATAAATTATCCACCTTAGTCGCATGTTTATTAATGGCTTCTACAATGCAATCTTTTGCAGGAAATAAACTAGAAATACTTGCAGATATACAAAGTATTGGTGAATGTGACATTGAGGTAACGCCATCAAATATCGAAATGACTCGTCGTCCTGTTGTCGGAGATTTTAGATTAAATGATGCTGTAGATATTACGCCAATAAAACTTTCATACCAATGTCGAGATTATGAAACAACGGTGATGCCCGAAGTAATGGTAACAGGTGATGTATCAAATGACCCTAATCTATTTTTAACAGAGAACCCTGCTGGAGCAAAAGGGGTTGGTTTTATGCTGAAAAATGGCGAAGTGTCAGAGTTGGTAGGGTTCTACTCTAAGGGAAAAACCTTAAAAAATAATGAAAGCTTTTATTTACCTGCTGGAAGTACAAAAGGTTCTTTACCAATGACCATCGGATTTGTACGTCAAGCAGACAATAGCACCGTTACAGCGGGTTCTGCAAAAGCATCAATTTTATTAACCGTTGTAATGCCATAATTCAAAAAAGAGGATACCAATGTGCTGCGGTTAATTTTATCTTTTGTATCGATTGTATTCTGCCAATCAGTATTAGCACAAGTGAATACTGTTGCTGTCGATTTTGAAGCGACTTTTTATAAAAAGACTTGTGAAGTTGATGTTTCAGAAGCTGTGATTGATTACAAAAAAGTTTCACCAGTTGATATTGTCAAAAACGATTCTGGTGAAACCACAAAGTTAAATCGAGATATAACTTTGAAGCTAGCAAAATGTACAAATGTTAGCGATTTATCTAAAAGCAAAATTTTTGTATCTGGACAAACAGAAATTTTCAATGGAAAACCTTTATTCAAAGAAAGTGGAACCTCAAAAGGTGTCGGTATTAAGTTATTAGTTAATAACATTGCGAAAACAGATGGTGATGTTCTTTTCCGGCTTAACTCTAGTAATGCTATCGGTGATACCTTTACAGTGACAACAGCATTATCTTGCGGTGAATGTAACGATACGAATCAAATAACAAAAGGTAGTTTTAAAGCGTCAATGATATTCACCGTACTCACTGACTAGCTAATCTAGGATATATAATATGCGTAGAATCATATTTTCATTATTTTGTTTGGTTGGTACTTTAATTTTATTAACAGACTTATCTTCTAATGCTTATGCAGGGCTACTATTAGAACAAACAAGAATTATTTGGAATGGTGATTCAACGCAAGAATCCATTACCTTAAAAAACGATAGTGACAGTGTATATTTAGTTCAATCAGGGGTGTTTGATACGCCTATTGGGCAGAAAGAATCAGGCGTATTTTTAGTTACACCACCACTATATCGATTGAATCCAAATAGTCAGCAGGCAATGAAAATTTTGCCTGAAGAAAAGATAACTCAACTGCCTAAAGATAAAGAATCCTTATTTTATTTTAGTGTTATTGGTATACCAGGTGTTACAACTAACAATAATGAAGAACAGGTGGCAAAGTTATCGATAGGTACACGTTTAGTTATAAAACTATTTTATCGCCCCAATGGATTAACACAATCAAGTGAAGATGCAATTAAAGGGCTACAGTTTTATTTACATAAAAAGAATGTATGTATAGAAAATCCATCTCCATATCATATAACATTAAGCTCTCTAAAAATAAATAATAAACAGTATCCGAAAATATCTGGAGTAATAATTCCACCCAAAAGCAGATACTTAATAAACAATACTGGTGAAGTAAATCAGTCGAGTAAAATAGTATGGAAAGCAGTTAATGATTATGGTGGTGATAGTGAAGATAATACGGCTTCACTAATATTAGGCGAGAGGAAAACATGTCAATAGTTAAAAAAATCATTATTTTAATTGTTTCTTTTGTTTATTATATGGGATCGTCTTTCGCAAATACCGATATCATGAATGGTTTGTTATTTTCACCTGAACGTATAGTTTATAAAGAATCGGAAAAAAATGGTGTTTCAACCATGTTAGAGAATGCGAATAGCGAGGCAATACTCGTCCAGTCTCAAATCATTGCTGCAAATGAAAAAACGTTGAAGCCACTGATTAATAAAGAATCAGATATTTTTTTAATCACACCGCCATTACATCGTTTAGATAGTGGCGTTCGCTATAGTTGGAAAATACAACGGGTTGCTGATGGCAATTTAGCAAAAGATAGAGAAAGTGTATTTTATGTTTCATTAAGAATTATTCCAGAAGTATCAGATAAGAACACCTCGGAGTTTATTGTTACTCCAACACTCTATTTAAAAATGCTTTATCGACCTAAAGCAATTGAAGAATTACGGATTGACAAGGAAGTGGAAAAAATGCGTTTTTCTATAAATAAAAATAAACTGACGATCAAAAACCCGTCAGCTCTTTCAATAACATTGACCTCATTAACTATTGGTTCATATAAAGTGCCAATGAAATTAATTGATGACAGTATTCCTCCATTTAGTGAAAACCAAATTGAATTACCTCAATCTGTTTCTGGTGAGGTTACTTGGCAATCTTTAAATGAATATGGATTAATAACAAAACTGAGCACTGGCGTATTGGATGAGAGTATATTATGAACAACAGAATATTTATCTTAAAACCTATCTCAATAGCGCTTATGTTTTGTCTGTTTGGGGGGGTAACTAGTGCTGAGCCTTATTTTGATCCCGCTCTTTTAAACCTGCCGGCAGGAACAGATAAAGATAGTATCGATTTATCTGTATTTGCACGTTCTGATACAGTAGCTCCTGGTCGTTACATAGTTACTATGAAAATAAATAAAGAGGAGATAGGCCAGAAGGAAATATATTTCACACAAGATGGTGAAGGTAACATTGTTCCTGAATTTACTCCCGCTATGTTAGAGGAGTTCGGCGTAAATATTCAAGGTAATTCTATATTGAAAGGAATGCCTGCGACTCACAAAATTACCTCTCTATCATCGGTAATAGAAAATGCACAAGTTCAATTCGATGTTTCAAAATTAACACTAAATTTAAATATCCCGCAAATCTCTATGAACCAGAAGGCTAGAGGTGCTGTACCGATAGAGCTTCTTGACCAAGGTTTACCTGGCCTGATATTAAACTATCAAGTCAGTGGGAGCCGACAAGAATTTACGGGTGGAATTGGCGGTAAAACAAAAAATAACTCTATTTTTGCCAACATTACAGGCGGATTAAATCTTGGTGCGTGGCGTTTACGTTCCCAATATTTTTACCTTGAAAATGAAAATAAATTTGACGGTAAGACGGTACGTAATCACCAAAGTGATTTTAATAACACAACCGTTTCAAGGGATATTCAGCACTTAAGTTCTGAAATTGTAATGGGTGAAACGAGCACACTCAATGATGTACTTGACAGTGTCCCAGTAAAAGGGGTTCGTTTATTATCCAATGAGCAGATGTTAGCACGAGGTGATAGGGGATTTGCGCCACAAATTAGAGGCGTTGCATCATCTAATTCCCGCATAACTATAAGCCAAAATGGTAATACCATATACCAAACATACGTTGCACCAGGACCATTTGTGATTAATGACCTTTATCCAACAGGTACAGCTGGGGACTTGGAGGTTTCAATTCATGAGGAAGATGGCTCTGTTCGAGTATTCACTCAAGCATTCTCATCATTGCCCGTAATGCAACGAGCTGGAACATTTAAATATGAAGTTGCGGCGGGTCAATACAATGGTGGCATAACCGATGGTAATAAAAAAAGTAATTTCTTGATGGGGACACTCATATACGGATTACCCAAAGCGGTCACATTGTATACCGGTTTTTTAGGGGCTAATCATTACTGGACTGGTATTGTTGGTACAGGTTTCTCATTAGGTTCATTTGGTGCCATGTCAATCGATGCTACCCATGCCTATGCCACAATTAGAAATGAAGATAAGCAAGGTCAATCCTTCAGACTTCGTTACTCAAAGAACTTATCTGATTTTGGTACATCTATTGACTTGACCGCGTTGAGGTACTCAACAAAAGACTATTATAGCTTTTCAGACTTTAACCATGCAGGTTATCGTTTGAAAGATAATGTTGCACCGTGGTTAAACGGACGTCAACGTAGTAGCTTTCAATCTTATATAAACCAATCTCTTGGTAAATGGGGTTCAATTTATTTTAGAGGTATGCGTAGTGATTATTGGGGACGTAAAGATACGATAACGACCTTAGGGATTGGTTATAGCGGTTTCTATAAAGGTTTATCTTATGGTATTGATTACAGTATTAGCCGTACACAAGGTGACGGAAACTGGCCTGAAAACCGCCAAATTAGCTTCAACGTTAGCGTGCCATTTAGTCTGTTTTCAAATAATAAAAATATTGAAAATATTAGTAGCAGCTTCCAGATAAGCCACGACAATAGCGGAAGAACCTACCAACAGCTTGGTGTTAATGGGCAGTTACTAGATAATAAGTTTACTTACCAATTAAGCGAAAGTGGTGATAACCGAGACCAAAAATTATCCAGTTCGGTTAACGTCGGTTATCAAGGAAGTAAAGGATATGTGGGAGGCGGATACAGTTATAGTCGCGAAAGTCAGCTAACTTACGCGAATGGAAATGGTGCTGCCGTCATTCACCCTGGTGGGGTTACATTGGGTCAGTTCATTGGTAATTCTGCTGCTGTAGTGTATGCGCCAGATGCTGCGGGAACAAGTATCAATAATGGGATGGCCGTTATTGACTCTCGGGGTTACGCTATTGTGCCTAATATGATGGAATACAGCCAAAATATTATTAATCTAGATATTAATACATTACCAACAGATGTTGAAAGTAAAGAAACATCCGTTAATGTGTATCCAACAAAAGGCGCTTTAGTTAAAACTCAGTTTAATACCTTGAAAGGGTATCAGGCGATGCTCACCTTAACGGGTCCAAAAACTATTCCAATGGGAGCTGTAGCATCACTACAACAATCAGAACAAGATAGTTCTAGTTTAATATCAGGAATTGTTGGTGAAAATGGTCGTGTATATATAAGCGGGTTACCTGAAAAAGGGACATTATCAGTAGTATGGGGAAGAGCAAACTCTGAGCAATGTCAAGTTCCATTTGATATGAGTAAGTCGACTGAAAACACCTACTCGTCGCTGCGTAATTTAACTGTTACATGCCAATAACTAATTTGAGTAATATGATGAAAAAAATTTTATTCGCAATCATTTTGACAAGTATAACAATGTCATCATTAGCCGCAAACGTTAAGGTGTTCAATGGGCGTGGCTTAGTTGGAGTGTTTGGGAATTACACTGCAAAAAACAAAATGGTAACATACGGTAACGTTGGAGATTCTTATTTCTATGTTACATTAACCAATTCTTTCAATGGTTCATATAACCTTTGCTATCAAGCCGCTCTAATGCAAATTGATGGTATTTACGGAATACCAATTAGTAATGATCTAATGCTAGTGCCTGAGTTTACTTTTACAGATGAGCGAAGAAAGGGATTAATTTATCCTCGGCCTGCCCCATTCGATATAGTAACAGGGCATTTCAATGGCTGGGGTTCAGGTACAAATCAATTTCCATGGTATCGGAATTGTATTTTTGAACCTTATCAAACAACGCCAGAAACTATTATCGAACATGAGGTTTTCCTAACAGGTCGCTTGCTAGTATATGGTACTGGGAATCAAAAAAGTGGTACGTATTATTTAAAAGATAATATAGGCACCTCGATCAAAGACTGGCGTAATCTTAATGAAGGGTCATGGGTAAAATTAGTAGATAAAGCGGATCCCATCAATGTCACTGTTTCTGGGCTAACATGCAGCTTGCAGACCCCGAATAAAATTAATTTTGGTATTCAAGATTCGAATGCAGCAGCAGGTACTCTATTAGCATCTGTTCAACGTCCGATAGCCATAAGTTGTAGTCAATTTAAGGATCAAGTTGATGCATATATTGGAATATCTGCTAACGTTAAACCCGAGTACTATTCAGGGAATAATTACGACGTTAATTTAATTAATTCAAGTAATCGAGCTGCTGCGTATGTAAAATTATTTGTTCACCACAATGGGGCTAAATTACCGATACGTTTAGACCAGACTATGGTCGAGCTTGGTCGTATTAAAGCAAATGAAAACAATGTCAATATAACGAAAACTCTTGAATATGAGTTATATTCAAAGGGGGCAGGGATAACCGGTTTAGCACGTGGTTCCGTAGAACTTTCGGTTATTATGCGTTAAGCTTATCGTAAGTTAATTTTAAAATTAATTATAGTTCATCAATAATTATGACGGTAAATTTAATACTGTGATTAATCCTAAAGAAAAGTATGTTGAATATCGAGATAAAATCCTTGATGGTATTAATTATCCGCTAAACCATTTATGTCAATATATGTAACTTAGATGCATATATTGACTTTGCCGCATTGAGATAATCTACAAAAAGACGACGATAGTTTTTCATAATTTAACCATACGGATTATCGTTTGAAAGATAATGTAGCATTGTGGTTAAACGTATATCAATACAGTAGTAATCAATCTTATATAATTGATTACTTGGAAAATGGGATTCAATTTATTTTAAAAGTATACATAGAGATTATTGAGGGCGTAAAGATATGATAATAATCTTAGGAGTTGATCATAGCGGTTTCTATGACATTAGGGTAATATGATGAAAAAGATTTTATTAGCAATCATTTTGACAAGTATAACTTTGCCAACATTAGCTGCGGACGTTAAGGTATTTAATGGTCGTGGTTTAGTTGGAGTATTTGGTAATTACTCTTCATCACATTCAAAAGTTAATACAACTGATAATATCGGTGAAATAGTTCCGTATGTTTCATTAACCAACTATTACAATGGCTCATACAACCAATGTCATCTGAATAGTCTGATGGAAATTGATGGTATATATGGAATGCCAATCAGTAATGACCTAATGCTAGTTCCTGAGTTTACTTTTACGGATAGACGAACAAGAATTGACTGGCCTTACCGAGAGATCGATACTGTAACAGGGCATTTCAATGGTTGGGGTTCTGGTACGAATCAATTTCCACATTCTAGAAACTGTATTTTTGAACCTTATCAAACAACGCCTGAAATTAGTATACAACATAATGTATATACAACGGGTCGTTTGCTAATATATGGCACTGGGAATCAAAAAGGTGGCACATATCACTTAAAACACGATATAGGTACCTCTGTTAAAGACTGGCGTACCCTTTATGAAGGGAATTGGAAGATGCTAGTATCCAAAACAGAAGCGATAAATATCACTGTTTCTGGGCTAACATGCAGCTTGCAGACTCCGAATAAAATTAATTTTGGTATTAACGATTCTAGTGCAGCCAACGGTACTTTATTAGCTTCCGTTCAACGCCCTATGACGATAAATTGTAGCCAATTTAAGGATCAAGTTGACGCATATATCGGAATTTCAGCTAACGTTAAACCAGAGTTCTATTCTGGTAATGCTTTTGATGTCAATTTAAATAACGCAAGTAATCAAGCTGCTGCGTATGTAAAATTATTTGTGCACCACAATGGGGCTAAATTACCAATACGTTTAGACCAGACTATAGTCGAGCTTGGTCGTATTAACGCAAATGAAAACAATGTCAATATAACGAAAACTCTTGAATATGAGTTATATTCAAAGGGGGCAGGGATAACCGGTTTAGCACGTGGTTCCGTAGAACTTTCGGTTATTATGCGTTAAGCTTATCGTAAGTTGATTTTAAAATTAATTATAGTTCATCAATAATCAGGACGTTAAGTTAATACTATGACTAACCCTAAAGTTTATTTACTCGGTATAGCCGATGTACAGGATTTTCGTAACATCCGATTGTGTGTCACTCAGAACCTCGGCTGACACTTAACCTTAAAAACCAAGCTTATTTTTTAACACTTCATACCGTGTTTTACCAGCATGAGCTGAGTGGGGCGATGATAATTATAAAATACCTCCCATTCAGCTAATTTTAAAGCTCGCGACTACTGAGCCACCAGTTACACCGGATGGCCGTGTACTGCATTCAGAAGTCGAACTTCGTTATAAAGACGGAAATGTGCAGGAAGATTTCACAAAGAAATATGGTATTGCATCAGTGTCTGAAGGTGATCCTTTTGACAAAGGATTTATGCATCAACTGAGTAGTTGCAGATTATTGTAGAAGCGTAATGCTAATGTCTAATAATAGGAACCATTCTTTATGCAATAAATCCGCTAAAATAGCTGACGATTGACCTATATCTTGCTTATCAAATTGATGAATAACTCTATGCATGCATTCCGCTTTTTAGCTATTTTTTTGTAAATGGGTAAATAGCTTTGCATAAATCTTTTGAATAGTATCATTTTTCTTTTGATTGTAATCCATCATTGTATTAACACCTTCTTTTGCTTTCATTTTGCTGACGGCATAGGTAGCAAGATCGTCAGGGTGGGTCATTAGCCAATCACGGAATAACTGATGACGTAAATGTTCAGGGCAGCCAGGTGCAAATACATGTAAATTAACCTGTGGTTTATCAAGGTATAGCATTCGGTGTTCATACCAAGATGGTTCGCGAATTGTATGAACATACCCCAAGGCAGTTAGTTGAGGGATATAACGGTTCTCAGCAGTAGGATCCTCAACGATTAAGTCAATATCAATAATAGGTTTAGCTGCTAGATTTGGAACCGCAGTTGAGCCAATATGGTCAATATGTAGTGCTGCTTCGCCTAGTGCGGCTTGGATACGTGCTTTTTCTTGTATAAAAAGTGTTGCCCAAATAGGATCATAGTCACGGATCTCAATTTTAAGTGTAGGTGGTTTTCCTAAAACCCATGGGTTTTCATTCGGGTCACCATCTTCAAATTTCATTACAGCACAGATATCTTCGGGAGATAACGTATCTAATGAGGCTCTTTTTGTATTAAATTGTGTCATATCTTTGTTTATTCGTAATAAATGCTGTGAAATCGGGTTGTTGCATGGTTACGCAATGAATTCCGCCACCACCAATAACAATATTACCGGCAAACGTATTTACGTGGTAGGGTAGTAAAAATATATATAAGCATACACTAATACTAGGAGCACTGGTTAAACTACCAGTAGCTATTTCGCATAGTAAATCAGGAGGTAATGATAGTGATAATGAGGCTATTTATAAAGTTATTAGCTCTCACATTCTATTTAACATAATACACATTATGCGAACCTTGGTTGTAATAGCAAAGTTGTAATGTCCGCTCTGGGCTAAGTTAAGATGTCCGTCACGTAGGCTCACCATTAAGGGGTTCACATGACGGCTTATAGAGCGGAGTTTTTTACCTTGGAAGATGTTAAACGACTAAAAGTGATCTAGGATGTGATTGACCAGCGCCTGCCAACCAAAATGGCAGCACAACGATTAGGCATATCTGCTCGCCAATGCCGACGGCTATTAGTTCGCTATCGTGAGGATGGTCCTTTAGGGATTGCCAACCAACGACGCGGTAAACCAAGCAATAATCAGCTTCCCTCTGGATTATCTGAATATGCACTCACGATTATTCGGGAACATTATCATGACTTTGGTCCAACTTTAGCTTGTGAAAAGCTGGCTGAGCAACATGATGTTTATCTATCCAAAGAAACTGTTCGAACACTCATGATTAAAGCCGGTTTGTGGGTTCCTCGTAAACAACGAGCCCCTAAAATCCAGCAACCTCGCTACCGAAGAGCCTGTACTGGAGAGCTTATCCAAATTGATGGTTGTGACCACCATTGGTTTGAAGATCGCGCGCCAGCTTGTACGGCTTTAGTTTATGTTGATGATGCAACAAGTGCTTTGATGCAATTAAGATTTGTTAAATCTGAATCCACCTTTAGTTATTTTGAAGCAACCCGTGGCTATATAGAAAAACATGGCAAACCCCTTGCCTTGTACAGTGACAAAGCGAGTATTTTTCGAGAATACATTGATGTTTGGCATTATCCCGATGGGCGAAAAGAGATCCGCTTAAATGGTGGCGTTCTCCCCTATTCTATTTATGATCGGCTGTCAGAGGTTGACCAAGGCGCTATCGTTGATAATAAACGCTTAGGTCGCACATTAGAACTAGTAAAAATGGTTCAAGATAAGCGTGATAATACACACTCTCAAGCCGTTCCTGCGGGCAATGGTTCATCTCGAAGACATAAAAAACCGACAGAAAAAAACTCAACGCGCACTCAGTAATGACGATATGCTTGAGGCTTTAACAAAACTTCAGACTCGTTCAGAAGAAATATTTGGAAGCAAAGTTTAAAATAATATTATGTGTACTATTTTGCTGGTTTGAGTTCATCATACGAAATAGCGACATGCTCACGATATGCAGGCCTATTAAGAATACGCTTATAATAAGCTTCTATATGTGGTAGTGATTTTCTTTTTATATCAATATCATAATAACGATATAAAACATGTCCAAATTGGATGTCTGCCAATGAAAAATGTTTACACGCGAGGTAATTCCTGACAGCTAATATCTCTTCGGCAATGATTAAATTATTTTCAAATTGGTCAATTGCCAATCTAATTGCTTCTACATCTTGCAATTCATTTGGTGTACGAGCGACGCGCCAAAAGATGGGAGCGGTAAATGCCAGTGCAATATTTAACTTTGACCATTCCATCCAACGATCAACTTCGGTTCTCGCCAGTAAATCATCAGGCCAGAAATACCCTGTTGCATATTGATTAGCAAGATATCTCAATATCGCGCCTGTTTCCCATAATGGAGGATTACAACCATCTTGTAGAACAGGAACAGTACGGTTTGGATTCAAACGATAAAATTCGTCAGTGTCAGTTCCACCATAACGATGCCCAACATCATGTCTCTGATAAGGTAATCCTAACTCTCCAATACACCACATAAGTGCTTGTACGTTAGATGATGTTTTACGACCCCAGACCGTTAACAATGTATTTCTCCAGAAGATAATCCGACATATCCATTAATAATACAGGTATAAATCAGGACATTTCAACTTTGCTGAGAGGCGGACACCTTAACTTAGCCTTGACATAAGTATGAAATGAGGAAATCCTGTGTTCTAGCTGGTTAATCGTGTTGGTTTATTTAGGCTTTAATTGCTGTTCTTATCTCTTGATCTATTTCATCTAAAAGTGTCGCCAATTTAAAATACTCAGAAATATTGCTGATTTTAGACAAAAGCAGATTGTTAGTTTCTTCAGTAAGTGATATAAGCGTTATCAACAAGATTAAGTAACTAGTTGACTGATAGCCCGTAGTTATCCTGAGACTACCCCTGTAGTACAGCACGGGGGTTTTAGAGTTCAACCATACCTTTCAATGAAAATTAAGGTCAACTGACGAGAATAAACCCCAAAACCCCAAAAAAAATCAATGGCACTGTCCGCTTTTTAGTAAGAAGCTTAGGTTTGAAAACAACCCCAATGTTTTTGCCATTAATACGCGTTTCTAATGCGAGGGCTGGCTACTCTATTTGGTGCCTTTACTTACTAATACGCATCTCGAACAACGCATTGTGATTGGTTCATTGATTTTTGCGCTCTACTTTGAGTATTTTGCTCGATCGTCTTGCACCAGAAAGCTATCGAGGGGCTTATTTAGGCGCCTCAACTCTGGTCGTACTCGGTCTGTCTTTGGGGCCATTTGTAGGTGGAGCACTCTTAGAGTGGTCGGGTAAGGGGGTGTTCGCCATGATGGCTCTGTTTTGCCTGTGTATTACTGTTTTGATACTGATAAATAAGCAAAAAATAAAACTCAGACTGAGAGAATAGAGCATGAATGATAAAATTACCCTGATCACTGGTGGTGATCGCGGAATTGGCCGAGCAACTGCCCTCTATTTGGCAAAGAAGGGACATAAAATTTGCGTTGGATATCGAGTACGTGAAGCCAATGCACGCGAAGTCGTAGAACGAATACAGCATGCCGGTGGTAAAGCTATCGCTATACAAGCTGACATATCCGAGGAAGAGCAAATTATTTCATTATTCAAACAGATAGATAAAGAGCTTGGCCCCATTTCTGGATTAGTAAACAATGCCGGAATGCTGATGCCTCAAGCTTCAATAGAACAACTGAATGCTCAGCGTTTGGCTAAGCTATTTGCTACCAATGTCAGCGGAAGCTTCATCTGCGCACGAGAAGCGATTAAACGGATGGCATTTCGTCATGGTGGCCAGGGCGGTGCCATCGTGAACGTATCTTCAGCAGCATCACGTCTTGGTGCGCCTCACGAATATGTAGATTATGCAGCTTCAAAAGGCGCGATTGATACCCTTACTATCGGTTTGTCTTTAGAAGTTGCTGCTCAAGGCATTCGTGTTAATGCCGTTCGTCCCGGGTTTATTTATACCGATATGCATGCTGACGGTGGTGAAGCCACACGCGTTGATCGAGTTAAAAATGACTTACCGATGAAGCGCGGTGGTCAACCTGAAGAAGTCGCTCAAGCTATAGCATGGTTATTATCAGATGAGGCCTCGTATGTAACAGGTAGCTTTATTGAATTAGCAGGAGGAAAATGAGGACACTGTTGTAAATAAAGAGATTAAGTTGAGTTTTTCGGCTGTGCTTATTGCAAATAATAAATAAAACTATTTCTCGTCACAATTTGATAAGTATTTCACGTAAATACCGCCTCTATGTTGAATACACGGGTCAGAAAGACGGGATAAAATGGAGTTCTTTGACCAAAACTCCGAGTTGTTCCCTCGCTCTATGCCAGCCCTTGTTATCACAGGTATTGATGGGAAAACTAGTCAAATGTCGCAATTAACCACGCAGAGCCTTTATATTCACCCGCTACGGCGTTGTTTCCTTGAATATGAATAGTTCTTAGATCTTTGATTTCGATTTTCAAATATTTATCGGTTTCGCCGGTTTTTTCATCGGTCATGGTCAAGTCGCTATAGATTTTATTATCACCATTTTGACTACTAATCATTGGTAGACGTTTCTTTGGGTCGCTGTCAGTGGCATAATCAAGACGTAGCTTCACCCTGGTTGAGGCTGAAAATTTACAGGTATAGGTGACTTTTTCTGTCACGACACTGTCATAATTTAAGGTATTTAAATGCCCATGACGTAAATTAACCGTACCAGCTTGCCCTGTACTGGTCATGGTGATACAAGAAGATCCTATGTTTAATTGAGAAGCAGCCAGCCGCATTGGTACTGATGAATCACTCAATGTCCACGATGTATGTTGCGGAGTGGTTCGCGATGCTGTAAAGGCGCGTACATAGCCACCAAGGCCCATCGCTGCAATAGACAACTGTCCATCAATAACACGGTCATTAATATAAAACCTCAACGTAATTGGAAATTGAACCGTAAAACCATTTGCATTCACTGTCTCCCCCTGGTTTTGCCATGACACAAAGGGTAGCGTTAATATTACCCCAGTTAATTAGTCAAAGACGCTTGGAACTTAAGTGGCGGCTCGCTGGCGCAAGGACTCTTGCCACGATAGTCACGACTCAGTACGGTGTCAAAATGAGCCGTTATCTTACCGGTAACTTAATGAAAGAGCTAGATATTATGAGTTGTCAGTAGGTGAAATATTGGTATATAACCCTGCCATTGATACCGCAGGGGCTGTGACGACAGTACAGCGCCAACATCGACCGGCCCTTAATCTTGATCGACTACCTGAACTCATTGCCCGTATCGATGCTTATAAAGGACGGGCCGTTACTCGCTTAGCGATCATGTTGAATTTATTAGTTTTCATTCGTTCGAGTGAACTTCGTTACGCTCGTTGGTCTGAGATTGATTTTGACAAAGCATTATGGACTATCCCTGCGGAGCGAAAGCCTATATCCGGTGTTAAGTCTTCAGCACCCCAAAAGTTGGACACCAACTTTGGGGTGGCTTTTTACTCATATTCAACTTTCTATTTGGTATAATGGTGACGCTTGCATTTTTTCCTTCATTTCATTATCCCAAAGGTCAACTATCCACTGTTTATTTATATGACCTTTTAATTTTATCGTGTTAACGATATTAACTAATGCGTTATAGCATATATTATAATCAGTTACAGATAATATTGAAAAATCTACTGATGAATCACAGTTATAAAAATCCATTACCTTATCTAGAACGTCTGGATAGGATTTTAATTCCTGCTCTAACTCATTGACTAAAATAGAAAGCCTAGGAGTTCCAAGCCCTACACCTAGCTTTTCTCCAAAATAAAAAATACCGGCCATATTAATTACCTCTCTAATAAAATTATTTTCTTTTTTTGTTCATTTGATAAAGTATTTAAATATTCTATCAGTTTAGCTTTATTTTGAGCATTTAAGGCTGTTGTATCTATTGGCACAATATCAGCTTTTCCTAGATGGTCAGTTATTTGTTTTACATTTCTGGACCAGTTATTATTTGCAACGTATTGATTAAATTTGAGTATTTCTTCTTGTTTTCCTGTGTTTGTTGTAAATAGAAAATCAACAGTTTTTCCTTCAGCGGGTCCGCTTTCAAAGACAAAATCGGCATTACTATTTTTTTGAGCGACTCTTAGTACTTTTCAATCATAAACAATGCTTCTACAGTCTTTCAAGTTTAAAAGCTGACTGAATCAAGCTAGATGCTGCTTTAATTAACAAAGGACATTGCTCAATATATTATGCTCTGGCCGTTCATGAATTTTTATTTTTCTCTATACAAAATAAAGTAGCACTTTTGAATTCGCATACTGTTATTGATGTAACCACAAATTCCTTCCCTACCGTTAGCATCGCGGCCGATCCACAATCCAGCCAGGCGCTTGTCTGGCTTCTCGGACAGTACATAGACCTTATTGTTGAATCGCTCTACGCTTGCCTTTGGCGTGCCTTCTGGAATGTTAAACGCACCCAGGTGCGCGTAGCTGTTCAGCCGCATAACCGTAATGCTGCCCTTTTCACCAGGTTCGAATACTGGTGAGGAAGTAAAGGAATTAATTTCAGGAATGCACCAGTTAATTAATAATAAAAATAAAATAATACAGTGGCAAAAAGAAAAATAGTATTTGGATCGTACAATGCACTCTATGTGTAAATTAGTCCGCTACCGTGCGGATGGTCTTTTAGGGATTGTGAATCAACGACGTGGTAAATACATTGATGCTTGATAACGATAGCAACTTTCGCTCACTACAAATAACTGGCAGGCAAAACGTACGCTGATATTCCGTATTTTGACAGCTTCTTGCGCCATCC